>NZ_AECZ01000002.1 GCF_000179555.1 Solidesulfovibrio fructosivorans JJ]
TTGAAGGGGGGTCCGGGGGGAAACTTTTTTCAAAAAGTTTCCCCCCGGCCGCCGGAGGCGTCCCACCTCCTCCTACCTTAAATCGAACGCCACCTTGACGCTGCCTGTGGCGCGCTTGTCGAAGGCGGTGCGAAAGGCGTCGGCGTAGGCTTCCAGGCGGAAGGTGTGGGTGAGCAGGCCCTCGGTCGGGTAGCGGCCCGAGGCGAGAAGTTCGAGGGCCAGGGCGTAGGTGCGCACGCGCTGCCCGGGGCGGCGCGGATCGGGCGCTTCGGCGCAGCCCGACGACCCGGCCACGGTCAGCTCCCGGAACCACAGGCTGGAAATATCCACATCCTTCAGGCGCGCCCCGGCTCCGACCATGACGTATTTGCCGCCGGCGCGAAGGGCCAGCAGCCCGGTCTCGAAGGTGGACGACGCGCCCACGCAGTCGAAGACCATGTCCACGCCGCCCTCGATGTTGCCGCCGCCGAGGCTCGTGGCCACGAAGCGCCCGTCGACGGCCGCGGCCAGATCCTTTTTGTTTTTCGCCCGAACGATGGCGTCCGCGCCGCCGGCCTCGGCCAGGGCCGCCTGCGCGGGATGGCGCGCCGTGACCAGCACTTTGGCGTCGCTGCCGAGCCCGCGCAGGCAGCGCACCACATGCTGGCCCAAGATGCCCGCGCCCATGACCAGCACCGTCGCCCCCGGGGCCGGGAAATGCTCGAGCACGGGCTGGAGCGCCGAGGCCAGGGAGTCGGTCAGCACCGCCTCCTCGTCGGAGAGTCCGTCCGGCACCGGCAGGATGCGCGAAGGATGCGCGGCCGTGCGTTCGGCCATGGCCCCGCCGGCGCGGCGGGTAAAGCCCAGAAACGACCCCGGCGGCAGGTCGCCGTCGAGAAAACGCTCGCAGCGGTTGTAATGCCCCTGGCTGCACGGTCCGCACGGGGGCAATCCCCGCACGGCGCAGGGGAGTCCCGGCTCGACCACCACCCGCGCCCCGGCGGCAAGGCCGATTTCCGGCGCGTCCTCGGCCAGACCGGCCACCATCTCGTGGCCCAAAATGAAGGGCAGGCTGGCGTAGGGTTCGAGCAGCGGCGATTCCTTGCCGCGCAAGAGCCCGAGGTCCGAGCCGCAGATGCCGCACATCCGGGGAACAAGCGGCAGCCAGCCCTTGGGCGGATCGAAGGGCACGGTGGCCAGGCCCAGCGGGGCCAGCCAGGGAAAAAAGCGCCTGGGCGCGATCCGCGAGGCGGCGGCGCAGGCGAGATAGCGCGCGACGCTGCGGCGATAGACCAATGCCTTCATGATGGATGGTTTCCTTTCGTTGCCCGGGAGAGGGGTGAATGGCTTGAAATCACGGCGCAATCACGTATAAGGAAGTGACCGTTGCCGGCGCTTCGCCGCCGCGTGACACCCGGGCCATATACCACAAGCGGCCCATCCTCAAGGACCGACAAGGAGACGCACATGCTGATTAAGGATTGGATGAGCAAATCCCCGGTCACGGCCAAGCCCGCCACCTCCATCATGAAGGCGGCGAAAATGATGAAGGAAAACGGGTACCATAGGCTGCCCGTCGTGGACGACAACGGCCGGCTGGTCGGCATCGTGTCCGATCGGGACATCAAGGAAGCCTCGCCCTCCAAGGCCACGACGCTTGACATGCATGAGCTGTACTACCTGCTTTCCGAAATAAAGATCGGCGACATCATGACCAAGACCGTGGTCGCCGTCACGCCGGACGACACCGTGGAAAAGGCGGCCGTGCTGCTTTTGCGCCACAACGTCGGCGGGCTGCCCGTCGTCGACGACGACAACAAAGTGGTCGGCGTCATCACTGACAGCGACATCTTCAAGGTGCTCGTCAGTATCACCGGCGTCTTGAACGGCGGCCTGCAATTCGCCCTGGACCTGCCCGACATCTCGGGCAGCCTCAAAAGCGTGCTCGACGACCTCAAGACCCACGACGTGCGCATCATCAGCATCCTGACGTCCTATGACGAGGCCGCCCCCGGCCGGCGCACGGTCTACATCCGCGTGCATCCCATCGACGACGCTCAGGCCCAAAGCGTCATCGACCGCCTCGCCGCCAACCACCACCTGCTGTACTGGGCCAAAGACAACTTCTAGTCTTTCGCGTACGCCGTCCGGGCCGCCGACGCGGTCCGGGCGGTTGACGCCCGCCCGATCGTGCCTATTTTCCAGAAAGCTTCCGGCCGTCCACCCGGCGGCTGATGCGCGCACAAGGAGACGCAGATGCTTGAAGACCGCTATTGCCCGCATTGCGGGGCGAAACTCGAGTCCTGGCTGGGGCCCCCGGAATCGGGCTGGGGCGAAATTCTCGTTTGCAACAACAACGAGTGCTCCTTTTATCGCAATTCCCAAAAAGACATTCACTTCAAGGATGAGGACAACAGCCTGGGTTGCCGCTACGCCGAAAATCCGGACAACGGCTACTCCTCCTTCAACCTCCTCTCCTATTACAAATAGCCCGCCATCCCCCCGCTTCATGATCCCGACGCGCCGGCTCCGCCGGCGCGTTTTTGTTTGCGGCGTTCGGGGGAAGCCTCGCCCCACAACGGGATTTTCCCCGGGCCACCCTCCCAGGATTTTCAATGGCGACAGGCTGTTGTCCGCGCCAACCCCTGCCTGCCGGCAAACCCGGGAAAGGGCGCGCGCGAGAGGAATGGACCTTTTCAAGAAGGATTTCTTCACGTTAACAATTTGTTTTAAAAGGATTTCATCCAAAATCTCGCTTTGCCTTGCCTGTGACGGCGGCTTTCGACTATTGTGACCGAACGGTCGCGTCGCGGTGACGGGTGCATCCCAGCCCCGGCCCGGCCCCATGACCACGGAACAACCGCCATCCATGAGCCGCATCACCCTCACCAACAGCCAGGGCGTCCTGTGGGCCCGAATGGACGCCGTGCTCGGCGGCCAGCAGGCCCTGGAACTCGAAGCCGCCATCCTCGAAGCTGCCAGCCTCGGCCGCATCGCCGTCAGCGTGCTGGACTTGAGCCAGGTCCCGGCCATGGACAGCTGCGGCGTCGGCGCCCTGGTGCGGCTGCAAACCGCCCTGGCCACCAAAGGCCGACGCCTCATCCTCGCCAACCCCGTGCCGGCCGTGGCCGACGAGCTGCGCCTGCGCGACCTTTACGCCTTCTTCCATATCTCGAGCGACATCCGGCCCGAAATGGACGTCAACCGGCTCCTGCTCGCCCGCGACGCCTGATCCCCGCCGCTTGTTGACCCCGCCGTCGCTTTCGGTCAGACAATAGGCAAGGTCCTTTTTACGCCTGCCCCATGGCAGACGCCCTTGAACCATGCGTTGCAAAGGAGCCTCCCCATGTCCGATCCGAAAAAACTGGCCCAGTCCATCGCCTCCCTGTACCCCGAAATAAGCAAACACGGCATCGCCGTGTCCGTGGCCGAAGACGCGGCCACCGGCGACTGGCTCGTCACCATGACCCACGGCAAGCATACCCTGTCCACCCACCTGTCCAAAAAAGACGCCGACGACTGCCAAAACGGCATCCAGTGCGTCTCCCTCGGCATCCAGATCGGCCGCTTCGTCGAGGACTACTGCCTCGGCCAGGGCGACTGCCCGGTGTAACGGGGGGGCTGCCAGGCCAGGGCTCCGCCCTGGACCCGGCAGGAGAGGCTCCGCCTCTCCTGCACCTCTCCGCCGGGGGGCTTGATGCCCCCCGGACCCCCCTTTACCGGGTTGGGATGGTAAGGCGGGAGTGGGGTTGGTGGTGTTCGTGTTTGTCTTGTTGCCGCAATCGGCCCGGCGACACGAGGCGCTTCGCGCCTCGACGCCGGACACGATTGCGGCAACAACCGCGCCAGCGGCGAAGCGCCGCATTTTAAGAAAACAGCTTTCCGAATGTCGCCCCTTTGGGGCGACCGGCGTGGTGGAGTCGGAATTTGCTTGGGACGAGCCTGCCGCGAAGCGGCGGCAGCGTCCCGACAAATTCCGACTCCATCTTTATCCAGCCGCCCTCTCGCCAGCCAACGTCATCCTCGCCAGGCCAGAGCCGAGAAGGGGGGCCCGGGGGGCCCGTGGCCCCTCGGCGGGGTCCGGGGCGGCGCCCCTGCCAGGGTCCGGGGCGGAGCCCCGCTCCCTTCCTCCCTTCTTCCCGCCCTCCGCTATTCGCCGAGCGGGGCGATGCGCCAGATGTTGCGGGCGTATTCCATGACGGCGCGGTCGCTGGAGAAATAGCCCATGTTGGCGGTATTGAGGATGGAGGTGCGGGTCCAGGCTTCGGGGTCGAGGTAAAGGGCGTTGACCCGGTCCTGGGCTTCGATGCAGGGGCGGTAGTCGGCGGTTATGCAGTAGTAGTCGCCGTGGCCCAGCAGATTGTCGACGATGGGGGCGAACAGGTCGGGTTCGTTCGGGACGAAGTAGCCGCGTCCGATCATGTCCAGGGCTTCGGCCAGTTCCGGGTCGTCGGCCACGCGGCGGCGCGGGTCGAGGCCCCCGGCCCGGGCGGCTTCGACTTCGGGGGCGGTTAGGCCGAAGATGAAGATGTTGTCCGCGCCCACTTCCTGCATGATTTCGATGTTGGCCCCGTCGAGGGTGCCGATGGTGAGCGCGCCGTTGAGGGCGAATTTCATGTTTCCGGTGCCCGAGGCCTCCATGCCGGCGGTGGAGATTTGCTGGGACAGGTCGGCGGCGGGGATGACCTTTTCGGCTTGCGACACGCAGTAGTTGGGCAAAAAGAGCATGCGCAGCCGGCCTTTCATGGCGTTGTCGGCGTTTATGGTCTCGGCCACGGCGGTGATGAGCCGGATGATGCGCTTGGCCATGAAGTAGCCGGGAGCGGCCTTGCCGCCGATGAGGATGGTGCGCGGCGGCACGGGAAGCGACGGGTCGCGGCGCAGGCGGTTGTAGAGGGTGACGGCGTGCAGGACGTTTAGGAGCTGGCGCTTGTATTCGTGCATGCGCTTGACCTGGACGTCGAAGAGCGAGCCGGGGTTGATGCCGAGGCCGATCTTGCGCAGCACGTAGCGGGCGAGGCGTTTTTTGTTTTCGCGTTTGGCGTCGCGCCAGGCTTTCCGGAAGTCCGGGTCCTCGGCCAGGGGAATCAGCTCGGTCAGGCGCGTGAGTTCCGTGACCCAGTCCGGCCCGATACGGTCGGTGATGAGCCTTGAAAGCGCCGGATTGGCCTGGAGCAGCCAGCGGCGCGGGGTGATGCCGTTGGTGACGTTGGTGAATTTGCCGGGGTAGAAGGCGTCGAAGTCGGGGAAGACCTTTTCGCGCAGGATGTCGGAGTGGAGCTTGGCCACGCCGTTGACGGCGTGGCTGCCGACGATGGCCAGGTTGGCCATGCGCACGCGCGAGGAGCCCCGGTCGATGATGGCCATGCGCCAGATCTTGCCCTCGTCGCCGGGGTACTTGGCCCGGATTTCCTCCTGAAACCGGCGGTCGATCTCGGCGATGATTTCCACATGGCGGGGCAGCACGCGTCCCATGAGGTCGAGCGGCCAGGTTTCCAGCGCTTCGGGCAGGACGGTGTGGTTGGTGTAGGCGAAGGTGCGCCGGCAGATGTCCCAGGCCTCTTCCCAGGGCAGGAACTCCTCGTCCACGAGGATGCGCATGAGTTCGGCCACGGCGATGGTGGGGTGGGTGTCGTTGAGCTGGATGGCCACCTGGTCGGCGAAGGCGTCGAAGGACGGGCCGGATTTCTTGTGGCGGCGCAGGATGTCGCGCAAGGTGGCGGCGACCAGGAAGTATTGCTGCTTGAGGCGCAGTTCCTTGCCGGCCACGGGCTCGTCGTTGGGGTAGAGGACCTTGGAGATGTTTTCGGACAGGATCTTGGCCTGCATGGCCCCGACGAAATCGCCCTGGTTGAAATCGCGCAGGGAGAAGCCCTGGGACGAGGCGGCGGCCCAAAGGCGCATGTTGGTGACGTGTTTGCCGTCGTGGCCCGGGATGAGGATGTCGCAGGGCATGGCCATGACCGTGTCCGCGTCGACCCAGCGGTAGCGCAGGTTGCCCTTGTCGTCGTGGTAGGCTTCGCTTTTGCCGTTGAAGCGCACTTCGTAGAGGTGCTCCACCCGGTCGATGACCCAGGGGCTGCCGTGGCGTCGCCAGTTGTCGGCCCTTTCCTCCTGCCAGCCGCCCACGATGGTCTGATGGAACAGGCCGTAGTCGTAGAGGATGCCGTAGCCGTAGCCGGGGATGCGCATGGTGGCGATGGAGTCCATGTAGCAGGAGGCCAACCGCCCGAGCCCGCCGTTGCCAAGCCCGGCGTCGCGCTCCTCCTCGGCCAGGTCCTCGAGCCTGTAGCCCAAAGCCTCGGCTGTTTTGCGGCAGCCGTCCTCCAGGCCCATGTTGGTGACGTAGTTCATGAGGAACCGGCCGGGGAGGAACTCCATGGACAGGTAATAGACCCGCTTGGACATGGTGTCGTAGTAGGTCGCCTGGGTGGCGAGCCACATGCGGATGAGGCGGTCGCGGATGGCGTAGGCCAGGCCGGTGAAATAGCGGAACGGGTCGGGGGGATAGATGTCGTTGCCGAGGTTGGACAGGATATGGCGGCGGATATCATCGCCAAGGGACTCCAGGTGGAGGTCCGGAGTGGCGTCGGCTGGCATGGGCGTCTCCTGGTCCGAGGTGTGGGCGAAGACGGATCAATCGTATAGAATCTACGAAAGGGGCGGGGGAATGTCAAAGCTGGGCGGCCGGAACGCGTTGGGATAGAAAAAAGCCGGGGGACGCTAGCGGCGGACGTCCCCCGGCTTGCCCCCGACCGCCCGCGTGGGTCAAACGGGCGTCCGGGCGAAGGAAGCGGGGTGCCTAGGCCGCTTCCTGAAGGCGGTAGTTGCGCAGCGCGATGCGAAGCGCGGCCACGGGCCAGTTGTCGCAGCCGAGGTGTTCGACGACGCTGGTCATGCGCGGCTGGAAATCTTCGGTGGAGACGGCCTGGGCGTCGTAGACGTTCATGCCGATCACGGTGGCGAGCAGGGCGGCGGTGCACTCGCGGGTGAAATTGCAGCTTTCGACCGCCCCGCCGGCATCGATGATCACGTCGTTTTCGATGAGCAGCTGCACCTTGATGGCCCGGCCGCAGGGGGAGCATTCGCTCACGCCTTCGACGGTGTACCGGGTCAGGGGGGCTACGATCGGAAGAACCGTGGTGATGGTTTCGGGAGCGGTCATGGCGGTCTCCTTTATGATTCGGTCCGTTTGCTTTTTTGTTTTGCGTCTTGCGTGTTGCCTCTCTTTAAGCAACCGGTGTGCCATGCAGCGTATCATTTTGAAATAATAGATGATTCCTTGTATTGGTCTGATGATCGCACCGAAAGGAATATGGCATGTTGCAAAAACGCATCCGAGGTTCCGGGGGATTTTTTGCGAAACCAAGGAAAATGAGCCTGTTAGAGGAAAGAAGGGATGTTGCGTTTTTGCCTCAGGTTGCGGTATTGCACAAAGGCCAAAGCCGCGGTTTGAGAAAAATGTGACGAAGCCGAGGCAATACGAGGCCAGACTTGAGAAAAAAAGTACAATTGCCGGCTGACCCTGTGGCCCGCAACCTCGACGCCATCCTCGACAGCATCGAGGACGGCGTGCTCATCACCGACCACGAAGGGTACGCCCTCAAGGTCAACGCCGCCTACGAGCAACTCACCGGCATGACCAAGCCCGAACTCGTCGGCAAAAACGTCGAGGAGCTCAAAAAAGCCGGGCTGTTCAACATCGCGCCCATCACCCCCGAGATCGTGGCCACCGGCCGCCCGGCCTCCTCCATCCAGGTCACGCGCGACAACCGGTCCATGACCATCGACGGCAAGCCGGTGCGCGACCCGGACGGCAAGGTGAGCCTGGTCGTGCTCTACGCCCGGGACATCACGCTCATGGCCCGCATGCGCGAGCGCATCTCGCGCCAGCAGGAGCTGATCGAGACCTACCAGCACCAGATGGATTTCTTCATCCGCGAGGGTGGGGGCATCACCAACTTCATCGCCGAGAATTCGTCCATGAAGCGGCTGATGGACCTGCTGCGGCGGGTGGCGGCCACGGACGCCGTGGCGTTGGTGCTCGGCGAGACGGGGGTGGGCAAGGAGCTTTTCGCCCGCATGATCCACGAGGCGAGCCCCCGGCGCGACAAGCCGTTCGTCAAGGTGGACTGCGCCTCGATCCCGGAAAATCTCATCGAATCCGAGCTGTTCGGCTATGCCCCGGGCGCCTTTACCGGCGCGCATCCCAAGGGGCGGGTGGGCTTTTTCGAGATGGCCGAGGCCGGGACGATCTTTCTCGACGAGATCGGCGAGATGCCGCTTCTGCTCCAATCCAAGCTTTTGCGCGTGTTGCAGGACCGCGAGGTGATGCCGGTCGGCTCGAGCAAGGCGCGCAAGATCAACGTGCGGGTCATCGCGGCCACCAACCGCAACCTCGAGGCCGAGGCCCGCATGGGCACGTTTCGCAGCGACCTTTTTTTCCGGCTGCGGGTGGCGGTGCTGGAAATCCCGCCGCTTCGCGACCGGCCGGACGACATCCTGCCCCTGGCCCGGCTTTTTCTCCAGCGCTTCGGCTCGCGCTACCGCAAGCGGGCCACGTTGTCCCTCGAGGCCGAGCGGGTGCTGGCCCATTACAACTGGCCGGGCAACGTGCGCGAGCTGGAAAACCTGATCGAGGGGCTGGTCATCACTTGCGACAGCGAGATCACGGCCGACGACCTGCCGACCCCCATGCGGATCAAGGAATGCCTGCTGCCGGCGGCGGCGACCGGCGGACCGGTGGTGCCGGCGGCGGCCATGGGCGGCCCGGACGTGCCCGTGCCGGTCGAGGTCCCCACCGGATCGGCCGTGGCCGTGCCCATGGACTGGGAGCGTCCTTATAAGGAAGTGCTGGCCGTCTTCGAACGCGACTACCTGGAGCGGGCCATCGACCACTTCGGCTCGGTCAACGAGGCGGCCAAACGCCTCGGCCTCGACCGCACGACCATTTTTCGCAAAATGAAGAAGGCTTGCGGCGAGTAGGGCGGGGCGATCCGGGAGGAGGTCCTCGCCGTGGACGCCGTCCCGTTGGCTACGCCGCCGCGTTAGCGCTGCTGGGAAAAGGGCGCGCGCGGCACCGCGCCAAGGCCGAAGAGGTGCAAAACGACCACCACGAACAGCGCCCCGATGGCCCGCCGCATGGCCGTCAGCCGGGCCTCGCGGTAGGCGCTCATGATCCGCGGCGTATCCTGGGCTGGTATCGCGTGCTTCACCAGAAGCGCTTCAAAATCGTGGTCGGATTGCAGCTGATACATCTTCACCCGCTGGGCTTCCCGCTTCAGGGCCGGGGTGATCGGCAATTGCTCGATGTTGTATTTGAAGGCGCCGCTTAAGGAGAAAAGAAGCACCATGCCGATCACGGCGACGCCCAGGGCCTGCCCCACGTTGCGCGTCGAGGCCTGTATGCCGCCCGATTGGGCGGCGTCGCGGGCATTGACCGCCTGGGCGATGATCATGGAGGACTGGGAGGCGACAAAGCCTTGTCCCGCTCCGAGCAAGAAGAGTCCGACGATGAACCAGTCGTTTATTCCCTTGATATTCACGCCGATCCACAGGCAGAGACAGCCGAGCCCGGTGATGACGATGCCGCTTTTGCAAATGCTGTGCGGCGAGATGTTGTAGCACAGCTTCGGGATGCCCATCGAAAACAAAATCATCGGCACGGCCATGGCGATGGTGAGCAGGCCCGAGGCGGTGGGCGTATAGCCGGCGACCAGCTGCGCCCAGGTGACCACCAGAAATCCCACCGTGCCGAAGCAGATGTACAGATAGCTGGTCAAAAGCAGGCCGTCGCGGACCTGGCTGGTGCTGGTATAGGACGAGGGAAGCAGGCACGACTGGTACCGCTTTTCGACATTTCTTTCGAAAAAATACAGCCAGACCAGAAACACCCCCCCGGCCAACACGACGAGCAGGGCCGGCGACATGCCGAAGACGACAAAGGGCGCGTAGATCGGACGGATCATCCCCCAGACCGAGATTTGCGTGATGCCGTAGATCAGGCCGAGCAGTCCCACGGCCGCCAGAATCGCCCCACGGTAATCGAGCCTGATCCCGGAATCGGATTTTTTATCCTCCGGGAGGATGACCTGGGCGAGGAGCGCCTCCACGGCGAAGTAGGCGGCGAGTCCCGCGAAGGCCCAGCGCCAGCCCGCCCCGCTGATGACGTATCCGGCCAGGGGGGGGATGAGAATCGAGGAGAGTCCGGTGGCCGCCCCCATGCTGCCGAAGGCCAGCGCCCGATCCTTGCCTTCATAGAGCACGACGCAAAGTCCCAGTATCGAGGGCACAAGCAACGCCGCGCCAAGGCCGCACAACACCCTGCTGACCCAGCAAAGAAAAACCATATTGGGCGCGAGGGCGAGAGAGATTTCGCCAACGACCAATATGACTGAACCGATGATGTAATTCTTCTTCCAGCCGATGGCCAAGCCAAGCATGCCGCCGAACATCATCAGCGCCCCGGTGACGAGCGAATAGATGATATTGGCCAGCTGGATCTGGTTCATTGTCGCCTGGAACGATCCGATCAAGGCGTTCGTGATCAGGTTCATTGTGGAATTGTCGCCGCAGGTTCCTATTTGAGCCACCATAAGCATGGCCAGCGAACCATACTTGGCAAATGAAGCGTTCGTATTCTTCATGACTCGAATCCTTTCGGACAGCGGGTGGTTTCAGACGACAATTATTGGAACTCGGCGCGGGGTCGCCGGAGAAACGAGTATGGACATAAAGTGCTGTAACGCACTTTATTCCCGAATTCCATCGCAAAGGTGGCCAGGGATAGTTGTGAGACGCTTTTAATCGTGACGGTCTGCTTGGGAGTAACAGCCCGTCACGATTAAAAGTCTTTGGAAAGGGGGGCCGGGGGGAGTACCTTTCCGCAAGAAAGGTTTCCCCCCGGTCGCATCCCGCCCCCTATTGCTGTGCCGGCGGGGCGAGGTTGAATTCGGCGAGTCTGTCGTGGGTGGGGAGCTTTTGCAGCAGCGCGGCGACTTCCTCCGACGGTTCGGCCGGCGTGCCGCAGCCGCAGGAATTGGTCCCGGCGTCGAATTCCGGATTGGCGATGCGGCCCGCCTCGTCCAACACGAAAATCGCCTCCGCGCGCCGGTCTTCCTCATGGAGCGCGATTTCCTTCACCTCGCCCGCCCGCAACACCTCGCCCGAGGCCGTGACGATGGCCCTAAACGGCCCCCGGTAGAGCACCTTGCGCCGCACGGGCGCGGGCTGCGGCTTTCGCGCCACCACCGTGACCGAGTAGAACTGGTGGTCCTGCACCACGCGATACGGGAAGCGCCGCAGAAAGCGGATGCCGACGAACCCGGATTCCTCCAGGATGGCGACGAGGTCCTTTTGCGTCAGCGTCCCGGAGATGCACTCGCCGCGAAGCGTCGGGTCGTTGCAGATGGCGGCCGTGGCCGGTGTTTCCGTGGCCACGTCGGAAAAGACGATGCGCCCGCCGGGCTTCAAGATGCGGAAAATCTCGGCGTAGAGCCGGCGCTTTCGCGTGGAGAGGTTGAGCACGCAGTTGGACGTCACGCAATCGGCCGTGGCGTCGGCAAGGGGCATGGCCTCCAGGTAGCCCTGGAAAAAGACCGCGTTGGCATAGCCCAGAACCTCGGCCGTGGCCCCCGCCGCCGTGCGCGCCCGGGCCAGCATGGCCGGCAGCATGTCCAGGCCGATGACCCGGCCTTTCGCGCCCACCTTTTTGGCGGCGATCAGGCATTCCACCCCGGCCCCGCAGCCGAGGTCCACCATGGTCTCGCCAGGGGAGAGCCCGGCGTCGGCGATGGGCGAGCCGCAGCCGTAGCCACGCACCCGGTAGCGCTCGGGGATATGCTCCACCATGTCCAGCGGATAGTGGACCGGGTTGACGATGTCGCCTTTTTCCACCGCCGCCGCCTCGGTGTAGAAAGCCTTGATCTGCGACAGGCTGCCGGCGTCGGCGATGGACAGCAGGCAGTTGGTGTGGGCCAGGGCCACCTCGCCGTGGGCATGGCAGCTTTCGTGCATCTCGCCCATCTTGAGCGCAAGCCCCGGCCGCCCGGCGGGCAGTCGCGGGGAAACGACCCGGGATTCGCGCGCGATCATCCAGGTGGCCAACCGCTCGAGCAGCGGCTGATAGGGATCATGGCCCGAAAACGTGCCGCTGTGCCGGTAGGAGTGGTCCGGGTCGCCGCCGCCGAGAATGAAGCGCCAGGGCGCGTCGGACGCGGCGCAGGTGGCCTCGCGCAGGCCGGCCAGCACCGGGCTGCCCCTCCAGGCCGCTTCCAGGCCGCCGGCCGCGTCGCTTATGGGCGTGGCCAGGGCGTCCACGCCGATGAGCGCCGGGCTGGGGTAGAGCTTGTCGTCCGGCCCCACGGCCACGGACGTGTAGCCGGCGGTGGTGCCGTCGTGGCGCGTGCCGACCGGGGCGAAGACCTGGGTGGCCAGGGCTTCGAGATTGTCGATGCCAAGCCCCCGGGCTTCGGCCTGCTCGGCCGCGGCGACCACGCTGCGGTAGAGCGCGTCCAGGTCCGGCTGGTCGTCGTGTTCCGCCCGGCCCACGGTGAAATGCCACATGAGATGGAGCCCGGCCGCGCCGACGTCCGCCGCCACGGTAACGACCCCCGGCAAGTCGGCCAGGTTGTCGCGCGTGGGGCAAAAGGAGAGCGTCACGCCGTAGCCGAGGGCGCGGGCCGCGCGGACATCGGCCAGAAGGCGGGTGAACGCGCCGGCGCCGCGCAGCGCGTCGTGGCGCGCCTGCAAGCCGTCGCAGCTCACCTGGAAATGGAGCCGCTCCCGGGGCC
Source organism: Solidesulfovibrio fructosivorans JJ] (assembly GCF_000179555.1). Lineage (NCBI taxonomy): Bacteria > Pseudomonadati > Thermodesulfobacteriota > Desulfovibrionia > Desulfovibrionales > Desulfovibrionaceae > Solidesulfovibrio > Solidesulfovibrio fructosivorans. The sequence goes on from NZ_AECZ01000002.1 coordinate 12,771, forward strand.
AGCGGGCAAGGCCCGGGGTGGCGTCGCCAAATCCCGTGCCGTTGGTGAGCACCACCACATGGGCGGCCGGATCGGCCAGGGCGGCGTCGAGGATGGCCTCGAAGCCGGGGTGGAGAAACGGTTCGCCGCCGGTCAGCGCGAACACCCGGCAGCCGAGGGCCCTGGCCTGGGCGATGCGCGAAAGCGCCGTCGCCGTGGACAACTCGCGGGTCGCGGCCGGGCCGGAGCAGAAAAGGCAGTGGCGGCAGGCCAGATTGCACCGGTCCGTGACGTGGAGCCACAGTTCGGCCAGTCCGGTCAGGGGCAGGGCGGCGGCCCGGCCGGCATAGGGCGCGGGCGGGTTGTCGGGCAGGCGTTCCAGGAAAATAGATGCTTCAATGTCGGGGCGCAGGCCGTCTCCGGCCGCCAGCAAGGCGGCGTCTCCGGCGGCATTGGGCACAAACCAGTCCGGCGCGTCGGGGCGCAGGTAGATTGCGGCGTCATCATGGGCAATCCTGGTCCAAAGCGCGGCATCAAACGGCATAACATCCCTCGTTTGTAGACGATTTTGGTGTTGTGCACGGAGAAACCCGGCAGGAACTGCGATACGGCCTCATAAGGTAGCCCATGCGTCATATCGAGACAAGGGAAGCGCCGCAACGAAAGTTGTCACAGTAACCGAGATTGTGTTGGTGACGCCAATATTCTATGGCATGGTGCGTCGCCCGACGCATGTGACCCGCAAAATCAGCGACCGCCGAAAAACCAGGAGCCTGCTTGCCTTCCCTTCTTTCCCTCGCCAAACCGCCCCTCGGCCCCGTGCGTGATCCCATCGACCCGGATGTCTCCGCGCGCATCGACGTGTTGCGCGCCATCCTCATCGGCCTGATCGTGCTGTGCCACGGCGGCCGGTGGATCGGCGGCAGCGTGCCTCTCGCCTCGCCCGTCGTCACCTTCGTCCTGGCCATGATCAACCAGGGCTTGGACTGCGCGGTCATTCCGCTTTTTTTCGCCATCTCGGGTTTTCTGCTTTTGCGCAAGCTCGAGGCGACGCCCGCGGCCTATGGCCGGTTGTTGCGCGGCAAGGTCATCGCCATCGGCGTGCCGCTGCTTATTTTCAACGGCATCTGGATCGCCTGGCTGCTGGGCGTTGGCAGCATTCCGTTTTTCGCTTCCAAAAGCTTCGTTCTCAACGCCGGCATTGTGCAAAAGCTTCTCGGCATCGGCACGCCGCCGCTCAACTATCCGTTGTGGTTCTTGCGCGACTTGCTTTTTGTCTTTGCGGCCACCCCCCTGTTTTTGGTGTTTTTCCGCTGGCTGCCCCTGGGGGGGCTGGTGTTGCTCGGGCTTTGGTGGTTTCTGGGCGCGCCGGACCAGGATTACTCCCTGCCGGGGTTTTTCTTCGCCTTTTACGCCGGCGGGCTTTTGGTCAGGATGCGGGTCAACCTGCGCGATACGGCCGGTTGGGACAGGTATGTGCTGCCTCTGTTCGCCGGTTTTCTCGTCGTGCTCGGATTGCAGCCGTGGCTTGGGCTCGATGCGCCTGCCCAGGCGGGCCTCAACAAGGCGTACCAAATCGTGGGCGTGGCCGCGTTCTGGTGCATCTCGCGCCAGCGGTGGGTCAAGGGCAGCCGGATGCTGCACCGCATGGCGGCCATGAGCTTTTTCGTGTTCCTCACCCATGAGCCCACGGTGTCCGTCTCGCAGGCCTTGCTCATGCGGGTGTGGCAACCCGCCTCCACACTGGGCCAGCTTGTCGCCTATCCCGCGGTCGGGCTTGCGGCCATTGTGGGGCTTTCGCTGCTCGGCTGGGGGCTGGCGCTGTATGTGCCGAGGCTTTTTTCGGTGTTGACCGGCGCGCCGTTGCGGCTGCGTTTCGCCAAGCCTTCGCCTGAGCCGCGTGTACGGGCTGGCGACGGCCCCGCCGCCAGCGAACCGGCGAAGCGGTAGTCCGGGCGCGCAACTTCCCTTTCCCGCCGGAGCGTTTTGCCAAACGGCTCCATCCTGGTTTACAGGCTGGGTATGACGAAAACCAGCCTGTTTCCGCGTTGGACGGTGGCGGCTCCGGTCGTTGCCTGGGCGCTTTTGGCCGGGGTGCTGCTTGGCCTTGGCGGCTCCGTCTATGCCGCTGTGCTCATGGCCGGGCTTTTGTGGAGCGTCTTTGCCGGCGTGCACCATGCCGAGGTCGTGGCCCATCGGGTGGGTGAGCCGTTCGGGTCCCTGGTGCTGGCCGTTGCGGTCACCATCATCGAGGTGGCGCTCATCGTTTCGCTCATGGTGGCCGGGGGGCCTGAGGCCTCGGGGCTGGCGCGGGACACGGTGTTCGCGGCGGTGATGATCATTTTAAACGCCATTGTCGGCTTGTGCCTGCTCGAGGGCGGGGTGTTGCACAAGGAGCAGGTCTTTCGCGCCGACGGCGTGCGGGCCGCGCTGACGACGCTCGTCGCCATCTCCGTTTTGACGCTGATTTTGCCCAACTACACCACGAGCGTGCCCGGCCCGGTCTACAGCAAGGCGCAGCTCGTTTTTATCGCCATTGTCTCGGCGATCCTCTACGGCACCTTTCTGCTGGTCCAGAATGTGCGGCACCGCTGCTATTTTCTGGCCGAGGGCGATGGCGCGGGCGATGACGTCCATGCCGCGCCGCCGTCCACGCGAGGCGCGTTTTTCGCCGCCGGGCTGCTTCTCGGATGTCTGGGGGCGGTGGTGCTTTTGGCCAAGGCGCTGGCCCCGACCCTGGAGGCGGTGACGGAGGCCATCGGCGCGCCCACGTCTTTCGTCGGCGTGATCATCGCGGCCATCGTGCTGCTGCCCGAGGGCACGGCGGCGGTGCGGGCGGCGCACTGCAACCGGTTGCAGACGAGCCTCAACCTGGCGCTGGGGTCGGCGTTGGCCAGCATCGGCCTGACGATTCCGGCCGTGGCCCTGGTGTCGCTCGTCACCGGCATGCCGCTGTCGCTCGGCATCGACATGAAGGCGACGGTGCTTTTCATCTTGTCGCTTTTCGTTTCGGTGCTGTCCCTCGGCACCGGGCGCACCACGATTTTGCAGGGCGCGGTGCTGCTGGTGATTTTCGGGGTCTACGTGCTGACGGCGATTGTTCCGTAAGGGCGGGGAGATCAAGCTGTCTGAGGGTATCTGCTTAGAATAGCATGAGAAAATGTGAGGCTATTTGCAAAGGGATTGCAGAGCCCCCCTTCTATTTGATGGTTGCTCGTGCGTGATGCGTGCCGTGCTTTTTCCAATTGCGAGGTATCTTAAAGAGAGGATTTCGTAATACAACTTTATAAGTATTTTGCCTTATAGCCCTCTCACCAATTTCACCGAAAATAGAAGATTGATTTTTCTCTCCTGATTTTCCGGAATTTATGTTAAGATTATGATCTTTAGATAATGGTATAGAACACTTGCTGTCACAAGGTGTAGAGTTTTCTAGGCAAGTATCAGTGGCATTGCCTTGTTGGTAGACATACTTTCCAATGTAACTTCCAAGTGTGTAGAGTTCGAAAAGAAAAAGAAGTTTCATGACAGTCCAGACGCTGTTGCTTATTGCAGTTGCGTATAAGACAGAAAATAGCATGATGTGTAATGATTTGTATTGAGTGAAAAAAGCGTAGTGAGCTTTATATTTCCACTCTATAGCAGTAGTTGCCGCTGAGATTAGAATTAAATGGCAAGAAATAATATATAAGAAGTCTGGCAATAGGTGTTCATTCTTGATAAGTTCTTCTGGTAGTAATAAGAGTATCCAGGATGTGGCGATTGTTGCAGGAATAACTAGACCAGAAGAAAGGCCAAAAAGATGGATGAGACTGTCACCTCCCCTTATTGTGTGTTTGCATATTTTTGTCGATTTTTTTTAAGAAAAGATACTTCCTTGGCTTCCCAAATGGAAATTCGCAATAACGCTCCAAAGATACTGATTAAAGTTGCTTCTGAGACAATTAGGCCAAGCCATGCAAGTATAGGGAAAAATATACTTGATTTTATTATATAAATTTTCCCAATTGATTGGATAAAAATTGTCGATGAATTCTGTAACGTATTAAATATATCTGATTTTATTCCCAACGCCATGGCCGAAAAAAGGAATGCATGCGAGGACAGAAGCCAACCGAGCCTTCCTGAGAGAAGGTCGTATTCGGATTTGGTTTCTTGCCTAATACACTTGTATTCTTCTAATTCTGAGAGGGCCATGCCGAGGCGATAAGATATAACATATTATTTGTTGTCAATAAAAAAGCGGCAGACCTCAGGTCTGCCGCTTTTTTATTGGAAAAAATAATTCTCTACCCGACAACCACGTTGACCAGCTTGCCGGGCACCACGATGACCTTGCGCACGGTCTTGCCGTCGAGGTGCTTGGCCACGTTGGCGTCGGCCAGCGCCGCCTTTTCCAGGTCCGCCTTGGACGCGTCGCGCGCCACGCACACCTTGCCGCGCAGCTTGCCGTTGACCTGCACCACCACTTCCACCTCGTCGGTGACCAGGGCGGCCGGATCATGGGTCGGCCAGGGTTGGTCGAGCAGCAGCGTCTTGTGTCCGATTTGCTGCCACAGCTCCTCGCAGATGTGCGGCGCGATGGGCGAAAGCACGGTCAGAAGCGTGGCCACGGCCGAGGAGACGGCCTTGGCCCCCTTGGGCTCGGATTTCAGCGTCTCCACGTTGGCATACAGGAAATTGACCAGCTCCATGGCCGCCGCGATGGCGGTGTTGAACTGGAACCGTTCGCGGATGTCCGCCCCGGCCTTGGCCGCCGTGGCATGCTCGCGACGCCGCAGTTCGGCGAAGAGTTCCGGCAGGCCGCCCTGGCCGAGTTCCCCGGCCGGCGCGCAGGCCGCGACCGGCGACAGGACCGCCGCAAGCTCCTCGGTCACCAGCCGCCACAGCCGCGAAAGGAACCGCGACGCGCCCTCGATGCCCGTGTCGCTCCAGTCCAGGTCCTTTTCCGGCGGCGCGGCGAAAAGGATGAACACCCGCACCGTGTCGGCCCCGTACTTGGCGATCATATCGTCGGGGTCCACCACGTTGCCCTTGGACTTGCTCATTTTCGAGCCGTCCTTGATGACCATGCCCTGGGTCAGCAGGTTGGCGAAAGGCTCGTCGAAGGTGAGGTAGCCCAGGTCGCGCAGCGCTTTGACGAAAAAGCGCGAGTAGAGCAGGTGCAAAATGGCGTGCTCGATGCCGCCGATGTACTGGTCCACGGGCAGCCAGTACTTGGTGGCCTCGGGATCGAAGGGCCGGTCCCGGTCCCTCGCCGAAGCGAAGCGGATGAAATACCACGAGGACTCGAAAAAGGTGTCAAGGGTGTCCGTTTCACGCCGGGCCGGGCCGCCGCAGACCGGGCAGGCAACGTCGGTAAAGGACTTGGACACCGGAAGCGGCGAGCGGCCGTCGGGCAAAAGCGACAGGTCGCGCGGCAGCTCCACGGGCAGATCCTTTTCCGGCACCGGCGCCACGCCGCATTTGTCGCAGTAGATGACCGGAATGGGCGCGCCCCAGTAGCGCTGGCGCGAGATGTTCCAGTCGCGAAGCCGGTAGTTGACGCTTTTGGTGCCGCGTCCGGTTTCGGCCAGCCAGTCGATGATTTTGCCCTTGGCCTCTTCGTTTGGCAGGCCGGTGAACTCGCCGGAATCGACGAGTTTGCCCGGATCGCTGTAGGCGGCCTCCATGGCGGCCGGATCGAGGGTTTCGCCCTCGGGCGCGATGACGACCTTAAGCGGCAGGTCGTACTTGCGGGCGAACTCGAAGTCGCGCTGGTCATGGGCCGGAACGGCCATGACCGCGCCCGTGCCGTAGCCCATGAGCACGAAGTTGGCCACGTAGATGGGGATGGGCTTTCCGGTCGCCGGGTTGATGCAGGAGGCCCCGGTGAAAACGCCTTCCTTTTCCAGATCGTCGGCCCCGCGCACGATGCGGTCCATGTTGCGCACGGATTCGACGAAGGCGTTGACCGCCGTTTCCTGGGGCTTGCCCTTGATAAGCTTTTGCACCAGCGGATGCTCGGCGGCCAGGCTCATGAAGGTGGCCCCAAACAGCGTGTCCGGGCGGGTGGTGAAGACCTTTACGGAATCGGCCCCCTCGACGGGCTCGGCCAGCTTGAAGGTCAGCTCCGCGCCAACCGACTTGCCGATCCAGTTGCGCTGCATGGTGAGCACGCGCTCGGGCCAGCCGCCGACGAGCTGGGCCAGGTCGTCGAGCAGCTCCTCGGCATAGGCGGTTATGCGCAAAAACCACTGCTCCAGGTCCTTTTGCACCACCGGCTGGTCGCAGCGCCAGCAGCAGCCGTCGATGACCTGCTCGTTGGCCAGCACCGTGCCGCAGGTCTCGCACCAGTTCTGGGGCGAATATTTGCGGTAGACGAGGCCTTTTTCCAAAAGCTTTAGGAAAAAGCGCTGCTCATGGACGTAGTAGTCGGGATGGCAGGTGGCCAGCTCCCGGCGCCAGTCGTAGGAATAGCCAAGGCGCTTGATCTGCGTGCGCATGGACTCGATGTTGGAGAGCGTCCAGGCGGCGGGGTGCAGCTTGTGCTTGATGGCCGCGTTTTCGGCCGGCATGCCGAAGGCGTCCCAGCCCATGGGGTGCAGGACGTTGTTGCCTTCCATGCGCTTGAAGCGCGCCACCACGTCGCCAATGCAATAGTTGCGCACATGCCCCATGTGGATGCGCCCGGAAGGGTAGGGGAACATTTCGAGGACGTAGTACTTGGGGCGGGAGGGATCGGCCTCCACCTTGAAGTGGCCGCCTTCCTCCCAGATGGCCTGCCATTTTTTCTCGACGTCCTCGGGCACGTACTTGCTCATGGGGAAATGCTCCTTGGCGTGGGCGCTTGTGGGACACGCACGACGGCGTGGACGCAGTGCGGGTTAGAGGTCCTTGTGGATTTCGAATTCCCCGCTGTCAACGGCCTTGGCGATGGCGTCGAGGATGCCGTTGATGAAGTTGCGGGAGTTCTCGTCGCCGTAGCGTTTGGCCAGCTCGATGGCTTCGTTTAAGGCCACGCGCAGCGGAATGTCCGACCGGTAGAGGATCTCGTAGACAGCCAGGCGCAGGATGGTCAGCTCCACCTTGGCGATGCGGGACAGCTTCCAGTTCTTGGAAAAACGCACGATATGCGCGTCCAGTTCCCGCTGGTTGGTCCAGACGCCGGAGACGAGTTCCCAGGCGAATTCCTGGCCCGAGCCGTCCTCGCCTTCGGCCACGTCGTGGGGACAGCGGGCAAAGACCCGGCGCAGGGACCGCTCGTCGGCGGCGGATTCGAAAATAAGACCGTAGAGGCACTCGAAGGCCTGCTTGCGCGCCTTGCGGCGGGAAACGGGCTTCTTGTCCCCGTTGTGGGAGGCTTCTTCTGGCATGGGGGCGGCTTTTTCTGACATGGCGGTTTGGGCGGCGACGGGCATGGGTTAGAGTTGCTCCATAACCCGCACCATCTCGAGGACGGCGGCGGAGGCTTCCACGCCCTTGTTGCCGGCCTTGGAGCCGGCGCGCTCGATGGCCTGCTCCAGGGTGTCCACGGTCAGGACGCCGAATCCCACGGGCACGTTCGTTTCGAGCATGACGTGGGCGAGCCCCTTGACGCACTCGTTGGCCACGTACTCGAAATGGGGGGTGGCGCCGCGGATGACCGCGCCGAGGCAGATGACGCCGTTGTACTTGGCCGAGGCGGCCAGCTTCTTGGCGGCCAGCGGAATCTCGAACGCGCCCGGCACGCGCACGATGGCGATGTCGTCCCGGTCGGCCCCGTGGCGGGTCAGGTAGTCGATGGCCCCGCCCACGAGGCGGTCGGTGATGAAATCGTTGAAACGGCCGGCGACGATGGCGAATTTGAGGCCTTTGGCGTCAAGCTGGCCTTCGATGGTGGTCACGTGCTGCATGGCGATTCTCCCGGGCGGGGCCGCCCGTTTGGGGATTGCGAAATAACGTCTTCTTCCTGGCTACTCGGCCGCCTGCTGGTCGGGCAGATGGAGCAGATGCCCCATGCGGTCGCGCTTGGTGGTCAGGTAGCAGGTGTTCTCGGCGCAGGGACAGGTCTCGATGGGCACCCGGTCCACCACTTCCAGGCCGTAGCCCTCCAGCCCCACGATCTTTTTGGGGTTGTTGGTCATAAGCCGCATCTTGGATACGCCGAGGGCCACCAGAATCTGGGCTCCGGTGCCGTATTCGCGCAGGTCGGCCTTGAAGCCGAGCTTCAGGTTGGCGTCCACGGTGTCGAGGCCCTGTTCCTGGAGGGCGTAGGCCTTGATCTTGTTGGCAAGCCCGATGCCCCGGCCTTCCTGGCGCATGTAGAGGATGACGCCCTTGCCCTCGGCCTCGATCATGCGCATGGCCTCGTGGAGCTGGTTGCCGCAGTCGCAGCGAAGCGACCCGAACACGTCGCCGGTGAGGCACTCGCTGTGCACGCGCACCAGCACGGGTTCATCCGGGTGGATGTCGCCCTTGACCAGGGCGATATGGGTCTTGTTGTCCTCGCTGGCATCGAAGGCGATGGCCCGGAAGGTGCCGAAGGCTGTGGGCAATCCGGCTTCGGCCACCTTAGTCACGGCGAGCCGGCCGTACTTCATGCGGTAACGGATGAGGTCGGCCACGGTGGCGATCTTGATGTTGTGCTTCTCGGCGAATTCCATGAGGTCCGGCATGCGGGCCATGTTGCCGTCCTCGCGCATGATCTCGCAGATGACGGCGGCGGGCTTGAGTCCGGCGAGCCGGGCCAGGTCCACCGAGCCCTCGGTCTGGCCGGCCCGGTCGAGGACGCCGCCTTCCTTGGCCCGAAGCGGAAAGATGTGGCCCGGGGTGACGAGGTCGTCGGGACCGGCGCCGTCGGCCACGGCGGCCAGGATGGTGGTGGCCCGGTCGAAGGCGGAAATGCCCGTGGACACGCCGACCTTGGCCTCGATGGAAACGGTGAACCCGGTGCCAAACGGCGACTTGTTGTCGTTCGTCATCATGGGCAGCCCGAGCTGGTCGACCATGTCCGGGGCCAGCGACAGGCAGATGAGCCCCCGGCCGTGGGTGGCCATGAAATTGATGGCTTCGGGGGTGACCTTTTCGGCGGCTATGGTGAGATCGCCTTCGTTTTCGCGGTCTTCGTCGTCGACGAGAACAACCATCCTTCCGGAGCGGATTTCCTCGATGGCTTCCTCGATGGGGCTTATGCGCATTGTGGGTATACCTCGTTGGGGGGCCGTGATCCGGCGCCTGTGGAAAAGACCGAAGACCCGGCCGGGCCGGGTCCAAGGGGGAGATAATCTACGCGACCGGGGTTGGCAAGGCAAGAAGGCGAAGGCGTCGCGTCGCGAGAGCTCCTAGGAGCCGAGGGCGGCGCGCACGAAGGCCGCCGGCATCATCGTGGCCTTGCCTATGGCCGCTTCGTCCAGACCCGAGGCGGCCATGCGCCGCACCACCGTCTCCATGGGCTCGGCCACCTCGATGATGTGCCCTTCCGGGTCGCGCGCCCGGAAGCAGCGCTGGCCCCAGGGCTGTTCGGTGACGGCGCAAAGCGGCGCGGTCCGGGCGGCGACCGCCGCATACGCCGCGTCCAGTTCTTCCGTCTCGAAATAGAGTTCGAAATTGTCCCGGCCAAGGGGCCCCTCCGGCAGGGCCAGGGCGTCCCCGAATATGTGGGTGCCGGCCGTGTCCGCCCGCCACAAGGCAAACCCGGCGTAGACCACGTAGCCTTCGAGGATCAGGCTCGGCGTCTGGCCCAACACCTCTTCATAAAAGGCGCGGGCGGCCGCCATGTCGCGCACGAACACGCAGGGGCTGTGGAAGCGGATGGGCATGAAACCTCCTGAAGCAACGTGGTGGGGCCCCAATACCGGCTGACGGTCCGGCCGTCCAGCCCCGCCGCGGAACCGGCGTCGCAATTGACCGGCGGCCTGGACGTATGCCAGAATGTAAGGATCTGTTGCGGGGGTGTGCTTCGCGCCTGTCGCAAGCGATACGGTTGGCGACGGAATGCTGTGCTCTTGAGGTCGGATGGCATTTTCCTTTGACAAGCGGCTTTGCCCCGGGAGTCTGCGGGGTTTTCTTGTAGCCCTTGCCGGCCTTTTCGTTCTCTTGGCTGTTTGGCAAATTGTCGCAATAGCCATTTCCACCCTGCGTGACGTTCCCTTTCCCACACCGTTGCAGACCGGCCGCCGTCTCCTCGAGCTGCTCGCCGGCGCGCGACTGAACGGCCACGACATCCTGACCCATGTCCGGGCCAGTCTCGGCCGCTGGCTGGCCGGGCTGGGGATCGCCGCCACGGGCGGTATCGCCTACGGGGTGCTAGCGGCGCGGTTTCCGCTGTTCGAGGCCGCCGCCGGCCAGATCCCGCGCCTGTTCCTGCTCGTGCCCGGCCTGGCCTGGATCCCGGTGGCCATTTTGGCCTTCGGCATCGGCCCGGCGGCCACGGTGTTTATGATCGCGGCCACGGCCTTCGCCCCCATCGCCGTGGGCGTGCTTTCCGGCATCCGGGGCGTGGACCCGGCGCTGGTGCGCGCGGCCGGGATGCTCGGAGCCGGGAGAAACGCGCTTTTTTTCCGGGTGCTCCTGCCGGCCGCTCTGCCCATGGTCATAACCGGCCTGCGCATCGGCTGCGGCACGGGCTGGCGGGTGCTGGTCGCGGCCGAGATGGTCGTCGGCGCGGGCACCGGCCTTGGCTATTCCATCATCCAGGCCCGCTGGACCCTCGACTATCTTTCCTCCTTCGCCTGTCTGGTCATCATCTGCGCCATCGGCTTTTTCGTGGAAGGCGTGCTGCTCGGCCGTCTGGAGGCCGTGACCGTGCGGCGCTGGTCCCTGGACCGGGAGCGGCCGTGAACGGGGATGCGCGGGCCGTGGTACGCCTTGAGGCCGTGACCCACTGGTACGGGGCCGGGGGCAGGCCGGCCCGGCCGGTGCTGGCCGATTTTTCCCTGCTTGCCGCGCCGGGCGAGTGGCTGTGCGTGCTGGGACCGAGCGGCTGCGGCAAGACCACGCTTTTAAACCTCGTGGCCGGGTTTTTCGCGCCGCGCCGGGGGAAGGTGCTTTGCGGCGGCCGGTCCGTGGCCGGTCCCGGTCCGGACCGGGCCGTGGTCTTTCAGGAGGCGACGCTTTTTCCGTGGCTGACCGTGGCCGGCAACGTGGGCTTTGGGCTTAAGCGGCAGGGCCTTCGAGGCGAGGCCCACGATGCGGCCGTTGCCCGGGAGATCGCGCGCATGGGGCTTTCCGGCCATGCCGGCAAGTATCCCCACGCCCTTTCCGGCGGCATGCGCCAGCGGGTGGCCATCGCCCGGGTGCTGGCCCTGTCCCCGGCCGTGCTGCTTCTCGACGAACCCTTTTCCGCCCTGGACCTGCCCACGCGCGAGCGCTTGCAGGACGAGCTGCTCGCCATCTGGGCCGAGACCGGCGCGACCGTGCTCCACGTCACCCACAGCGTGGAAGAGGCGGCCTACTGCGGCGACCGTGTCCTGGTCATGCCGCGCGCCGGCGGCGGCTGCGTCGAAGAGGTTTCCGTGGACATCCCCCGGCCGCGCGCGCGGCTCGGGCGGGAGGTGATGGGGCTCGAGGCGCGGTTGCGGCACGCGTTGCGGGCCTGTCTGTTGCAAACGCCGGCCGCGACCGAGGAGGGAAAATCGTGAAACGGGGATGGATGCTGGCGGCGGCGCTTTGGGCGCTGGCCATGAGCATGTCGTGCGGCGCGGCCCTGGCCGGGGAAGGGCCCGCGTTGCGGCTGGCCTATCAGGACCGCATCGGCAGCGTGATGCCGATCATCGCCCTGCGCGAGGGCTATTTCAAGGAAGCCGGGCTCGATTTGACGCCGTTGCAGTTTTCCAGCGGTCCGGCCTGTTCCGAGGCGCTGTATTCCGGCGCGGCGGATGTCGCGGCCATGGGCGACACGGCGGCGCTGATCATGGCGGCGCGCGCCCCCGGCATGGTGATGCTGGCCAGCCACGCCACGGGCGAGGGACGCCACCGCATCATGGTCCGGGCCGATTCGCCGCTCAAAACCTTGGCCGATCTCAAGGGCAAGAAGCTCGGCGTCAAAAAGGGCACCTCCACCTACGGCGGGGTGCTGGCGGCGCTCGACAAGGCGGGCATTCCGGCCGGGTCGGTGGAGATCATCGATCTTTCGCCCTCGACCATGACCGAGGCGCTTTTCGCCGGCTCCATCGACGCCTTTGCCGCCAGCGAACCCACGCCGTCCGTGGCCGAGACCAAGGGCGCGCGCCAGCTCGTCGACCTGTCCGGGCTCGGCAACGAGTATCCGATCATGATGCTGGCCCGCAAAAAGTATGTCGCGGCCAACAAGAAGGCCCTGACCCTGTTTTTCGCGGCGCTTAAAAAGGCCGAGGCCTACGCGGCGGCCCATCCCGAGGAGACGGCCCGGATCATGGCCGCGCAGACCGGGTTGCCCCTGCCCGCGACCAAGGCGGCGCTGGCCCGGCATATCTACAAGCTGCGCCTGGACGACGGTATCGTGAAAAGCCTGTCCGCCACGGCGGATTTTCTGGTGCGCGAAAAGGTGCTCCCGGCCGCGCCGGACATGGCCGTGGTCATCGACCGGGAGTTCGTGAACTAAGCGCTAGCGGATGAAGTAGCCCACCGCGCGCCAGGTTCCGTCGGCCTGGCGCGCGAAGGTCACGGTCTCGACGGCGCTTTTCTTCTTGGCGAAGCGGGCGTCGAAGGCCATGACGACGTACGCGCCGTCCGGAGCGCCGGGCAGGGAGGTCTTGCTCTCGGCCCGGGCGAGGCTGCGGGAGGCGAGGGCGCCGAGGGGCTGGCGAAAGGCGGTCAGGGCCTTGATCCAGTTTTCTTTCGTGACGGCGGCCTGGAAAAAGGGCGCGGCTTCCTGCCAGCTCTTGCCGTAATCGCCGGCGTCGATGAGTCCGAGCCAGGCTTTCGCGGCGGTCACGGCCGGTTTCTCCGCGTCGGTCACGGTGGCGTCGGCGGCCGCCAGGGGCGCGGCCCCCAAAAGCAGGATCAGGACGAGCAAAGAAGCGATACGCGTTTTCATGAGGTACTCCAGGTGGGTAGGGAGATCAGAATCCGTGTTGTTTCAGGAAGCCTTCCGTGATCTTCGAGGCCTTCCCGGCCTTGGCCTCCTGCCAGGGCCCGAGCATGCGCAGCACGTATTTCCCCAGCATGTCCGTCTCCATATTGAGGGAGACGCCGGGCTTCCAGGCGGCGATGGTGGTCGCGCCCTGGGTCGAGGGAATGACGTTGACCGTGAGAAACCCGTCGCCGCAGTCGTTGACGGTCAGGCTCACCCCGTCGAGGGCCACCGAGCCCTTGGGCACCACGAACGGGGAAAATTCCTCGGGAAAGGTGATCTTGTAGCGCACAGACTGGCCGAGCCGCGTCACCGACTCCACGGCGGCCAGGCAGTCCACGTGCCCGGACACCAGATGCCCGCCGAGGCGGTCGCCAAGGGCCAGGGCGCGTTCCAGGTTGACCTGGCTGCCGGGCTTGAGCTTGCCGAGGCCCGACTTGGACAGCGTCTCGGCCGAGGCGTAGGCGGTGAATTCCCGGTCCTTGGCCGTCTCCACGGTCAGGCAGGCGCCGTTTACGGCGATGGATTCGCCGATGACGATATTGTCCAGGTCGAAAAGCGCCTGGATGCGAAAGCGCGTCTCGTCGCCGCGCGCGTCCATGGCCGCCACGCGGCCAAGTCCCATCACCAGTCCGGTAAACATCGCGTATCCTTGCAAGAAGGCGGCTCGGTCGCCGCCGGGGTCGTTAGTTGACGTTGACGGATCGCAGCACCGCGTCGAACCGCTTGATCTTGTGCTCCAGCCGGCTCTTGCGCATGGCCTGGCGCTTGTCTTCCCGCTCCCGGGGCGTGTCCGGCGGCCAGCCGTAGACGTCGTCCACGAGCTCGATGATTTTGCCCACGAGGTCGGCGAACGTGTGGTCCTTGGTGTCCTCCACGCCGCTGTCCCGCTTGCCCGCATGGCGCAGCGAGGCGTGGACCTGGAGATTGACCCAGGCGGCCCGCATGGGTTTGCCCAGGCGCAGATATTCGGCGTCCGACAGATTGGCGGCCAGATCCTCGCGCAGCACCGGCTTGGTCTTTTCCCACAAGGCGACGATGTGCTGCTTGTACGTGGCGTCCCCGGGCTCATCCACGGAAAAGGCGGGACGCTCGGCGGCGCATACGGGCCGAAGCCCCAACGAAAGGAGAATGGCGGCCAACAAAATGGCCAGCCGGCCTCGATGTGCGATGTTCATGCCGTGCTCCTTCCGGGGAAACGCGCCCTGCGGCGGTCAGGCCCCCTCGCGTTGCAGCAGGTATTTTTTCATGTCCACGCCCGGGCCGAATCCGACCAGGGCGCCGCTCGATCCCACTACCCGGTGGCAGGGGATGAGCAGCGGAAAGGGGTTGGCGGCCATGACCCGGCCCACGGCCCTGGCCGCCTTGGGCCGGCCCACCCGGGCGGCCAGCCAGCCGTAGCTGACTTTTTGCCCCAGGGGAACCCGGGTCAGGGCGTTAAGCACCTGCCGGGAAAAATCCGATACGCCCCGCCAGGAAAGCGGCAACTCGGGCCAGTCCGGCTCCTTGCCGGCCACATAGCGGCCAAGCGCTGCCTGCAAGGCCTCGCCGGCCGGGGTGGCAAGCGACGGCTCCTGTCCCTCGGACCACATGAGGCGCAGTTTGAGGACCTCGCCGCCGCCCCACTCGATGCCGAGCGCCAGCGGTTTCGCCACGCACATTTCGCTCAGGGTGGGGCTGGGGCTGCTCATGGTGTGTGCCTCCGGGTGTGGTGGGGGAGGAGGCGGGTGCCTCCGGCGGCCTGGGGGACCTTTTTTGAAAAAAAGGTTCCCCAGGACCCCTCCAAAAAACTTTTCATGGGATGCGACGCTGCCGAACGAGTAATGGGGGAATTATACGCGATGGCGCCCTGGGACGCCAGGGGACGTCAGGGGCGCGGCGTATCCCCATGGTCCTTGAGGGACGCCGCGATGTAGACCTTCAGCAACGATTGCCGGGTGATGCCGAGGCGCTTTGCCTGCTTGTCCAGGGCTTCCACCATCCACAAGGGAAAATCGACGTTCACCCGCTTGACGGTCTGATTGACGCGACTGGCCTTGGCAACGTCGAGCAGATCGCCGATATCCTCGCCGCTTTCGAAGAGCGCGTCGAATTCCTTAGCCTTCATACAGCAGCACCTCATTTTTCCTGGACCGCCTGGCGGAGATGATGCGCACCGCTTGGCCCCGAAAGGTGATGACCACGCTCCAATGCTTGCCGGCGATCCGGCCGATGGCGAGAAAACGGGGTTCATCTTCCGTTTTGGCGGGAATGACCAGTAAATCGGGATCATCCCAGAGCGCCTGAATCTCGATGAAGTCAATGCCGTGCTTGGTGCGGTTGGCGTGGCTTTTGTTCGTGTCGAATTCAAAACGCATATAAAAATAGTATAAAAAAAGGAGGGAAAGTCAACCGGCGCGGAGTGCGCCGCAGCGGCGTCACGGGGGTGGGCGAGTGGCGTCGCGGCGGCAGCCCTGCCGGATGTCGCCTTCTTCGAGGGCGGCGGCGATGGCCTCGCGCACCCCGCGCTTGTCCGCCGCCCAGGCCGGGGCGACGAGTTCCCCGGGCGCGGGGTCGGCGTTTAAGCGTTCGACCACGATGTCCGGCCGCAGCCGGGCGATGGCCTCGGCGACCGCCGCGACGTATGTCTCGCGTCCAGGCGGGACGTAGCCCCCGGCGGCGAAAAGTTCCGCCAGGGACGAGCCGGCGACGACCAGCGTGTTGTGGAATTTCACCCCGGTGACGGGAAGATCATTAATAAAGGAAACGGCGGCCCAAAAATCCGCGTTCGATTCCCCGGGCAGGCCGGCCATGAGATGGGCCGTGACGCGAAGTCCGGCTTCGGCCGTCCCCCTTGCCGCCAGGGCGAAGGCGGCCGCGTCGTGGCCCCGGTTGATGCGCGTAAGCGTCGCGTCGCGAACGGATTGCAGCCCCAGGTCCAGGCAGACGTAGGGAAGGGGCACGGCGGCGAGCAGGGCGGTTTTTTCCGCGTCCAGGCAGTCCGGCCGCGTGCCCAGGCAAAGCCCGCAGACGCCGGGCAGGGCGATAAGCTCCCCAAGAAGCCCCTCCAGCCGCGAGGCCGGGCCGTAGGTGTTGGAAAAGGACTGGAGATAGGCGATAAGCGCCTCGCCGCGTCCCCGGGCCGGCGCAGTGAGCTTGTCCCATTGCGCCCGGAGCCCGAAGCCTTTATGGTACAGTCCCGTTCCCGACCCGGTGGCGTTGCAAAAAAGGCACCCCGCGCGGGAAAGCGCGCCGTCTCGATTGGGGCAGGCGCTGCCCGCATCGAGCGGTATTTTTTTTGCCCGGCGGCCGAAAATCCGCCGAAAGGCCTGGGAAAGGGTATTGTAACGCTGGGTCATGGCCGGTCGCCGGGACGGGAAATCAACCGTTGACAACGCGGTGCGAATCGGCAAACACAACGCGTTTACGAGATCACGAGAGCCGAGTTTGCGGCAAGCGAGGCGCTATGTCCAGGATTTTGGATCGCATATTGGGCCTGTTCTCCAACGATCTGGCCATCGACTTGGGAACGGCCAACACGTTGGTGTTCGTCAAGGGCAAAGGCATCGTTTTGTCCGAGCCGTCGGTTGTGGCGGTGAAAAAGGATCCTCGCGGCGGCAACAAGGTGCTTTCCGTCGGCCTCGAGGCCAAACGCATGCTCGGCCGCACCCCGGGCAACATCGTGGCCATCCGGCCCATGAAGGACGGCGTCATCGCCGACTTCGAGGTGACCGAGGCCATGTTGCGCCACTTCATCTCCAAGGTGCACAATTCCAGACGGCTCGTGCGGCCGCGCATCATCATCTGCGTGCCGACGGGCATCACCCAGGTGGAAAAGCGCGCCGTCAAGGAATCGGCCCAAAGCGCCGGCGCCCGCGAGGTCTACCTCATCGAGGAGCCCATGGCCGCCGCCATCGGCGCCAACCTGCCCATCACCGAGCCGACCTCCAACATGGTGGTCGACATCGGCGGCGGCACCACCGAAGTCGCCGTGATTTCCCTTTCCGGCGTGGTGTATTCGAAATCCGTGCGCGTGGGCGGCGACAAGATGGACGAAGCCATCATGCAGTACGTCAAGCGCAAATATAACATGCTCATCGGCGAATCCACGGCCGAACAGATCAAGATCCAGGTCGGCTCCGCCCACCACTCCACCAGCTCCGGCGAGATGGAGGTCAAGGGCCGCGACCTGGTCACGGGCATTCCCCAGAACATCACCATCACTTCCGAGGAAGTGCAGAAGTCCATCTCCGAACAGGTGGAGAGCATCGTGCAGGCCGTGCGCATCGCCCTGGAACAGACGCCTCCGGAACTGGCCGCCGACATCGTGGACCGGGGCATCGTCCTGACCGGCGGCGGGGCGCTCTTGCGCGGCCTCGACCAGCTCCTGCGCGAGGAGACTTCCCTTCCCATCACCGTCGTCGAGGACCCCCTTTCGACGGTTGTCCTCGGGTCCGGCAGGGCCCTCGACAACCTGAACGTGCTGAAGGAGGTCACGATAGATTAAACCGTCCCCCCAGCGGATCGCGATTGGCCTGCTCATCGTCCTTTTTCTCTATCTGGGCCTTTTTACCTGGAACATCCGGACAGGCTACGTCGACACGCTGGCGAGCCATACCGGATTGGAATTCGCCAGGTGGGTCCTGGCTCCGGGAAAATGGGTTCATGGGCAGGTGGCGTCGTTTTGGACCCGCTACCTGTATTTCGTGGGCATCCGGCAGCAAAACGAAGAGCTGCGTCAGGAGCTTGCGGCCGCGAAAGACGAGCTGTCCAGGCTTCGCGAGAACGCCTCGGAAGTGGAGCGCCTGCACCGGCTGTTGTCCATGACTCCGCCCGGCGATTGGACGCGCCAGGGGGCGCGCGTCATTTCCCATCGCCTGGGGCCCAACGCCGCCCTGGAAACGTTTCTCATCGACAAGGGCAGCGCCTCGGGCGTGACCACCAATACCCCCGTCGTCTCTCCGGACGGGGTGGTGGGACGCGTGCTGCGCTATTCTCCGAGCGCGGCCACGGTGCTGCTCATCACCGACCCCAACAGCCGCATCCCCGTGCTTTCCCAAGCCAACCGCACCCAGGGCATCCTCAAGGGCGAGGGCCCCGGCCACGAGCTGATCCTCGAGTACGTGCCCCAGGGCGCGCCCATCGAGGAAGGGGAGGTCCTGGTCACTTCGGGCCTGGAGGAGATTTTCCCCAAGGGCATGCCCGTGGCCAGGGTGACGTCCGTGGGGCGCTACGGGGCTTCGCTTTTCCAGCTTATCCACGCCGCGCCGCTGTTCGATCCGTTGCGCCTTGAGGAAGTGGCCCTGCTGTTCCGGACGTCCGCCGCGGGCCAGCCCGGCTCCGTCGCCGCGGACAAGGCGGCCCGCTATCCCAAGTCCCCGGCGGCCATCGCCCCGGCCACGCGTCCCGGCGACGGGCAAAAGCCGGCCGACGTGCCCAAGACGCCAGCCGCGGCCGCGCGCCAGGAAGGCGTCGCCCCCGCTTCCGCGCCCCAGGCGGTCAAGGCCGCCCCCGCCGACGGACAAAAGCACGAGACCGCCCCCGCCGACAGGGGCGAGCGCAAAAAACGCCGGAAGCCGCCCCGGCACGCGACAGGCCAATGAACCTGGGCCGCATCGTTTTCTGGGCGCTTTTCACCGTCAGCGGGGTCTGGCTCGAAAACGCCATCCCCGGGGTGGACTTTCTGGCCCCTGGCCTTATCCTGGCCATGCAGGAAGAGAAGTGGACGGTGCCCATCTGGCTCGGGCTGGCCTGGCTTTTCATCCAGGAAGGCACCGGCAGCCTGGCCTTCGGCGCGGGGCTTCTGTGGTACGGCGGACTGGCCGGCCTGTACTTTTTCGGCCACTGGCTGTTCGAAGCCCGCAATTTCCTTTTCATGTTCATCGTGGGGCTGTGCCTCGGGGTCATGCATTTCGTGCTCGTGAACCTCATGGCCCTGCTTTTGGACTGGAGCGTCCCCCTGGAGCGGCTGCTCATGGAAAGCGTGATGCAAGCGTTGATCTTCCCCGTCGAATGGGGACTCATCTACCTGATCCACCGTTATCTCCCGGATACCCCCCATGCGGCTTGACAGCGAAGCGCCCCAGCAACAGGCGCCCCGTTCCGGGCTCGTCCTCATCCAGCTCCTGGTGCTGGGCCTTTTTTGCCTGTTCACCCTGCGCCTGTGGTATTTGCAAGTCCACAAGGGGGCCAAGTTCGCGGAGATGGCCCGGGACAACCAGCTGCGGCAAGTGCTCATCAATTCTGCCCGTGGCCGCATCCTGGATAGAAACGGCGTGCCCGTGGCCGTGTCCGAGCCCTCCTTCGCCCTGGGGCTCGTGCGCGAGGACTGCGAGGACGTGCCCGGGACCCTGGCCAAGGTTTCGGAGTGGACGGGCGTGGACAAGGCGGCGCTGGCCGAGACGTTTCGGCGCGGCAAAAAGCGCGTCAAGCCCTTCGAGCCGCTGATCCTCATCACCGACCTGTCCTACGAGGCCCTGGCCCGCATCGAGGCCAACGAGATGTTCTATCCCGGCCTCACCATCGTCATCCGCCAGAAGCGCTCCTATCCCACCGGCCCGCTCATGGCCCACGTGCTCGGCTACGTGGCCGAGGCCAACGAGCAGGAGCTGGAGAAAAATCCCGAGCTGTCCCTGGGCGATTCCGTGGGCAAGCAGGGCCTGGAATACGCCCTGGAGGACGTGCTGCGCGGCTCCAAGGGCAAAAAGCAGGTCGAGGTGGACGCCTTCGGCCGCCAGCACAACGAGCAGATCCTGGAGCCGCCCCAGGCCGGCAAGGACGTGACGCTCTCCATCGACGTCAAGCTCCAGGAGGCCTGCGCCAAGCTCCTGGAGGGCCAGGCCGGGGCGCTTGTCGTCATGGAGCCCGATACGGGCAAGATCAGGGCCATGGTCAGCGAGCCGAGCTTCGACAACAACCTCTTCGTGCTCGGCGTGCCCACGGACAAGTGGAAGGAACTGCGCGACGACCCCCGCCACCCCATCCAGAACCGGGTGACCCAGGGCATCTATCCGCCGGGCTCGGTCTTCAAGCTGCTCATGGCCGCGGCCGGCCTGTCCGGGGGCTACATCAAGCCCGGCGACGTGGTGAGCTGTCCTCCGGCCTACCGGGTCGGCAACCGGGAATTCCACGACTGGAAGAAATCGGGCTTCGGGTCGCTGGCCATGCGGGACGCCCTGGTCCATTCCTGCGACGTCTATTTCTACAAGCTCGGCGACCGCATCGGCATCGACCGCATCCACGAGTACGCCCTGGCCAGCGGTTTCGGCAAACGCACCGGCATCGACCTGCCCCACGAGAAGGCGGGCCTCATCCCGTCCAAGGAATGGAAGCGCAGGCGCTTCGGCGCCGCCTGGAACCGGGGCGAGACGGTCATCGCTTCCATCGGCCAGGGCTACGTGCTGACCTCGCCCCTCCAGATCACCCGCTACGTGGCCGCCCTGGTCAACGGCGGCAAGCTCATGAAGCCCGAGCTGGTGGAAACCGAAGCCCCGAGGGTGGACGCCGACTTGCCGCTCAAGGACGCCGACCGCCAGTTCATCGTGGACTCCATGGTCGCCACCGTGGAACGGGGCACGGGCAAGTCGCTTTACCGCCCCGATGTCGTCATCGGAGCCAAGTCCGGGACGGCGCAGGTGGTCAAGCTCGTAAACCCCGACGTGCGCGTCAAGGGCAAGTTCATGCCCTACGAGCAGCGCGACCACGCTTGGCTGGCGAGCTGGGGCAAGAAGGACGACAAGACCTACGTCGTGGTCTGCATCGTGGAGCATGCCGGCGGGCATGGCGGCGAAATCTGCGGCCCCATCGAGCGCAAGGTCTTCGAGGAGCTTTTCGGCCCCGCCCCGTCCAAAAAGGCCCGCCCCGCGGCCGCGCCCGAGGCCCCGGCCCCGGAACCCGACCCGACCGCCGCCCCGGGCGAAATCCCGGATTAGACCGCAAGTCAAGGACGTTTCATGCCGTTTGACCGCCGTCTGGTTTTTTCCGTCAACTGGCCCCTGCTGGGGCTGACCGCCCTGTTGTTCGGGGTCGGGGTGCTCAACCTCTACTCGGCCAGCGGCTTCCGCATGGGCGACGAACTGTCCCTGCAGCCCTATTACAACAAGCAGCTCATCTGGGGCCTGGGCGGGCTGTGCTGCATGCTGGCCATGGTGCTTTTCGACTACAAGCACCTGGCCACCATCGCCTGGCCCCTGGCCATTTTCGTGGCCGTGCTGCTGGTTATGGTGCTCGTTTTCGGCAAGACCGTGTCCGGGGCCAAACGCTGGCTGCCCATCGGCGGCTACGCCTTCCAGCCGAGCGAGCTGGCCAAGATCGCCATGCTTCTTCTGGCCGCCAAGATCCTCTCCAAACGCTCGGAGCGCATGGGCTGGATCGATCTGGCCGGCATTCTGGCCGTTTCGCTGCCCATGGCCGGGCTCATCATCGTCGAGCCGGACCTTGGCACCGGGCTCAACGTGCTCCTTTTGGTGTGCGGCCTGATCCTCTACCGGGGGCTCACCGGGCCCGTCTTCAAGACCCTGGCCATCGCCGGGCCGATCCTCATCCCCTGCGGCTGGTTTTTCCTCAAGCCGTACCAGAAGGGGCGCATCCTGACGCTCTTCGACCCCCAGCGCGATCCGCTCGGCGCGGGCTACCACATCATCCAGTCCCAGATCGCCATCGGTTCGGGCCAGATGTGGGGCAAGGGCTTTTTGGAGGGCACGCAAAGCCAGCTGCGCTACCTGCCGGAAAAGCACACCGACTTCGCCGTGGCGGTCTTCGCCGAGGAGTGGGGCTTTATCGGGGCCATCGCCCTGCTGACGCTTTTCTGCCTGTTTCTGCTGCAATTCTACGTCACGGCCAGGAACGCCAAGGACCGTTTCGGCAGCTATCTGGCGGCCGGGGTCTTCTTCTATTTCTTCTGGCAAATCCTCATCAATATGGGTATGGTGCTCGGCATCATGCCGGTCGTTGGCATCCCCTTGCCGTTTATCAGCTACGGGGGGAGCGCCACCATCGTGAACTTCACCCTCGTGGGCATCGTCGTCAACGTCTCCATGCGGCGCTTTCTGTTCAAGAAAGGCTAGCGACGGAGACCTTGCGACGCGCGGGGGTGGTCCGTCGCGCCGGCAGCCGGAGGACCACCGTGGGCAAGCACGACATCAACGCCTTTTTGGGGGCCGGAACGTCCTTTGTCGGGCGGCTGGCCTTTGAGGGCGTGGTGCGCATCGACGGGGCGTTCGAGGGCGAAATCGTCTCGTCCGGAACCCTTATCGTGGGCAAGGGCGCGCGGGTCGCCGGCCGGGTCGAGGTCGGACGGCTGGTGTGCGGCGGCGAGGTCGCGGCCGAGGTCACGGCCACGGTGCTGGTGGCCGTGCACGCCACCGGGCGCATGGCCGGGACGGTGCGCACGCCGGCCATGTCCCTCGAGGAAGGGGGACGCATCGAGGGCGAGGTGGCCATGGGCGAGGCGAACGATATTCGCCCGGATCAGGGAAACGGACCGGCGGCGCTGTGCGGCGACGAAGTCGCGCCGCAGGGGGTATGAGGCTGGCATAACAGGCGTTGTGCGGCTTTTCCGTCGTATCGCGGTTTCCCTTTTTGGCAAAAAGGGCTGGACAGGCCGGCCTAAATCCGCTACTGCCGCTTGCTGACTTTGCAAAAATTTTCACAACCTCCCGGAGGGTGCCGATGATTGACCTAAACGCAACGTTTTTCGTCCAATTCGTCAATTTTCTGCTCATCCTGATCCTGCTTAACGTCATCCTCATCGGGCCCATCCGTCGCATGCTCAAAAAGCGTGCGGCATTCATCGCCTCCCAGGTGGACGGCATCGACTCCTTCACCGCCTCCGCCGACACCAAGCTCAAGGACTACGAGGCCGCCCTCGACGCGGCGCGCCAGGCCGCCACGGCCGAGCGCGTGGCCATGAAGGAAGAAGGCCTGTCCAAGGAAAAAGATCTGCTCGACGCCGCCGCGGCCGATGCCGCCGCGACGATGAAGGCGGCACGGGGCGACATCGCCGCGCAGACCGAAGCGGCCCAGAAGGCGCTTTCGGCCAAGATATCCGGACTGGCTTCCAAGGCTGTTGCCAAGGTGCTCGCGGCCTAGGTTTCGGGGGGTTCACGTGGATTTCTCAAGGAAAGGGAGGGTTCAATTGAAAAAGCTCCACCTCATCGCCGCCGCTGTCCTGGTGCTCGGCGTGGCCGCCGTGGCCTACGCCTCCGGGGAGGCCGCGCACGGCGCGGAAGCGGCGCATCACGGGCTTAACTGGAAGGATTTCCTGTTTCGCGTGGTCAACTTCGTGCTGGTCTTCGGCGTGATCGCCAAGCTGGCCGGCAAGAAGATCGTGGGTTTCTTCCGCGGCCGCACGCAGCAGATTGAAAACCAGCTGTCCGACCTTGACGCGCGCAAGGCCGACGCCGCCAAGCGTCTGGCCGACATCGAGGCCTCGATCAGCAACCTGGCCGCCGAGAAGGCCGCCATCGAGCAGGAGTATCGCCGTCAGGGCGAGGCGTTGCGCGACTCCATCGTTGCCGCCGCCGAGGCCAAGGCCGTCCAGATCAAGGCTCAGGCCGCCACCGCCGCCGAAGCCGAGGCCAGGGTGGCCGTGCAGCAGATCCGGGCCGAGCTGGCCGAGTCCGTGGTGTCCGCCGCGGCCGCCATGCTGGAAAAGAAGCTCTCGGCCAAGGACCAGGAAAAGCTTGTGGATGAATACTTAACAAAGGTGGTGTTCAATTGACCGGCAACATCGTCGCGCGCCGTTACGCCAAGGCGCTCTTCGCGCTGGCCAAGAAAGCCGGCAAGAAGGCCCCGGCGGAGTACGGCAAGGACCTGGAGGCCTTTGCCGCCATCCTTGAGGCGTCTCCGGACCTGCTTAAGGTCTTCGCCAATCCCGTCATCGCCGCCGAGGACAAGAAGGCGGTGCTGGCCGGCGTGGTGGGCAAGCTTGGCCTTAAGCCCAATGTCGTCAACTTCCTTTCGCTTCTGGCCGACAAGGAGCGCCTGCCCATCATCCTGGAAGTGGCCGCCTACTACCGGTCGCTTTTGGACGAGACGGAAGGGGTGCTGCGCGGTGAGCTCGTCACCGCCTACGCCCTGGCCGACACCCGGCAGGACCAGATCAAGACCAAACTCGAAAAGCAATCCGGCAAAAAGCTGGTGCTGTCCTTCGCCGTCGATCCCGCCATCCTCGGCGGCGTGCTCCTCAAGGTCGGCGACAAGGTGTTGGACGCGAGCCTTCGCGCCCAACTTGAAATATTGAAAGAACAAATCAAGAGGGGTGAGTAGGGCCATGCAAATCAAAGCGGAAGAGATCAGCCAGATCATCGAACAGCAGATCCAAAACTACGAGTCTCGCGTGGAAATGAGCGAGACCGGCACGGTGCTGTCCGTCGGCGACCAGATCGCCCGCGTCTATGGCGTGAAAAACGCCATGGCCATGGAGCTGCTGGAGTTTCCGGGCGGCGTCATGGGTCTGGTGCTCAACCTGGAAGAGGACAACGTCGGTGTGGCCCTTCTCGGTGAGGACACCCACATCAAAGAGGGCGACCCGGTCAAGCGCACGGGCAAGATCTTCTCGGTGCCCGTCGGCGAAGCCGTCGCCGGCCGCGTCATCGACCCCCTGGGCAACCCCATCGATGGTCTCGGACCCATCGATGCCAAGGAAACCCGCGAGGTCGAAATCAAGGCTCCCGGCATCATCGCCCGTAAGTCGGTCCACCAGCCCATGTACACGGGGCTCAAGGCCATCGACGCCATGACGCCCATCGGCCGCGGTCAGCGCGAGCTGATCATCGGCGACCGTCAGACCGGCAAGACCGCCGTCTGCCTCGACGCCATCCTGGCCCAGAAGGGACAGGGCGTGTACTGCTTCTACGTCGCCATCGGCCAGAAGAAGTCCACCGTCGCCCTGGTCGCCGAGACCCTGCGCCGCTACGGGGCCATGGAATACACCACCATCATTTCGGCCACCGCTTCCGAGCCGGCCTCGCTGCAGTACATCGCCGCCTACTCCGGCTGCACCATGGCCGAGTATCACCGCGACAGCAGCCGCCACGCCCTCATCATTTACGACGATCTTTCCAAGCAGGCCGTGGCCTATCGCCAGATGTCCCTGCTGCTCCGCCGTCCTCCCGGACGTGAGGCCTACCCGGGCGACGTCTTCTACCTGCACTCCCGTCTGCTGGAGCGCGCCGCCAAGCTGTCCGACAAGCTCGGCGCCGGGTCGCTGACCGCCCTGCCCATCATCGAAACCCAGGCGGGCGACGTGTCGGCCTACATCCCGACCAACGTCATCTCCATCACCGACGGACAGGTCTACCTCGAGCCGAACCTGTTCAACGCCGGCATCCGCCCGGCCATCAACGTCGGTCTGTCCGTCTCCCGCGTCGGCGGCGCCGCCCAGGTCAAGGCCATGAAGCAGGTCGCCGGCACGTTGCGCCTCGACCTCGCCCAGTACCGCGAGCTGGCCGCCTTCGCCCAGTTCGGTTCCGACCTGGACAAGGCCACGCAGCTCAAGCTCAACCGTGGCGTGCGCATGGTCGAACTCCTCAAGCAGCCCCAGTACAAGCCCATGGCCGTTGAAGAGCAGGTCATCTCCCTGTTCGCCGGCACCCGTGGCTTCATGGACGACGTCCCGGTCGAGGCCGTGGGCAAGTTCGAGATCGCCATGCAGGAGTACTTCCACAACGCCAAGAGCGACATCCTGGCCGAGATCCGCGAGAAGGAAAAACTTGACGACGGGCTGATCGCCAAGCTCGGCGCGGCGATCGAAGAGTTCAAGAAGGGCTTCAAGGCCTAGCCGGCGCGTTGATCGAAAACAGAAGCTTGTTTTTGTCAACGTCACGACAGGCCTAAAGGGGGAGCCATG
This sequence comes from Solidesulfovibrio fructosivorans JJ], assembly GCF_000179555.1. Classification (NCBI taxonomy): domain Bacteria; kingdom Pseudomonadati; phylum Thermodesulfobacteriota; class Desulfovibrionia; order Desulfovibrionales; family Desulfovibrionaceae; genus Solidesulfovibrio; species Solidesulfovibrio fructosivorans. The sequence goes on from NZ_AECZ01000002.1 coordinate 38,591, forward strand.
CCTGCGCTCAAAGACGTCAAGGTTAAGATAACTGCGGTCAAAAAGACCAAGCAGATCACCAAGGCCATGAACATGGTGGCCTCGGCCAAGCTGCGAAGCGCCCAGGCGCGCATCGAGCGGTTTCGCCCCTACGCCGACAAGTTTTACGAAATGCTCGGCGAACTGGCCAAGGGGGCCGATCCCTCGGTGCATCCGCTGCTCGAAGCCCGCGAGGAAGTGAAGACCGTGCTTTTGCTCGTCGTCACTTCGGATCGCGGCCTGTGCGGCGCCTTCAACCATAACATCACTTCGGCGGCGCTCAAGCTCGCCAGGGCCAAGGCCGCCGAAGGCAAGACGGTCAAGATCATGTGCGTCGGCCGCAAGGGGCGCGACACCTTCCGGCATACGGAGTTCGAGACCGTCGCCGCCTACGTCAACGAGATGAGTTCCTTCGACTTCACCCTGGCCTCGCGCATCGGCGCCGAGGTCATCGGCGGCTACGTCGGCGGAACCTACGACGAAGTGATCATGGCCTTCGGCAAGTTCGTAAGCCTTGCCCGGCAGGAAACCACCCTGCTGCCGGTTTTGCCCCTGTCCCCGGCCGAGGCCGGCGAAGAGGCGGCGGAGCCGGCCGGGCCCAAGGCCGAGTACATCTACGAACCGTCGGTGGAGGGCCTGCTTGCCGAACTCCTGCCCCGGTTCATCAATGTCCAGATCTACCGCGGCCTGCTCGATACTTCCGCCAGCGAGCACGCTGCCCGCATGCGGTCCATGGACAACGCCACCAGGAACTGCGACGACCTCGTCAGCTCGCTGACCCTGGTCTACAACAAGGCCCGGCAGGCGGCCATCACCAAGGAACTGATGGACATCGTCGGCGGTTCCGAAGCACTCAAGGGATAACCAAGGGGGCACCATACAATGAGCGCGACAAGCGGAAATGTCGGAAAAATCGTTCAGGTCATCGGCGCCGTTCTCGACGTCGAATTTCCTGAGGGCAAACTGCCGAGCATTTTGAATGCTCTGGAAATCAAAAACCCAAACAACCCCCATGCCGAAGACCTCGTGGTCGAAGTGGCCCAGCATCTCGGCGACAACGTCGTGCGCTGCATCGCCATGGACTCCACCGACGGTCTGGTGCGCGGCATGGAAGCCAAGGACACCGGCGCTCCCATCAGCGTCCCGGTCGGCAACGGCACCCTTGGCCGCATCCTGAACGTCGTCGGTCGTCCGGTGGACGAAATGGGCCCGATCGAGGCGACCGCCTCCCTGCCCATTCACCGTCCGGCTCCGCCCTTCGTGGACCAGTCCACGAGCATCGAACTGCTCGAAACCGGCATCAAGGTCGTCGACCTGCTGATCCCCTTCCCCAAGGGCGGCAAGATGGGCCTGTTCGGCGGCGCCGGCGTCGGCAAGACGGTTATTCTCATGGAGCTGATCAACAACATCGCCAAGCACCACGGCGGCCTCTCGGTCTTCGCGGGCGTCGGCGAGCGCACCCGTGAGGGCAACGACCTCTACAACGAGTTCAAGGAAGCCGATATTCTGGGCAAAGCTTGCCTTGTTTACGGCCAGATGAATGAGCCCCCCGGAGCCCGTTCGCGCGTCGCCCTGACCGGCCTGACCTGCGCGGAGTACTTCCGCGACGAGGAAGGCCAGGACGTGCTGCTGTTCATCGATAACATCTTCCGGTTCACCCAGGCCGGTTCCGAGGTGTCCGCGCTTCTCGGCCGTATGCCTTCCGCGGTCGGCTACCAGCCGACGCTCGGCACCGACCTCGGCGCCCTGCAGGAACGCATCACCTCCACCAAGAAGGGTTCCATCACCTCGGTGCAGGCCGTTTACGTGCCCGCAGACGACTTGACCGACCCCGCGCCGGCCACGACGTTCTCGCACCTTGACGGCACGCTGGTCCTCTCGCGTCAGATCGCCGAGCTCGGCATCTACCCCGCGGTGGACCCGCTCGACTCCACGTCGCGCATCCTGGACCCGCAGGTCCTTGGCGCGGATCACTACGGCACGGCCCGAGAAGTCCAGCAGATCCTGCAGAAGTACAAGGACCTTCAGGACATCATCGCCATCCTGGGCATGGACGAGCTCTCCGACGAGGACAAGCTCACCGTGTCCCGGGCCCGTAAGATCCAGCGTTTCCTGTCGCAGCCGTTCTTCGTTGCCGCCCAGTTCACCGGCAAGGAAGGCCGCTACGTGAAGCTCGAGGACACCGTCAAGGGCTTCAAGGAAATCATCGAGGGCAAGCACGACGAGATCCCCGAGGGTGCCTTCTACATGGTCGGCGACATCAACGAGGCCGTTGAAAAGGCCACGAAGGGTTAAACGTCATGGCCCAACTTCTCCTTGAAATCGTCACTCCGGACAAGCTCGTCTTGTCCCAGGACGTGGAGTATGTGGGCGCGCCGGGTCTGCTTGGCGAATTCGGCGTTATGGCCAACCACATCCCGTTTCTGTCCGCCCTTGGCATCGGTAGCCTGATGTACAAGGCCGGCGGGAAGGCTCACTACATCTTCGTTTCCGGCGGCTTTGCCGAGGTTTCGGGGAACAAGGTGACCGTCCTTGCCGAGGTGGCCGAGCGCCCCGAGGACATCGATGTGGAACGCGCGCGCAGAGCCCAGGAACGGGCCAAGCAGCGCCTGGAACGTGAACGCGAGAAGGTCGACTTCGCCCGGGCCCAGGCCGCCATGCAGCGTGCCTTCTACCGGATGAAGGTGCGGGAGACCGCCGGCTCCTTGGCGTCCACGGCCCACTAGTCGCAGACGCGAAACGACATGTAACACGGGCGCGGCCATTTGGTTGCGCCCGTTTTTTTTGCCCTCGCCTCGCCGCTTTTGTCCGGGTGCGTTTCCTGGTAGATTGGCGCCCGTCGGGGGGAAAGGGGAAGGTATGGCGAAATCGCTCTTGCTCGAAATCGTGACGCCGGACCGGCTGGTGCTGCGGCTTGACGTTGCATCCGTGACCGGGGCCGGCACGGCGGGCGCGTTTACCGCGTTGCCCCTGCATATTCCGTTTCTCACGTCCTTGACGGTCGGCTACCTGTCCTACCGCGTTGCCGGGGTGGTGAACTCCGTTTTCGTCTCCGGCGGCTTTGCCGATGTCACGTTTGACAAAGTCCTCGTTTTGGCCGAAGCGGCCGAACTGCCCGAGGAAATCGACGTGGACCGCGCCAGGAAGGCCCGGGAACGCGCTGCGGCCCGCCTCGCCGTCGAACAGCGGGAAGACATAGATTATGCCCGGGCCAAATCGGCCCTGCAGCGGGCGATCTTGCGCATCAGGCTGCACGAGCTCGGCAAGAGCGGCCTGGGACCACGCACGGGCGCCTAGCGTCGCCGGCCGCGAGCGGCCTGTTTTCGCCCGTGCCTTCCGGCGCGGCGCGTACATTTTTGCCTGACGGCGTTTGGAGATACGCATGAACGAGCGCATTGGCGCGTTGATTCTGGCGGCGGGAAAGGGGACGCGCATGAAAAGCGACGCCCCGAAAGTGCTCAAGACCCTGCTTGGCGAGCCCATGCTTTGGTATGGCGAGCGGGCCATGGCCGCCCTTTTGGGCGAGCGGGTGCTGACCGTCATCGGGCACCGCGCCGAAGCGGTCGAGGCCGCGTTTCCCGACCTCGCCGGCCGGTTCGTGCTCCAGGCCGAGCAGCTCGGCACCGGCCATGCCCTGTCCGTGGCTATGCCGCGCCTTGTGGACGAAGGCTACACGCATGTGCTGGTGGCCAACGGCGACGCGCCGCTGGTGACGGCCGAAAGCCTGGGCGCGTTTATCAAGGAAGCGCTCGACGCGGCGGCGGATGTCGCCTTCGTGTCCATTGAACTGCCCGATCCCGGCGCGTACGGCCGGGTGGTGCGCCAGGGCGGGGGCGTGCGCATCGTCGAGGCCAAGGATTACGATACGTCGCGTGACGGCCCGGCCACGGGCGAAATCAACGCCGGCGTGTATTTGCTGCGGCTGGAGGCGATCGCGCCGCTTCTGGCCAAATTGCGTAACGACAACAAAAACGGCGAATATTACATCACCGATCTGGTGGCGCTCGGCGCGGAAGCGGGGCTTGCCGTCCTGGCCGTCAACCGGGGCGACGATCCGGCCTATCTCGGCATCAACAGCCCCCGCGAACTGGTCGCAGCCGAGGAGGCGCTGCGCCGCCGCATCGTCGACGCCCATCTCGACGCCGGCGTGGTCGTCCGGGCGGCGGAGGCGGTGCGCATCGGCCCGCGCGTGACCATCGCCCCCGGCGTGGAACTGTGCGGCCCGCTGGAGCTTTACGGCGACACCAGCCTCGCGGCCGGGGTCACGGTCTGGTCACACTGCGTCCTCGCCCGCGCCGCAATCGGCGAAAACGTCACCTTGCATTCTTTTTGCCACTTGCAGGACGCGCGCGTGGCGGCCGGCTGCCAGGTCGGTCCCTATGCCCGGCTGCGCCCCGGAGCGCGGCTTCTGGAAGGGGCCAAAATCGGCAATTTCGTGGAAATGAAGAAATCGACCCTGGGGCCGGGCGCCAAGGCCAGCCATCTCACCTACCTGGGCGACGCCGACGTCGGGGCCGAAGCCAATATCGGGGCCGGCACCATCACCTGCAATTACGACGGCGTCAACAAACACAAAACCGTCATCGGGGCCCATGCCTTCATCGGCTCCAACAGCGCCCTGGTCGCGCCCGTGACCATCGGCGACGGGGCCCTTGTCGGGGCCGGTTCCGTGATTACTTCCAATGTGCCGGACGGGGCTTTGGCCCTGGGGCGCGGCAGGCAAGTGACAAAGCCGCGCAAATAAGATGACGGCTTGATTTTGGGACTGTTCGGGCGTAGATGGAAGCCATGGACATTTTCGATACGCTTGAGCAACGCGTGGAAGAGCTTGTGGCCCTCAAGAAGGCCTTGGAAGAAGAGAACGCGACGCTTCGGGCCGAGGTGGCCAGGCTTTCCGAAGAAAAGAAGGCCGTGGCCGAAAGGATCGACGGACTCCTGGCCAAGCTCCAGGTCGAACTGGAGCCGTAACCTCCCGATCGACGTCATATCAGCCGGGACGGCTGCGGGGTGTCGATGCCCAGTTATAATGTGTCCATTTTGGGCTTTGAGCTGTCTTTCAAGACGGACGCGCGCGAGCGGCGCGTCGAATCCGCCAGGGAACTGGTGGAGCAACGCTGCAACAACATGTTGAAGGCGGGCGGGAAAACTCTCGGTAAGGAGAAATTGCTGGCCTATGTCGCCTTGGGTCTGGCCGACGATGTGCTCATGTCTAACCAGCGGCTGACCGACCTCGAAACCCGGGTCGGGGCGCTGCTGACCAAGATAGATTGATTGCCGCCGTGTGGCGGCTGTTGGAAAGTTCCCTGGAGTGTGCGTGATTGTTGATTTATTTTTGAGCCGATACTCAAAAATAGGATGCCGCGACGTGTGGCTGGTGTGCGTGCCCGGCTGCGACCGGGTGGCCTGAAGGTCAAACAGGGGCGTCCGCCTTGGTTGCCAAGGTTCAAAAGAATTGACGACACGGCGCTCCGGGGCTTTTACATAAACCAGGCAAAGCGCGCCGGCGGCGCCCAAAACCGCCCGCAAGCCTCCCTGGAATCGCGCCAAACCCCTTGCGGCACGCTGCGGGCCGTTTCACGGATTTGAAAAAAAATCCGATCCCTTGCTTTTCGAGTCCCTTCCTCTCCCCGCTTCGGGAGAACCTATGGAATTCTCGACCATATTCATGGGAATTGTGGGCGTGGGACTCGGTCTGCCGGCCGGTTACTACCTCGACAAATGGATTTCCCAAAAAACCCTCAACGAGGCCAAAAGCCTGTCCGACCGCATCCTGGACGAAGCCCGCAAGGAAGCCTCCGCCCATAAGAAGGAAGTCGTTCTGGCCGCCCAGGACGAACTGTTCCGCCAGAAGCAGGAGCTGGAAAAGGAGTTCCGCGACAAGATTGCTTCCGTGGAGGACAAGGAGGAGCAGGTGCTGCGCCGTCGTGAGCGCCTGGAGGAAAAGCAGGAGCTGATCGTCCAGAAGGAATCCGAAATGCTGGCCACGGAAAAGCGCCTGACCGCCAAGGAGCGCGAGCTCGACGAGAAGGGCGAGGAACTTTCCCGGCTGGCCGTCGAACACGACAAGCGGCTCCAGGAGATTTCCGGGCTGACCATGGAGGAGGCCAAAAAGCGGCTCATGGACGAAATCGAGTCCAAGACCCGCCACGAGGCCGCCCGCATGATCCGCCAGATCGAGACCGAGGCCAAGGAAACGGCGGACAAAAGCGGCAAGAAGATCCTGGCGCTCGCCATCCAGCGCTATGCCGGCGATTTCGTGGCCGAGCAGACCGTCACCGCCGTGACGCTGCCGTCCGAAGAGATGAAAGGCCGCATCATCGGCCGCGAGGGCCGCAACATCCGCGCCCTGGAAGCCGCCACCGGCGTGGACCTCATCATCGACGACACGCCCGAGACCGTCATCCTTTCCGCCTTTTCGCCGCTCAAACGCCAGATCGCCAAGATGGCCCTGGAACGGCTCATCACCGACGGCCGCATCCATCCCGCCCGCATCGAGGACATCGTCCACAAGTGCGAGCAGGAACTCGACGTCAAGGTGCGCGAAATCGGTGAGCAGGCCACCTTCGACACCGGCGTCCACGGCATCCATCCCGAGCTCGTGCGCCTTCTCGGCCAGCTCCAGTACCGCACCAGCTATTCCCAGAACGTGCTCCAGCACTCCCTGGAAGTGGCCTCTCTGGCCGGCATCATGGCCGCCGAACTGAACCTCGACGTCAAGCGGGCCAAGCGGGCCGGGCTGCTGCACGATATCGGCAAGGCCGTGGACCACGAGATCGAAGGCCCCCATGCCCTTATCGGCGCGGACCTGGCCAAGAAATACGGCGAACCCGGCGACATCCTCCACGCCATCCAGGCCCACCACGAGGACGTGCCGCCCAAGTCCGTTCTGGCGACCCTGGTCCAGGCGGCGGACAGCCTTTCCGGCGCGCGTCCCGGCGCGCGCAAGGAGCTGCTTGAAAGCTACGTCAAGCGCCTGGAGGAGCTCGAGAACCTGGCCACGGACTTCGACGGCGTGTCCAAGGCCTACGCCATCCAGGCCGGCCGCGAGATCCGGGTCATGGTCGATTCCGAGAACGTGGACGACGACAAGACGTTTCTTTTGTGCAAGGACATTGCCAAGCGCATCGAGGACAACCTGACCTACCCCGGCCAGATCCGGGTCACGGTCATCCGCGAGAAGCGGGCTGTCGGCTTCGCCAAATAGGCGGGCTTTTTCGTGTCGGGGGCGCGTAAGCGCCCCCTTTGTTTTGCGGCATCGAAAATACGTCGGCAAGCCGCGGTCCATGGACACGCCCGATCCCCGCGCCCAGGCGGACGCGGCCGGCGTTGCGGGCGAGATTCTCCGACCCCGGCCGAAGGGAGCGGCCCGCCGCATGCGCATTCTTTTTCTGGGCGATATCGTCGGCCGGCCGGGCAGAAGCATCGTCTTCGAACGGTTGGGCCAGGTCCGGCGCGACCTGTCCCTCGATCTGGTCGTCGCCAACGGCGAAAACGCCTCGGGCGGCATCGGACTGACGGCCAAGGCGGCCCGGCAGTTGCTTGACGCCGGCATCGACGTCCTGACCGGCGGCAACCATATCTTCCGCCACAAGGACATCCTGCCGGTGTTCGCGAGCGAAGACCGCCTGTTGCGTCCGGCGAATTATCCGCCCGGCGCGCCGGGCGTCGGCTGGCGGGTCTACCGGCCGGCCGGCCTCCCCGCCTTCGCGGTCATAAATCTCCTCGGCCGGGTGTTCATGCCGGCCGTGGACTGTCCCTTCCGCGCCGCCGACGCCATCCTGGCCGAAATCCCCACGGACGTGACGCTGTGCCTCGTCGATTTCCACGCCGAGGCCACTTCGGAGAAAAAGGCCCTGGCCTACTACCTGGACGGCCGGGTCAGCGCCGTGCTCGGCACCCACACCCATGTCCAGACCAACGACGCCCAGCTTTTGCCCCGGGGCACGGCCACGCTCACCGACTGCGGCATGACCGGACCGGCCGCCTCGGCCTTGGGCATGGCCCCCGAAGAGGTCATCGCCCGCTATCTGACCGGGCTGCACCATCGCTTCGTCGTGGCCCGCACGCCGCCGGAAATGCAAGGCGCGCTGCTGGATGTTGACGCGGCCACGGGCAAGGTCGTAACTATCGCTGCCTGGCGACTGACGTAAGGGTCGCCGCAAACGGAGGAACCTGCCATGATCCGTCGCCTTCATGCCGTGGCCCTGGCCGCCGCGTTCGTCGTCCTGGCCGCCGGCGCCGCCCTGGCCGCACCCGAGCGCATGGCCATCTACATGACCGTGGCCGGACCGCTGGAGCTGGTGCGCGACGGCGCGACCTCCTCCATTCTGCTCGGCGGCAAGGTCATCCACCAGTCCCAGGGCGCGTCCCTGACCGCCCAGTCCTACATGAGCGTGGGCGATCCGTCCGACGGCTACGACGCGCTCCTGTTGCGCCATGGCGTTGGCGACGCCGAGTGCCCCATCACCTTCGACCTCGTCACCGTGGGGGCCGACAAGGCCTCCCTCGTCACGCCGAATATCAATAAATGTTCGCGGCTGGTGAGCATCAACGTCGACGGCGACAAGCTCATGCTGGTCACGGAAAAGCAAAACGGCCGTACCGAAGTCATCGAATACAACGACGCCAAACGTCGCGGCGGCGGCAAAAAACCATAAGGATACCCATGCTGCGCATCCTCGTGCTGACGGCTCTCATTCTTGCCTCGACCCTTTCCGGTTGCGGCGACGAAACGGTCTACGACTGGCAGCGTCCCCACGATACCTATCAGGTCGGCTCGTTCAGCAAATACCAGAACGCCGAGGCGCTCAAAAGCAAGCTGCAGAAAAACGGCTTCGACTGCCGCATCGAAACCGACATCAAGAACGGGCAGTTTTTTCTCAACGTGCTTGTCGACGTCTACAACAAGACCCCGGACACGCTGCCGCGGCTCGAACAAATAAGCGGCGTCAAGCCGTATCTGCGCGGTCCCAAGACCGGCGAAACGGCCAAGCCGGCCGCCCCGATCCCCGGCAAGGACATCTGATTTTCCGCGAGATTTCCGACAACCCAAAAGGACCCGTCTTGAACATCTTCGACGAACTCTCCTGGCGTGGCCTCGTCCACCAGACCTCCGACGACGCCGGATTGCGCGAGCACCTCGAGACTCCGGGCCGCGTGCTCTACTGCGGCTTCGACCCCACGGCCGACAGCCTGCACATCGGCAACCTGGTGCCGCTTCTGGCCCTGGCCCGCTTCGCCAAGGCCGGGCACAGGCCCCTTTTCCTGCTCGGCGGCGCGACCGGGCTTATCGGCGACCCCAGCGGCAAGGACAAGGAACGCCAGCTCAAGACCGCCGAGACCATTGCCGCCTCGGCCGAGAAGATAAAGACCCATGCCCTGGCCTTTTTCGCCCGCGTGGGCGTTGAAGGCGAGGTCACGCCGGCCAATAACCTGGACTGGACCCGGCCCATGTCCGTCATCGAGTTTTTGCGCGACATCGGCAAGCATTTCACCATCAACTACATGATGGCCAAGGATTCGGTGAAATCGCGCATCGGCCGCGAGGAGACCGGCATCTCCTACACCGAATTCAGCTACATGATCCTCCAGTCCATGGACTTCGAGCACTTAAACCGCACCCTCGGCTGCACGCTCCAGATCGGCGGCGGCGACCAGTTCGGCAACATCACCGCCGGCCTGGAACTCATCCGCCGCAAGACCGGCAACACGGCCTACGGTCTGACCTTTCCGCTGATCACCACCGCCTCGGGCGCGAAATTCGGCAAGAGCGAAAAGGGCGCGATCTTTCTCAACCCCGAACTGACCTCGCCCTACGCCTTCTACCAGTACTGGATCAACGCCGACGACCGCGACGTCTGCAACTTCCTGCGCTATTTCACGTTCCTGCCCAAGGAAGAGATCGACGCCCTGGCCGTGGAAACCGCCGAGCGGCCGCATCTGCGCGCCGCCCAGAAGCGTCTGGCCCGCGAAACCACCGCCATGATCCACGGCGAGGAGGAACTGGCCAAGGTCGAGGCAGTCACGGAAGCGCTCTTCGGCGGCGGCGAGCTCCACGCCGTGGACCCGGGAACCCTCAAGGCCGCCCTGGAAGCCGCGCCGGGACTCAATTTCGAGGCGCTCCCCGACGTGCCGCCGCTGCCCAAGCTCCTGGCCGATATCGGCCTGTGCCCGTCCAACTCCCAGGCGCGCAAGGACATCAAGGCCGGCGGCATCTACCTCAACAACGAACGCGTCCCCTCTGAGGACCGGGCCCTCGTTGCCGAAGACTTTCTCGGCGGCGACCTGCTCATCCTGCGCAAGGGCAAGAAGAACTACGGCGTCGTGACGTTGGGGTAGTGTAGGGGAGGCGGGAAGATGCGGGGCTCCGCCCCTGCACCCCGCCGGGAGGCCGCGGGCCCCCCGGACCCCCCATCCGGTGCGCTTTGGCCGGGCCGGGGAGGGGATGGCTGGCGTGAAGCCGGAGTGTGAAGATGGAGGCGGAATTTGCCGGGACGGTGCATGTCGCTTCGCGACAAGCTCGCCCCGGACAAATTCCGTCTCCACCACGCCGTCGCCCCTGCGGGGCGAAGGGTATCGAATTTTTACTGTGGAAGCCTCATGAGAGGCTCGTATTGATATCGCCCCTTTAAAAGTTTTTGGGGAGGGAGAGGGGGTCCGGGGGAGAGGGAACCCCTTTTTTCAAAAAGGGGTTCCCTCTCCCCCGGTTCATCCTCCCGCTCTTCCCCTCCCTTGGAGGCACTATGCTGGGTGCGCTGGCGCGGTTGGTGAAGGTGGAGCATTCGGTCTTCGCCCTGCCGTTTGCGTATATCGGGCTTTTTGTGGCTGCGGGCGGCTGGCCTGGCTGGCGGGCGTTCGTGCTGCTGACGCTGGCCATGGTGGCGATGCGCTCGTTTGCCATGGCGGTGAACCGGCTGGCCGACGTGCGTTATGACCGGGTCAATCCGCGCACGAGCCGTCGGGAGCTGGTGACGGGCGAGGTGACGCTGCGCCAGGCCTGGGTTTTCACGGCCGTGTGCGCGGTGGTTTTCGTCGCGGCCTGCGCGGGGCTCAACGCCTTGTGTCTGGCCCTTGCGCCGGTGGCGCTGGTCTGGGGCGCGTTTTACAGCGTCACCAAGCGGTTCACCTGGCTGTGCCATTTTGTTTTGGGCTCGGTGCTGGGGCTCGCCCCGGTGGCCGGGTGGCTGGCGGTGAAGCCGGAATTTTCCCTGGCGCCGATCCTCTTCGGCCTGGGCGTGACCTGCTGGACGGCCGGATTCGACGTGTTGTACGCCTGTCAGGACGTGGATTTCGACCGGGAGCAGGGCTTGTGGGCCATGCCGGCGAGATTCGGCGTGGGCACGGCGCTTAAGCTCGCGGCTTTTTCCCATGTCGACGCGGCGCTCTTTTTCCTTTTGGCCGGCTATGCGGCCGGTCTGTCCTGGATCTATTACGCGTTCTGGGCCGTGTGTTCGCTGGTGCTTTTGATCGAACATCGGCTGTTGTCCGAGGACGACCTGTCGCGGATCAACGTGGCCTTTTTCACGCTCAACGGCATTATTGCCGTGCTGCTTGGAATCGGGACGCTGTTGGCGGTATTTCTGGCCCGGTAGCGGGGGGATTCCATGAAGGCGCTGCTGCTGTTCCTGGTCGTATTTTTCCTGCTTTGGGACCTGGGCTGGATGGTGGCGGGCGTGCATCAGATGTTGCCGTGGCGGTTGCGCCGGCTGCGCGACGAAACCCCTCCCGGGCCGCAGGTGCTCGACGTACGCACCCCGGCCGAATTCGCGCTGTTCCATATTCCCGGCGCGATCAACAGGCCCGATGCCCTTCTCGCCGATCCGGCCGCACTTGGCCTCGACCCGAAACGTCCGGTGGTGGTCGCCTGCATGACCGGCCACCGGTCGCCCTTTGTGGCCAAACGGCTGGCCGCCCAGGGCTATGACGCCGCCAACCTCACCTGGGGCATGCTCGGCTGGAAACTCGCCGGCGGCAAATCCGTTTCCGGCGGCACACGGTAGGACGTTCCACACAACACCCATGGCCCCCATCATCTATCTTTTTCTGGCCGCGCTCGGCCTTTCGCTGCTGTTGACTCCCGTGGCGGGATGGCTGGGGCGGCGGTTTCGCATCCTGGCCATGCCCCAGGCCCGCACCGTGCACACCACGCCCATGCCCCGAAGCGGCGGGCTGGCGCTTTTTCTGGCGTTTTTCGGCTGTCTGGCCCTGGCCGGGACGCTGTTGCCGCCTTCCGTGACCGGCATCCTGTTCGACCGGCCCATGCGCTATGTCTACGCCGGGGCGGTGCTGATCTTCGCGGTGGGATTCGCCGACGACAAATGGACGCTGCCGTCCAAGCTCAAGCTGGCCGCCCAGATCGTGGCCGCCTGCGTGGCCTGTTTCGGCGGGGCGCGCATCGCCTCCTTCGCCATCCCCGGGCACTTCACCATCCATTTCGATCTGCTGTCCTACGCCGTCACGGTGTTCTGGTTCGTGCTGCTCATTAACGCCATCAACCTGATCGACGGTCTGGACGGCCTGGCGGCCGGGGTGGTTTTTTTCGCAAGCTCCGTGCAGGCGGTCTTGGCGGGCATGCGGGGCGAGGCGCACACGGCCGCGCTGTTCGCGGTCATGGCCGGGGCGACGCTCGGGTTTCTGCGCTACAACTTCAATCCGGCGAGCCTTTTTCTCGGCGACGGGGGCAGCTATTTCCTGGGCTACATGCTGGCCGCGCTTTCGGTTTCGGGCTCGGTCAAGAGCCAGGTCGGCGCGACGCTGCTCATGCCGCTTATCGCCCTCGGCGTGCCGCTGCTCGACACCATCACCGCGCCGCTACGGCGTTTTCTGCGCGGCCGCGACATGTTCGAGCCGGACAAGCGCCATGTGCACCACAAACTGCTCAGTCGCGGCTGGTCCCAGCGCAAGGTGGTGCTTTTCATCTACGCCATCACCATCTTCCTGGCTCTTTCCGCGCTGGTGCTGGTCAATTTGCGCAACGCCCCGGCCGGGCTGTTCCTGCTGGTCGTCGGCGCGGCGCTGGTGCTTCTGGTGCGAAAAGCCGGCTTTTTCAGCTACTTCGCCGTGGACAAGATCCTCGGCTGGCTGCGCGACGTGTCCGACGACACCGGCATCGCCCGGGAGCGGCGCACGTTTCTCAACCACCAGATCGAGATTTCCCAGGCCCCCGATATCCCCGCTCTTTGGGCACGCATGACCGCCGCCCTGGAGCTTTTGCGCTTCGACATGGCCGAGATGGTCCTTTCCGAAAACGGGGCCGGGTCTTGCCGCCTGCTGCCCGCGCCGCCGGGGAGTTCCCTCGCCGCCGATGCCGCCCCGGATGCCGCCTTTCGCTGGCGTCGGGAGGGCGGTGAAAAGTCGGACCGGGAGCTTTTGTGCTCGCCCGAGGTCATGAAGCTCGAGCTGCCGCTTCTGGGCAGGGACGGGCATGCCCTCGGGGCCTTGTGGCTGGTCAAGGACCTGGGCGCGGACCCGATCAACGAATTCACGCTGCGCCGGGTGGAAAACCTGCGCCGCACGGTGACCGCCACCCTGGAAAAGCTGGCCGCGTCATGAGGGTGTTGCAGGTCGGGAAGTTCTACCCGCCCGACCCCGGCGGCGTGGAAACGGCCACGCGACAGGTCGTGGAACAGCTCGCCGCCTTGGGCATGGAGCCGGGCGTGTTGTGCTTCGCCGGCGAGGGCCCCTACGACGACCTCGGGTTGCCCTGGCCCGTCTGGCGCGCCCCGGCCTTCGCCGCCGTCGCCAGCCAACCCCTGTCCGTCGTTTACGTGCGCCGGCTTGCCGCCCTGGCCCCCCATTTCGACGCGCTCCACGTCCACCTGCCCAATCCCCTGGCCGCCCTGGCCGTCTTTCTGGCCCGGCCCAAGGCCAGGGTCGTCCTGCACTGGCACAGCGACGTCATCGGCAAGGGAACCCTTGCCCGTCTGGTCGCGCCGCTCGAAGGCTGGCTGTGCCGCCGGGCCGATCTGGTCATCGGCCCGACCCCGGTGCACCTTGCCGCCTCCAACCGGGCGGCGGTGATCGCCCCCAAAGGCGCGGTGGTGCCCTTTTGCGTGGACCCGTCCATGCCCTCGCCCGCCGCCGCCGATGCCGCCCGGGTCGCGGCCCTGCGGCAACGCTTCGGCGGGCGCGGGATCGTTTTTTCCCTGGGACGGCTCGTGCCCTACAAAGGCTTCGACGTGCTCATCGAGGCGGCCAAGGCGCTTCCCGGCGACGTCCGGGTCGTCATCGGCGGCGGCGGGCCGCAAGCCGAAAGCCTCGCCGCCCGGATCGAGCGGGAAAATCTCGGCGCAAAGGTCTTTCTGGCCGGCCGCATCCCCGACGCCGCCATGCCCGACTGGCTGGCCGCCTGTGACGTCTTCTGCCTGCCGTCCGTGACCCGGGCCGAAATGTTCGGCATCGTCCAGCTGGAGGCCATGGCCTTTGGCAAGCCGGTCGTTTCCACGGACATCCCCGGCTCCGGCGTGCCCTGGGTCAATCGCCAGGGCGAAACCGGCCTTGTCGTGCCGCCGGGCGACGCCGCCAAACTGGCCGAAGCCCTGACCACGGTTCTGGCCGACGCCTCCCTGGCCGAGCGCCTGGGGCAAGGCGGACGCGCCGCCGTGGCCGGCCGCTTCTCGCCAAAGGCCGTGCGCCGCGCCCTGGCCGAGGCCTACGCCCGGCTGTAGAAACGATCGGTCTTCCTTTACAGCCGCCCATAACCCCGGCTATACCCGAAAAAAACGTAAAGGAGTGCGCCATGTCCGATCAGAAGTGCGGCTGCCCGTGCAGCGCGTTTTCCTCCATGACCTGGGCCGCCTCGGCTCTCGGGTTGCTCTACGTGATCTTCATGTTCTTCGAGGCCACCACCATCCGCTGGTGGATCATGCTGCCGCTGGCCCTGATCAGCTTCATTCTCTTCAATATCCAGCGCGGTCAGACCTCCGGTACGGAGAAAACCTTGTGCGCCTGGGGCTATTGGATCATCCTGATTGCCTTCATCATCCACGACATGTGCCTTTCCGGCCAGCTTGTGGCCGCCTACCAGCGCCTGACCGCCGCCGGCATTCCGCTGCATGGCTAAGCCCATCAGCCTGAATCTGCGCCGCATCTCGCCTCTGGCCACCCAGTCCGAACACGACCGGTTCGCCGTGGCGGATGCGGCGCTTTTGGCCCAAAAAGCCCGCGACGCCGCCGCCAATCCCCGCAAACGCGAGATCCACTGTTTTCACGCCGACAACGCGGCCAGCCTGCACCGCATGATAAACGCACTGCAGCCCGGTACCTACGTGCGGCCGCACCGGCACCTCGATCCGCCGAAAGACGAGGCCTTCGTGCTGCTCACCGGCAGGTTGGGCTTTATCTGCTTCAAGGATGACGGCGGCTTCGACCGCGAGGACTGCGCCATCCTCGACCGCGATCTGGGAACCTACGCCCTGGACGCGCCCGCCGGCGGCTGGCACGCCATCCTGGCCCTCGTCCCGGACACCACCCTCTTCGAAGTCAAACCCGGCCCCTACAGTCCTGCCTCGGACAAGGACTTCGCGCCCTTCGCCCCGGCCGATACCGACTCTGCCGCCCTGGGCTACCTCCAGGCCACCGAAGACCGCTTTCGCATGCTGCTGGGGCTTCCGGCCCGAGACTGGTAGCGAACGGAGGGGGCGGGGCTCTGCCCCGAACCCCGCCGGGAGGCCACGGGCCCCCCGGACCCCCCGTCCGGTGTGCTTTGGCCGGGCGGAGGCGGGGACGGTTGGCGCTCAGGCGGAGTGCGGAGAAGATGGAGGCGGAATTTGTCGGGACGGTGCATGTCGCTTCGCGACAAGCTCGTCCCAAGCAAATTCCGCCTCCACCACGCCGTCGCCCCTTCGGGGCGAAAAGGGTGGAGAAAGATCACCAGAGCCTTTTGAAAAATCCGTTCTTAAAATGCGGCGCTTCGCCGCTGGCGTGGTTGTTGCCGCAATCGCGTCCGGCGTCGGGGCGCGAAGCGCCTCGTGTCGCCGGGCCGATTGCGGCAACAAGAGCAACCCGACTCGCCCCGCACCGTCCACCTTCCCCGCCACCCACCATCCCAACCCGGTAAAGGGAGGTCCGGAGGGCATAAGCCCTCCGGCGGGGTCCGGGGCAGAGCCCCGGTTTCTACGACTCCAACATCCCCACCAACTCCCCGACGTTATCCGCCAGATAATCCGGCTTATGCGCGGCCAGTTCCGCGCGGGGCACGCGGCCGCTGGCCACGCCGGCTGTCAGGGTGCCGGCGGCCTTGCCGGTATCGAGGTCCATGGGGTGGTCGCCGACCATGAGCGACCGGGCCGGGGTGGCGCACAGGGCGGCGAGGGCGTCGAGGAGATGCCGGGGGTCGGGTTTGACGTGCCGGGCGTCGTCGCGGGCCAGGATGACGCCGACGAAGTCCCGGGCGTCGGGAAAGATGCGGTTTATGGCGGCCCGGCAGTTGCGGGTGATGATGCCGATCTTGACGCCTTTGCCGGCGAGCCGGGCCAGGGCTTCCCGGGTGTGGGGGAAGAGGGCGGCCCGGGCGGCGGCTTCGATTTCCTGGTCTTTTATGGCCTGGGCGACCTGGGCCAGGAAGCGGCCGGCGGCTTCGGGGGCGGCGGGGCGGATGCGGGCGGCGAGGGTGGCGGCGTATTCCAGGGCCGGCAGGCCGTTCGGGGGCGGCACTTCGGCCAGGTAGGGCCGGGCGGCGTCGGCGACACGGGCTTTCATGGCGGTGAAGTCGAGGACGAGTTCGGCGAGGGTTCCGTCGAAGTCGAAGACGACGGCGTCGGGGAGGGTACGGATGGGCGGCATGGCGAATGGGCCTCGCCCCGCATTGCCGTGCGGGGCCGCTGTGGTTATGGTGCTGCAATTTTTAGATGCGGCGGGCCGGTCTGGCAAGTCGTGAAACCCTTTTGCCCCTTTTTTTTGCCATGAGTGTAACCCACGACGTCGTCATTGTTGGCGCGGGGCCGGCCGGGGCCACGGCGGCCCAGGTGCTGGCCCAGAAGGGCGTGACGGTCCTTTTGCTGGATAAGGCGGAATTTCCCCGGGACAAGCTGTGCGCCGGGCTCTTGACCTGGAAGGCGGTGGACGTGCTGGAGCGCGTCTACGGCGATACGGCCGAGGGGCTTTTGGCCTCGGGCGTGTTCGATTCCGCCTCGCCCGGCTATCGCATCCGTTTCCGGGAGCGCACCATCGCTTCCGGGGAGATGTTTTATCCGTTTCATTTCACCATGCGCCGGGTGTTCGACAAGCATCTGCTCGACCGGGCCGTGCGTTCGGGGGCCCAGGCGCGTCTCGGCGAGGCGGTGACCTTCGTGGATCCGGTGACGGGCGTGGTCCGGCTGGCCGGGGGCGAGGCGTTTCGCGCCAGATATATCATCGGCGCGGACGGCGTGGCCAGTGTGGCGCGCCGGGCCTGTCCGTTCGATATGGCGGCCTGGAAGCACGGCATGGGCGGAGCCATGGAGTTTTACCTGCCTTATGGCGACCCGCGCCTGGCCGGAGCGGTGCACAAGGACCTGCGCGCGCCGTTCCCGACGGTCTACGCCGGTTTTCTGCGGGCCGGATATGGCTGGGTGTTCCCGCACAAGGACAAGCTCGCCATCGGCATCGGCGGCCACAGCCTGCTTCATGGCAAGGAGTTTCGCGGCAAGTTTCGCGAGTTCCTGGACTTCCTGGGCCTGCCCCGGGAGCTTGCCGACGCGTCCAAGGGGCACGGACTCCCCTACGGCAATTATCTGGAAAAGCCCTGGCACGGCCGGGTGCTGCTGGCCGGGGACGCGGCCGGGTTGGTGGAGACGCTTTTCGGCGAGGGTATCTATTATGCGCTGCGAAGCGGCGAGTTGGCCGGGGCGGCCGTGGCCGACGCTTTGACAAAGGGCCTGGACCCGACGATCCCTTACGGCAAGGGGCTCAAGCGCGATATCCTGCCGGAGCTTGTCTGGTCGCGCAAACTGCGCCGCGTGCTCTACGCCAGCCAGTCCTGGGGATTTTTGCCGCTTCTGTGCTTTGTCCGGGGCGGCGGACGGCTGCTCGGCGAGATGGTGCACGGCGTGCGGTCCTACCGTTTGCTGTTGCGCCGGGCCAAGGGGCCTCAGGAGTCGGCGTGGGGCGGGCGATGATGGGCGCGGGTCGCCCCCGGATCGCGGCCATGGGCCGTGTGCTGCTCGTGGTGGCGCTTATGGCCCTTGCCGTCCTGGCCGGATGCGCCGGCACGGCGAAGAAGAAGCCAGCGCCCAAGCCCACGGGTTTTTCCTCGGCCGACGAGAAAAGCGTCCACGAGTTCATGACGCGGTATCCGAACGCCGTCATGCGCGGCGACGTCCAGGAGCTGATGCGCCTTTATACCAACGACGCCAAAATCGTGCCGCTTTTGGGCGGGGTGATCCGTCCGATCCGGGCCGGGGAAATGAAAAAACGCCTGCCCGGAGTGGTGGCCGAGGAGCGTCGGGTGGGGCTTCGCGTCGTCTTCCACGAGCCCATGCACATCGAGGTCAAAGGGGAGCGGGCCTCGGTGCGGCTGGTGGCCTCGCTTTCCTGGAAGGACAAGGGCAAGGAGCACAAGGCGAACCTGAACTGCTTTTTCGGGCTCATCCAGGACGAGCACTACATCTGGCGCATCAAGGAGGCCCACGGCGAGCCGGTCAAGCAGGACTTCGTCCTGCCGCGGAAGAAAAAGCCGCTGCCCCCCCGCGATGCCAAACCGCGCCGGCCAAGGACAAAGCCGATCGTCATCAAGGGCGAGCCGGAAAACGTGGCGAGACCCGCGCCGCCACAAGAGACGCCCGTCCCAGAAGACACGGGACCGCAGGTTCCGCCGGCTCCAGCCCCAGACGTCGACAAAGGCCCGCAACCCCTTTTCTGAGCATGAAATCCCTGTAGTTGCGGTAATGCTCCGCCCCGGCCAGACGTTCGGCCAGGGGCACGAGCAGCCCCGCCATCCCGCCGGTCGTCGCGGCCGTGTAGTCGACCATGAGCAGATGGCCGCCCGGGCGCGTGACCCGCTCCATCTCGCGCGCCATGGCCAGCCGGTCGGGCTCGGCGTTTTCGTGCAGGGCCAGGGTGATGCAGGCCGCGTCGAAGGTCGCGTCGGCAAAGGCCAGCCGCCGGGCGTCCATGCGGGCGAAGGGGGAGCGGTCGCCGACCGTTTTGTGGGCCACGGCCAGCATGGCCGGCGAGGCGTCCACGCCAAGGGCGTGCAAGCCCGCCCGGCGCAGCATGAGCGTTTGCCGGCCCGTGCCGCAGCATACGTCCAGCACGCGGCCTGCCCCGAGCCGGCGAAGGGCGTCGCGCACCAGCCGGCGGATGGGATCGAGAAACAGCGCCGTGGCCGGGTCGTAGCCCAGGGCCATGAGGCGGTAGGGATCGCCGGCGCTCAATGGTTGCGGCCGAATATCTCGGTCATGGCCCGAAGCCTGGCCGCGAGTCCGTCCTCGAATTGGTCTTCCGTGGCCCGCCAGCCCCAGTTGCCCTTGGCCACGGACGGCATGTTCATGCGCGCTCCCTCGCCGAGGTTGAGCAGGTCCTGCATGGGGGTCACGGCCGTTGCCGCCGCGCTGCCCATGACCAGCCGGATAAGCTCCCAGGACGTCTGCTCCGGCGCGATCTCCCGGCCGAGGTAGGCGAAAAGCGCGCGGAGTCCCTCGGGACCGGCCTCGCCGCCCCGCGCCCAGCCGAGCGTGGTGTTGTTGTCGTGGGTGCCGGTGTAGGCCACGCAGTTGCGCTCGTAATTGTGCGGCGCGTCCCGGTTGGCGGCGATGCCCGGGCCGAAGGCGAATTGCAGGATCTTCATGCCGGGAAAGCCGAAAGCGGCCATCAACTCGCGCACCTCGGCCGTGATGACCCCGAGGTCCTCGGCGATAAGCGGCAGCGACGGGAACCGGCGCAGCATGGCCTTGAAAAGCTCCATCCCCGGCGCCTTGACCCAGGTGCCGCGCACGGCGGTCGCCTCGCCGGCCGGAATCTCCCAATAGGCCTCGAAGCCCCGGAAATGGTCCAGCCGGATGATGTCGTAGACGTCGAGGTTGTGGCGCATGCGGTGCATCCACCAGTCGAAGGCGGTGCGCTCATGGGCCGGCCAGTCGTAGACCGGATTGCCCCAGCGCTGGCCCGTCTTGCTGAAATAGTCCGGCGGCACCCCAGCCACGAAAAGCGGCCGCTTGTCCGCCCCGAGCTTGAAAAGCCCCGGATTGGCCCAGACGTCGGCGCTGTCCTGGGTGACGTAGATGGGCATGTCGCCGATGACCTGGATGTCGTTTTCCAAAAGATGCCGGCGCAGCGCCCGCCATTGGGAAAAAGCCAGGTATTGCACGAAGCGCAGGTACTCGATTTCCTCGGCCTGCCGTTCCCGCACCGCCGATAGCGCCTCGGCCCGGCGGTCGCGCAGCTCCACCGGCCATTCGGCCCAGCCCTGGCCGTCGCGCTCGCGCTTGATGGCCCGGAAAAGCGCATAATCGTCGAGCCAGTGGTCCGCGTCGTGGCAGAAAACGGCAAAGCCCGCGTCCGCCGCCAACCGCTCCCGGTTCTCGGCGAAGGCTCGGCGCATGAGCCCGTCCTTGTAGCTCTCCGCGCCCTCGTAGTCGGCCACGTTCGGCCTGTGTTGCGCATAGCCGCCTTCGATGTCCGCCTCCGTGAGCCAGCCGTCCGCCGCCATGCGCTCGGGGCTTACCAGCAGCGGATTGATGGCAAAGGCGGAATCGCTGCTGTACGGGGAATTGCCGATGTAGGTCGAGGTGGGATTGAGCGGCAGGATCTGCCAATAGGACTGGGCCGCCTTGGCCAGAAACCGGGCGAAACGCCTGGCCCCGGGGCCGAAATCGCCAATGCCGAACCGCGACGGCAATGACGTGATGTGCATCAACACACCACTGGCTCTGCGCTGCATGTGGACTCCTTTGCTGGGCGGAGGAGAGGATGGGGAGAGTGCGGGGGAGGGAACCCCTTTTTGCAAAAAGGGGTTCCCTCCCCCGCGCCCCCTCCCACCCCAAAAACTCCTCATGGGTGCCTAGGTCTTTCACCCTTACCATGACGGTTTTGCGCTTCGGAGGCAACTTTCGCGGGTGTCCGTTGTTCGGTGGGGCGTGCGTCGCCGACCGCCCACGCCCCACCGTATAATGGGGGTCCGGGGGAGCCGTGCTCCCCCGGCGGGGTCTGGGGCGGAGCCCCGGACCTTGTAGTCGCTCTTCTTCCTTACAGCACGTCCAGCCGCGACAGGTTCGGCACGGACAGGGCGTCGAGGGACGGGGTGGGGCCGAGGACCACGATGGCGGCGTCCTTGGCCGCGGCCTCGAGGGCCTCGCCGAATTCCCGGAACTGCCGGATGCTGGCCGAAAGCACCTGGCCGCGCATGGCGGCGCGGATCTCCGGCGTATCGCCCACGAGCCGGCGCACCATGGCCACGTGTCCCTTGGCGTCGGGCAGCATGTGGGCGTCGATGTCGCCGATGGTGCCGATGACGGCCCGGGTCATCTCCTCGGCGTCCAGGTTCGCCTCCAGGAGGTAGCGCCCGGCCTGGCGGAAGGTGTCTATCGTGGCGTCGGTATTGGGGTCGCGGTAGGAGACGAAGACGATCTGTCCCGCCAGCCGGTCCAGGGCGCAGAAGGCGCCGTACGCGCCGCCGCGCACCCGCACGCGGTCCCAGAGATAGGCCATGCGCAGATGGCGGGCGGCCACGAGGTTGGCCCCGTCGAAGGTCCAGCCCGTTTTGGACAGGTCCATGCCGACGCCGACGTAGTGCACCTGGGCCGGGATGGCGATGCCCTCGGCCGGCGGCACCTCGGGCCGGCTCCAGGCGGCCGGGGCGGGCTTGGCGGCGGGCAGGCGGTTTAAAAGTCCCGACACGGCGGTTTCCGTGATGGCCATGGCGTCCGGGGAGACGGTCAGGCCGGCGATGGCCCCCTCGCGGGTCAGCACCACGTCGCGCAGGGTCTCCAGGTCGCGGCGCACGGCGTCGTAATCCGTGTCGATGCGGTCGATGAGTTCGCGCAGATAGAAGAGCTGGGACACGCCGCGCAGGCGTTCGCCCACGCTTCCGGCCAGGGTGTAGCGGGCCCGCAGCCTCGATCCGGCCGTGGCGTGCCCGGCCGGGGCCAACTGGCGTTCCAGGCGCGATTTGGCCTCCAGGGCCATCTGGGCGAAGCGTTCCTTGTTGCCGAAGTCCGTGCCGCTGATGAGTTCCTCGAGGATGTCGAGAAACTCCTGCGCTTTTTCCAAGGTGGCCTTTCCCCGCAGCACCAGCTTGGCCAATGCGTCGTCGGGGCCGGTGCCCACGCGGCTCGCCACCAGCGCCTCGCGGGAGATGCCGCCGGTCTTGGCCGCGATGCGCCGGGTGAGGGTCACGGCGTCGGTGCGGTCGGTGCCGAGCTCCAAAAGCGCCCGGCCGAAAAGCGGCACCAGGGGCAAAAGGTGGTCCGGCACGCCGGAGAGGGGAAAACCCAGGTCGCAATAGACGATGCCCGAGGTCTCCAGGGGATGGAGAAACAGGGAGACCGGGGCGCGTTCCACCATGTCCTCGGGAATGGGCGTTTCGGCGACCGGCAGGTCGTCCAGGGCGAGGCTCGGAATCGTGGCCAGGTCCTCCGGCGTATCCGGGGTTTCCTGGAGCCGGCGCAGTTCCTCCTGTGCGTCGGCGATGGCCTTTTTCCCTTTTTCGTCAAGGCCGGCGGCGACGGCGTCCAGGTCGGCCCGTTCCTCGGCCAGCCGTTTGGCGTCGAGTTCGGTGTCGGGCACCAGCGACAGGGTGACGCGGTGGGGATTGTCCAGAAGGTAGGTGCGGATGGCCTCTTCGAGGACCTTTTCGCCGGCGGCGAGTCTGGTCTTCAGGCGATCGAGGGGGCCGGAAAAGCGCAGCGGCGAAAGCGGGTCGCCGTCGTGAAGCCAGGTGGTCAGCGTACGCAGCATGAGCGAGAGTCCGCGCGGAAACGAGCCGGTGTTGTTTTCCCGCAGCGCGAACTCCAGGGCGTTGACCCCGGCTTCCACGGCGTCGGCCGGCAGCCCGGAATCGGCCAGCCAGGTGAGCGTGCCCCGGATGAGCTTTTCCACCTCCGGGCTCGTGCCGGTCTTGATGCCTTTGAGGCCCACGGAGAAATACATCTGGCGCAGTTCGGTTTCCAGGCCGCCGCCGGCCAGGTCCTCGCCCAGGCCGCTGTCGAGCAGCGCCTTTCGCAGCGGCGAGGAGGGCAGGCCGATCAGCACGTGCTCCAGGACTTCCAACGTGAGCACGAGGTCCTGGTCCGCGGTCTCGGGCAACAGCCAGTTGACGGTGACGAAGCCCCGGTCGGCCTGGCCGGGCGCGGCGGCGTAGGGCATCTCCTTGTCGCGGGGGGCGGTGAAGGGGACCTGGACCGCGACGTGGGAATCGACCGGCCGGGCGTCGAAGCTGCTGAAATAGTCGTCCAGGATGCGCAGGCGTTCGTCCGGGTCGTCGTCGCCGGAGAAAAAGGCCCGGGCGTTGGAAGGATGGTAATAGGTATCGTGGAAGGCCTTGAATTCCTCGTAGGTAAGCGTGGGGATCACCTTGGGATCGCCGCCGGAATCCACGCCGTAGGTGGTGTCCGGAAAGAGCAGACGCTGGGAGAACTCGCCGAGCACGGAATCGGGCGAGGAGTAGGCGCCCTTCATTTCGTTGAAAACCACGCCGCTGCGCGTCAGCTCCTTTGTGGCGTTCCACTCGAAGTGCCAGCCTTCCTGGAGGAAGACGTGTCGTGGAATGCGCGGGTAGAACACGGCGTCGAGATACACGTCTATTAGGTTGTAGAAGTCCCGCAGATTGGTCGACGCAACGGGATAGCAGGTCTTGTCGGGATAGGTGAAGGCATTGAGGAAGGTCTGCAGCGACCCCTTGAGCAGCTCCACGAACGGTTCCTTGACGGGGTACTTGCGCGAGCCGCACAGCACCGAGTGCTCGAGGATGTGGGGCACGCCAGTGGAATTGGCCGGCGGGGTGCGGAAGCTTATGCCGAAGACCTTGTTGGCGTCGTCGAGGGAAAGCGACAGGACCTGCGCCCCGGTGCGGTCGTGGCGGGCCAGGACGGCCCTGGCGGCGTATTCGTCGAGGGTCTCGTCGCGAAGGACGGTGAATCCGAAAGTGGGGGACATCGTTTCTCCTGCGTTTTGCGTTGGGCTCCGGCCGATTTCGAGCCGGACGAATTTTTTCTACACTTTTAAGGGAAAGATGCTATAGCAGGGTCGTGACCGGCCACGGGTCCCGGCCGGTTTGGCAGGGGAAAAGAGGCGCATCCACTTGCGCTTGCTTGCAAAAAGCACTATACCTTTAACCGGAAACCTGAGGGAAGCCACCTGGAATTCGTTTTTTCCCAACTATTTGGGAAATATCCGGGAGGCGGGGTTCGCGTCCTTTCGCGGGCGGACCCTGTTTTTTGCGACGAAAGAGGGTGTTTTTTTGGCAAAGGTGAATCTCATTTCACTTGCTCCGAGGAGGGAGTTATGAACAAGAAACTTCAGATTTTGCTGGTGGCCGTGGTCACCTTGCTGCTGGGATTCAGCGGCCCGGCCATGGCGAAGAAGCAGGTTCCCAAGGTCGATAACTTCATCTATTTTATCGACCATTCGAGCTCCATGGCCTTCTCCTACAAGGGGCAGCGCTATGTGCAGTTCGGCGGTGTCTCTAAGATCATGATGGCCAAGTCCCTGGCCCGTGAGCTCAACAAGATGACCCCCGAGCTCGGCTACAAGGCCGGCCTGTACACCTTCGCCCCGTACAAAGAGTACGCCGCGATGGCTCCCTACAGCCAGGCCACCCTGGGCGCCGCTATCGAGAAGATCTCCACCGACTACAGCGTCTACGGCCGCATGACCCCCATGGGCCGTGGCCTGGAAGACCTGGACAAGCTGCCGCTGTCCACCCTGTCCGGCAAGACCGGCGTGTTCATCTTCTCTGACGGCGACTCCAACTGCGGCGTCGACCCGGTTGCCGTTGCCCAGTCCCTGAAGGCCAAATACGGCGACAACCTGTGCTTCTACATCGTCGACCTGTCCGACAGCAAGCATGGCCAGCAGGTGCTCAAGGCCATCGCCGCCATGGGCAAGTGCAACTGCATCGAGCTCGGCGAAGAGCTGCTGCGCAACGAAGCCGCCCGCGAGCGCTTCCTTGAGTGCGCCCTGTACGAGTGGATCGAAGACGAAATCGTCGTCTTCCGCAGCATCTACTTCGACTTCGACAAGTACAACATCAAGCCCGAATTCGTGCCCGTCCTCGAGGAAGGCACCGCCATCATCAAGTCCAAGCCGACCATGAAGGTTATCCTCGAAGGTAACACCGACAGCATCGGCACCCCGCAGTACAACATGAAGCTCGGCCAGCGCCGCGCCGACTCCGTCAAGGCCTTCTTCGTGAAGAAGGGCATCGACGCCAGCCGCATCGAGGCCATCAGCCTCGGCCTGACCGATCCGGTCGCCACCAACAAGACCGCTCAGGGCCGCGCCCTGAACCGCCGGTGCGTGATCAAGTTCAAGAATATGTAAGCGAGACGTAACCCGTCTCCCTGGCCAGACGCCCTTTGGGGCGTCTGGCCTTGTATTTTGAACGGAGCACTCGGATGCCAAGCGCCAGAACCTGTATCGCCTTCGCGTTCGTTCTCGCCGTCCTTCCCGTCGCCGCCTGGGCCGGCGTCAACATCTACCCCGCTGATGGTCCCGCCCCCACGCTCCACGTGGAAGAGCCCAAGCCGCTGGAATACAAAGTCCGCAAGGGTGACTCCGTGGCGGCTATCGCCAAAAAATTTTCCATCAACTCCAAGGAGTTGATGCAGGCCAACAAGCTGACCGATCCGCGTAAGCTCAAGGCCGGACAGACGCTCAAAATCCCGGGAAAAAACGCCGCTCCCGCCCCGGCCGCCGTGCCCGCCGTCGCGACGAAAAGCGCTCCCGCCGACACTAAGCCGGCCAAAACGGTCGCGGCGGCTCCCGCGCCCGCCGCGCCTGTCGTTGCCGATGCCGCCGCGCGCAAGGCCGGCAAGAAAGGCATGATTGTCGACCCGGGCGTGGATGAAAGCGCCCCGGTCAAAGGCAGGAAGGGCAAGAAGGGCAAATATGCCCCCGCCCCCGTGGTTGCGGCGCCGCCCATCGAAGTCACCGAAAAGATGCGATCCTCCTTCGGCAAGACCGGCGTCATCACGAACAATACCGACGTGCCGCAAAACATCCGCGACGAATTTCTGGTCTATGCCAAGAAGTGGGTGGATGAGCTCGACAGACTCGGCGTCGGCACCATCACCAACAAGAAGATCAAGCAGGTCGGCGACCACTGGGAAGCCAGCTACCGGGTCATCGTCCGGGAATCGCTCGGCGCGGAGGTCAAACGCGTGCAGTACACGCACACCCCGTATGTGGGCCACATCACCTACATGCAGCGTGTCTACACCTGCGATGCGCCGACCAAACAGGCGGCCCTGGCCGGGCCGTACACGTCCAAAGACGAGAACATCCGCGAGATTTTCAGCTACTCCGCCAAGAAGAAAGCCTGGCGCTAGTTTGCGGGAAGCGTGGAGAAGATGCGAGAGGGGGACCCTTTTTGAAAAAAAGGGTCCCCCTCTCGCGCTCTCCCCTCCCAAAAACTTTCAACGATTACGGCATATTCACAGACAACATGCCGTCATTATGAAAAGTCTTTGGAAAGGGGGTCTGGGGGAAAACTTTTCTTCAGAAAAGTTTTCCCCCAGATTTCTTTTTCAAAATTATCAGACCGCCTCGTCGGCGACAGGGTTTCGCAGCACGCCGTAGCCCTCGAGTTCGATTTCGCAGACGTCGCCAGGCTTGAGGAAGACGGGCGGGGTGCGGGCAAAGCCGACGCCGGACGGCGTGCCGGTGACGATGACGTCGCCGGGGGCCAGGGTCATGGCTTCGGAGAGCGCGGCCACAAGCGTGGGCACGTCGAAAAGCATGTCCGCCGTGGACGCTTCCTGCATGATCTCGCCGTTGACCGCCGCAGACAGGCGCAGGCCCCTGGCTCCGAGGGGCAGCTCGTCGGTGGTGCACAGTTCGGGGCCGAACGCGCCCGTATTGTCGAAATTCTTGCCCAAAAACCACTGGCTGGAGCGAAACTGGTAGTCGCGGACGGAACCCTCGTTGAAAAGGGCGTAGCCGGCCACATGGGCCAGGGCGGCCTCGGCCGGGATGTGTCGGCCGCCGATGCCAATGATCGCGGCCACCTCGGCCTCGAAATCGAGTTTCCGGGAGACACGGGGACGTAGCAGCGGGGCGTTGTGGCCGATGAGGGTCGTGGCCATGCGTCCGAAAAAGACGGGGTGCTCGGGCAGGCTCCTGGGGTCGATCTCGATGGCATGGTCCACGTAATTGAGCCCGACGCACAGGATCTTGTCGGGATGCGGCACCGGGGGCAGCAGGCGGACGGCGGAAAACCGCAGTTGCGCATGGGACGGGGCGCCAGCGGCGGCGGCTTCGGCGGCGGCAAGCCCGGCATCGCCCATGGCCAACAGGGACTTCATGTCCCGGGGCAGTTCCGGGGCGGCAATGGCCAGATCAATCAGGACATCGCCCAGCCGCGCACCAAGGCGCGGACCGTCGGCATGGGAAAAGGTGACAAGACGCATGGTCCCTCCTTTACGGCGACTGTGGGACTGTAGAAGGGGGGGCGGCGCGGGTCAAGAACAAGGCCGGAATCCTCGCCTTACGCGAAGGTCATGATCGTCTAGGGAAAAGGGGCAGAAAGGGCGTAAAGCCGATTTGGGGCCGGGAAAGGCCTTTTCAGCGTCCCTGAGGCAGGGACTGGACGTTTGCCAGCTCCGAAAGCACGGTCACAAGCGCCATGCCGCGAAGATCGGGCAGGGACAGGGAAGAAGACAGCTTTTCCAGCAGGCTCGTCTTTTTCTTGGGGCCCTTGAGCAGGGGGACGTCGCCGGTCAGGCCGGTTTCCTTTTTCAGGTAGTCCACGGCCTCTTCCTGGCCGCCGAGCTCGTCGACAAGGCCGAGTTCCAGGGCGCGCGCCCCGGTCATGGCCCGTCCGTCCGCAATGGCGGCGATGGCGTCCTTGGCCAGCTTGCGCTGCTTGGCCACGTCGCCGGAAAACTGCTTGTTGAGGTCGTCGATCAGGCCCTTGAGATAGGCGCGCTGGTCGTCGGTCAGGGGCTTGAAGGGGCTGCCCGCATCCTTGAGCTTGCCCGTGGTCAGGGATTCGAAGTCGATGCCGAGCTTTTGCAGCAGGTCGCGCACATTGGCGAAT
The DNA here is from genome assembly GCF_000179555.1 of Solidesulfovibrio fructosivorans JJ]. Taxonomy (NCBI): domain Bacteria; kingdom Pseudomonadati; phylum Thermodesulfobacteriota; class Desulfovibrionia; order Desulfovibrionales; family Desulfovibrionaceae; genus Solidesulfovibrio; species Solidesulfovibrio fructosivorans. The sequence goes on from NZ_AECZ01000002.1 coordinate 66,780, forward strand.
TGCGTCATGACGCCGATGCTGCCGGTGATGGTGCCGGGGTTGGCGAAGATGCGCCCGGCCGGACAGGCGGCGTAGTAGCCGCCCGAGGCGGCGACGGCGGAGAAGGAGGCCACGACCGGCTTGACCGCGCGCAGCTTTTTGACCGCCATGTACATTTCCTGGGACGGGCCGAAGGCTCCGCCCGGGGAATTGACGCGCAGAACCACGCCTTTGACCGACTTGTCCTCGCGCAGCTTGCGGATAAAGGCCACCACGTCCTCGGCGGCGACGATGGGGCCTTCGATGCGCACCACGCCGATGCGCGGTTCGGCCGCGCCAAGCAGGCTGCCGCCTTCCTCGTCGTGGCCAAAAACGCCGCAAGCGGCCGCGATCCCCAAAACGAGGATCACGGCCGCCACGGCAATAACCAGCCCGAAGAGTCCGGGGCGGCGTGAAGCGAAGGATTGGTTAGCGCTGGGCATCCTCTTCCAACTTCTGACGGAGGAGCTCGCCAAGGTTGCTGCCCGTGTCGGACGGACCAGCGGTGCGGAATTCCTTGGCCTTGCGTTTGTCCTCTTCGTCCTTGATGGACTTGATGGACAGGCCCAGGCGGCGTTCGTCGGCGCTGACGTGGATGACCTTGGCTTCGATCTCGTCCCCTTCCTTGTACAGCTCGGCCGGGGTCTTGACCTTCTTGCGGCTGATCTCCGAGACGTGGACCAAGCCCTCGATGCCTTCCTCGACCTCGACGAAGAGGCCGAAGTCGGTGATGTTGGTCACCGTGCCCTTGACCATGGTGCCGACCGGGTAGGTGTCGGGCACGCGGGTCCAGGGATCCTCGGAAAGCTGCTTGATGCCGAGGGTGAACTTCTCGTTTTCCTTGTCCACGGTAAGGACCTTGGCCATGACGATGTCGCCGGTCTTGAACATCTCGCCGGGGTGGCGGACCTTTTTGGTCCAGGAGATGTCGGAGACGTGGATCAGGCCGTCGATGCCGTCCTCGATGCCGATGAAGATGCCGAATTCGGTGATGTTTTTCACCGAACCCTCAAGGATGGTGCCCTCGGGGTACTTCTCGGCCACGATATCCCAGGGATTGGGCCGCACCTGCTTCATGCCGAGCGAGATGCGCTTCTTCTCGGGATCGACGGAAAGGACCACGACCTCGACCTCGTCGCCGACGTGGACCATCTGGCTCGGGTGGCGCAGCTTGCGGGTCCAGGACATCTCGGAGATGTGGACCAGGCCCTCGACGCCGGCCTCGAGCTCGACGAAAGCGCCGTAGTCGACCAGGTTGGTGACCTTGCCGGCGAGGCGGGTGCCTTCGGGATACTTGCCGGCGATGTTTTCCCAGGGGTCGGACACGAGCTGCTTCATGCCGAGAGAAACTTTCTGCTTCTCCTGGTCGAAGGACAGGACCTTCAGTTCCAGTTCGTCGCCGAGGTGCACAAGCTCCTTGGGGTGCTTGATGCGTTTCCAGGACATGTCGGTGATGTGCATGAGACCGTCGAGACCGCCGAGGTCGACGAACACGCCGTACTCGGTGATGTTCTTGACCCGGCCGGTGACGACCTGGCCTTCCTCGAGGGTCTTGAGCAGATCCTTGCGCATGGAATCACGGCGTTCCTCGAGCAGCACGCGGCGCGAAACGATGACGTTGCTGCGGCGGCGGTTGATCTTCAGAACGCGGAATTCGAACTCCTGGCCGACCAGGGCGTCCATGTCGGGCACGGGCCGCAGGTCGACGTGGGAGCCGGGCAGGAACGCTTCGACGCCACCAAGGTCGACGGTGTAGCCGCCCTTGATGCGGCGCACGATCCGACCGGTGATGACGTCATCTTTTTCCTGGATTTCCTCGAGCTTATCAAAAAGCTGCATCCGTTTGGCCCGCTCGCGGGACAGGTAGATGGTGCCTTCGGATTCGTTCTTGGAGACGACGTAGACGTCGATCTGATCACCGACGGCCACTTCGAGCTCGCCGGCGCCGTCTTGAAATTCACTGACGGGAATCTGGCCTTCGGACTTGAAGTTCACGTCGACGAGGACGTGCTCCTTGCCGATACGCACCACGACGCCCTGGGTGATGGAACCTTCTTCCAGGTCGCCGAAATCCTCATTGAGGTAGTTTTCGAGCGCGGCCTCGAAGTTGACTTCCATATCCGAGTTAGGGTTGGCATTCATTTCCGGGGTTTTGTCCATGAGTTGACCTCCAACGCGATCTATCCCTCGTAAAAAGGATTGTTGGTCGTAGCAGAAAGACCGCGAAGGCACAACTCCAATATCCCGGCGTTTTCAGGGAAAAAAAGGGCTTTTCAAAGGTTCCGCATGTGTCGGAAAGGGCGATAAAGTGCGCTGCGACCGCCGGTTGCGGGATAAAACTCGAGCGAGGTGATCGGAAAAAGTCGGGCAGGACCGCGTGTGGCAGGCCCAGACCGCTCCAGGCGTCGAAAAGCGCCGCGGCCCGCGTTTTTTATACGGCCCGCCCAAGGGGCCAGTCCGCCACGCTGCCGGAAAAGACGACGTGGAGCACGCCGCCGGAGCAGCCACCGTGGCGGGGGCAGTGTAACAGACCAAAAATAAAAAGTTTAGGAAGGGGAGAGCGCGAGAGGGGAGAACCCTTTGCAAAAGGGTTTCCCCTCTCGCATTCTTCCCCATTTCTATAAATCTTCTAGCTCAGCGCCACCACGTCGTAGTCCTTGGTTTCCTCGATGGTGGCGCTGACCATGGCTCCGGGCGCGACGCCGGGGCCGCTAACGTACGTCACCCCGTCGATCTCCGGGGCCTGGAACCAGCAGCGGCCGATGTGCAGGCCCGGCCATTCGCCGTGGACCGCGTCCACGAGAACCTCCTGTTCGGTGCCGGCGTATCGCTCCAGAAGATCGGCGCTGATTTCCTTTTGGGCGGCCATGATCGCGGCCATGCGGCGTTCCTTGACGTCCCGGCGCACCTGCCCCGGCATGGTCGCCGCCGGGGTGCCGTCCTCGCGGTGGTAGGGAAAGACGCCCACGTGCATGAGCCGCGTGCGCTTAACGAAGGCGAGCAGGGCCTCGAAATGGGCCTTCTTTTCGCCCGGCAGCCCCACGATGAAGGTGGAGCGCAGGGCCGCGTCCGGGAAATGCTTGCGCACGCGGTCGACGATCGTGTCCGCGTCCGCCGCCTTGGGCCGGGCCATGGCGGCCAGCATCTCCGGGTGGACGTGTTGGAAGGGGATGTCGAAATAGGGCACGAACGGCCGCCCCGCGCCGGCCAGGAAAGAGAGCAGGGACTCGGTCACGCCGGACGGGTAGAGATAAAGCAGACGCAGCCAGGAAAGGCCGGGCAGCGGCAGGAGCTTTTCCAAAAGCGCCTTGAGGCCTTCCTTCATGCCGAGGTCGCGGCCGTAGGCGGTCACGTCCTGGGCCACGAGCACCAGCTCTCTGGCCCCCTGGTCGATGAGCCCCTTGGCCTCGGTGATAAGCCCGTCGATGGGCCGGCTGGCCAGTTTCCCCCGGATGGCGGGGATGGTGCAGTAGCGGCAGGCGTGGTCGCAGCCCTCGGCGATCTTGAGATAGGCGTAGGAAGGGGGCGTGCTGCTTCGGCGTCCGGCCGGGGCGTCGGCGTCGGCCCCGAGCGCCGTGGCCAGGCGGCCGGGAATCAGGTCGAGCTCGGTCGGCAGGCCCCAGATGTCGACTTCGGGCAGGCCCTCCCGCAGCTCCTCGCCGTACCGGGCCGGCAGACAGCCCATGACCGCGAGCCTGGGCCTTGGGGAACACTCGCGGATGGTCGCGGCCAGCTCCAGGATGGCGCCTACGGATTCCTCCACTGCCGGGGCGATGAAGGCGCAGGTGTTGACCACGACCAGATCGGCCGCGGCCGGGTCGTCCACCATGACTGTGCGGAAGGGCAGGGCGCCGAGGGCGGTTTCGGTGTCCACGCGGTTTTTGGGACAGCCGAGGCTTACGGCGTGAACTTTGTATGTGTGGGCCATGTTCCGGCTTCCATCCTTGCGGGCGATGTCGGGCCGGGCTACCATGGGTGGTCTTAAATGGCAAAACCGCCGGCAGCGGCCGGCCCGGAGGGGCCATGCGCATCGACCCCGAACTGCCGCCCCGCCTTTGTCTTTTTGGCGACGGCCGACAACTTCTCGATTGTTTCGAACTGGTCCGGCAGGCGGGCGTGCGCGGTCCGGGCAGCGCCTTCGACGGCATGGAGCTTGCCGCCGCCCCGGCCGACGGCGACGCGACCCCGGCCGGACAGGCCCGGGAACTCGGCATCGGTTGGACCGAGGACGTTTCGGCTCTGCTCGAAAGCGAGTCCTCGGGCCTGGTCGTCCTCGTGACCGAGGGCGTGGGCCTGCCCTGCGCGCTGCCTGAGGGCTGGCGCATCCTGGCGCCCGAAGACGCCCGCCTGCTTTTCACCGTGGCCTCGCGCGCCGCCGAGGTCCAGGCCTGCCGGCCGGACATGGCCCGGGCCAGACGCCTGCTGGCCAACCTCTTCGACAACATGGACGACGAGATCGCGTTGCTCGCTCCGGACGGGACGCTCCTCGACGCAAACGCGAATCTGTCCAGACGCTTGGAACGGCCCCGGGAGGAACTCGTCGGCCTGCCGGCGCAGGAGGCCTTTCCGGATTTTCCTGATCTGGACGCTCCTGGAGAGGCGGGCGCGCCTTCTGTCCATGCCGCCCTGGCAGAGGGACGCAAGGCCAGCCGCGACGGGTCGCGGGTCGATCGGCGCGGACGGCTGCGCTATTTCCGCACCGCCTTTTATCCCGTGCCCGGCCCGAGCGGTCGGCCGGACCATGTGGCCGTGCTGCGCCGCGACATCACCCACGACGTCTTTCTGGAGCGCCGGCTGCAAAAATCCGAACGCCTGGCCGCCATCGGCGAGCTGTCCATGTTCATCTCCCACGAGATCCGCAATCCGCTTTTCGCCATCGCCGGTTTCGCCAACGCCCTGCTGCGGGCCAAGGACCTGGGCGAAGCCAGCCGGGAGAAGGCCTCCATCATTCTGTCCGAATCGCGGCGGCTGGACGAAATCCTCAAAGACATCACCAATTTCGCCCGCCCCACCGTGTCCAGGCCCGGCGAGGTCGATCTGGCCGACGTGGCCCGGCGCACCACGGCGCTCATGCGCCATGCCCTGGAGAGCCAGGGCATCACCGTCACCCTCGATCTCTCGCCGAACGCGCCCGTGGCCCGTGGCGATCCCGAGACGCTGACCCAATGCCTGGTCAATTGCCTCAAAAACGCCATGGAAGCCATGCCGGACGGCGGCCACATCATGGTATCCACCGGGCTGCGCGATGGCCGCGCCCTGCTCTCCGTCACCGACGACGGCCCCGGCATCCCCCCGGACATCCTGCCCCAGGTGTTCAATCCCTTTTTCACCACCCGCGACAAACGCGCCGGCCTGGGACTCGCCATGACAAAGAAGATACTGGAAGACCTGGGCGGCAGCGTGGAATTGGAAAGCGTTCCGGGAAACGGCACCACCGTGGTCCTTTCCCTGCCCCCGTACCTGGAACTGTCCCCCGAGGAGGTTTGATGGACAGGCTCGCCACGGCCGCGCCGACCCAAGTGGTGCTGGCCACCCGTAATAAGGGAAAAATAAAGGAATTAAACGCGCTGCTTATGCCGCTCGGCGTGCGCGTCGTCGGGCTCGACGCCTTTCCGGACATCGGCGACATCCCCGAGACCGGGGAGACGTTTCTGGATAACGCCCGCATCAAGGCCCAGGCCGTGTGCAAAGCCACCGGCCTCGTCAGCCTGGCCGACGACTCCGGGCTGTGCGTGGATGCGCTTTCCGGCGCGCCGGGCGTGCACTCGGCCCGCTTCTCCGGCGAACACGCCAGCGACGCCGCCAACAACGCCAAGCTGCTCGCCGCCATGGCCCATGTGCCCGAACGCGACCGGACCTGCCGCTTCGTATCCGTGGTCGTGGCCGCCTGCCCCGACGGCCGGGAGCTGACGGCCGAAGGGACCTGGGAAGGCCGCGTGCTCGCCGCGCCGGCCGGGAACGGCGGTTTCGGCTACGATCCGCTTTTTTTCGACTCCACGGCCGGCAAATCCTCCGCCGAACTGACGCCTGAGGAGAAAAACGCCCGCAGCCATCGCGGCAAGGCCCTGGCCAAGCTGGTCGCGGCCTGGCCGGGATTTTGGGGAGAAGAATAGGGGATAGGGGGTAGAGGATAGAGGGAGAAGGACGGCGGCAGGAGCGGGGTGCTGCCCCGGGCCCCGGCAGGAGAGGCTCCGCCTCTCCCGCACCTCTCCGCCGGGGGGCTTGATGCCCCCCGGACCCCCCTTGACCGGGTTGGGATGGCGAGCGGGGGCGGAGTTGTCGGGAGGCGGAACACGACGTTTGTCGCCGCGATCGGCCCGGCGGCACGAGGCGCTTCGCGCCCCGACGCCGGACGCGATCGCGGCGGCAAGGCGCGCCAGCGGCGAAGCGCCGCATGGAAAGACGAGGAGTGGGGAAGGCTGGTGGAGTGACGGCAATCTCGCACGAACGGGAGGACGCCATGACCAAGTCGTATCTGCTGTGCAAGTGCGCCGGGGAAGACCGGATTCCCCTGGTGGTCTTTACCGCCGACAACGTCGACGAAGCCCGCGAGGCCCCGACGTGGCTGCGGCGCAAGCATCCGGAACATCCCGGCCTGCGCTTGAAGCCCGGGGAATTCTTCGAGATAGTGGAGAAGGACCTTTGCCCGGCGGAAGAATGGGACGCGGCCCTGGCCCGTATCCATGCCGACGCTTCGGCAGCGAAAGGGTCCTGACGGGCCGCGTTCCGTGAGCCCGCGACGGCGGGCGAAAAACTACGGCATGCGCAGGTAGCGGGCGTCCATCCAGCCGGGAACGCCGGAATCCGACACCACGATGCGCGCCCAGCCGTTTTGATATTCATAGACCCGCACGGCCTGGCCCCGGTAGACCACGGTGCGCACGTCGCAGCCCGGAGACGGGCAGACCCGCACGTTGACCGAATCCGCGCCCACAACGCGCACGTATCCGGCCGGCGGCGGCGGCGTCAGGTCGATGGAAACGCTGCATCCCACGCCGAGGACCGTCAGCAACAGCAGCAGCCCCAAGGTGTTCGCAATTTTCGCTTTCATGGCTCCCCCTCGCGAAACTTCGCGGCATTTTGCGTTTTTATGCCTGACAGGGGATGCTTTGTCCAGGAATTCCTTGACTTTTTTCCAATATGATGGCTTTTCGAAGAACATGAAGCTGACCATTGTTGTGGACAACAATACGCTCATTGACCGCTACCTGCTCGGCGAGCCCGGCTTTTCCCTGCTGTTGCGCGACGGCGGCCGGCGGGTGCTTTTCGATTGCGGCTATTCCGACGTGCTGTGCAAAAACGCCGCCCGGCTCGGCATCGACCTGGGCGAACTCGACGTGGTCGCCCTGTCCCACGGCCACCTGGACCATACTTGGGGCCTGGCCCATCTGCTCTCCCTTTTCAACGACCGCGCCTGCGAGGGCCGCGTCGGTTCCCGGCCGCTCCTGGTGGCCCATCCCGATGCCTTTTTGCCCAAACGCGTCAGCGGCATGTTCATCGGCTCCATGGTCTCCGAGACAGCCCTGGGCGACCACTTCACCATGCGCCTGACCCGCGAGCCCTTGCGCCTGACGGATTGGCTCTTTTTCCTGGGCGAGATTCCCCGCCGCATTCCCTTCGAAGCGCCGACGCCCCTCGGCGTGCGCGTCACGCTCAAGGGCGCGGTCCCGGACCTGCTCCCCGACGATTCCGCCCTGGCCTATCTTGGGAAAAAAGGTCTCGTCATCATCACCGGCTGCGCCCATGCCGGCATTTGCAACATCGTCGCCCACGCCCGGGAAGTGACCGGCGAACGGCGCGTGTCGGCCATCATCGGGGGGCTGCACCTCCACGACGCCGCGCCCGACCGCATCGACGCCGTGGCCGCCTGGCTGGCCGAGGCCGGCGTCGCCGCCCTCTATCCCTGCCACTGCACCGGGTTCGCCGCCACCCTGGCCTTAAGCCGGGTCCTGCCCGTAAACGAAGTCGGTGCGGGCTTGTCCCTCACCTTCGACTAACCTTCCCGCCTTGCTCCGGAAACCCTTTGGCGGGAAAAGCCGCCAGGACCTTCCCCCGCTTTCGGCAAGGCCGCAAAGGAGATGCGCCATCATGTGGGACGCCAAGCCGCCCAGACACGATGTTTCCCGCTTAACAGACCAGGATATCTATCTTTTCAAGCAGGGCAACCACTTCGACTTGCCGGAGAAGCTCGGCTCGCAAGCCCTGACCGTGGAAGAAGAACCGGGCGTTCATTTCGCCGTCTGGGCCCCCAACGCCAAAACCGTGTCCGTCATCGGGGACTTCAACGGCTGGGAGCCGGGCAAACACCTCATGGCCCCGCGCCAGGACGCCTCGGGCATCCACGAATGCTTCATCCCCGGCCTCGGCAAGGGCGCGCACTACAAGTACCACATCGAATCGAGCGTGGGCGATTACCGGGCCGACAAGGGCGATCCCTACGCCTTCTACTGGGAAACCTCGCCGAGCACCGCCTCCATCGTCTGGGACCTCGACTACCAGTGGAACGACGCGACCTGGATGGCCTCGCGCCACGAGAAAAACGGGTTTTCCGCGCCGGTTTCCATCTACGAGGTGCACCTCGGCTCGTTTAGGCGCGTCCACGAGGACCGCTACCGGTCCCTGTCCTACCTGGAGATGGCCGACCATCTTACCGAACACGTGCTGCGCTGCGGTTTTTCCCACGTGGAGTTCCTGCCCATCATGGAGCACCCTTTCTTCGGCTCCTGGGGCTACCAGACGCTTGGCTACTTCGCCCCCACCAGCCGTTTCGGCTCACCCCAGGACTTCATGGCGCTCATCGACCGGCTCCACCAGAACGGCATCGGTGTCGTCCTCGACTGGGTGCCCTCCCATTTTCCCACCGACGGCCACGGCCTGTCCTTTTTCGACGGCACCCACCTCTACGAGCACGCCGACCCCAAAAAGGGCTACCACCCGGACTGGAACTGCTACATCTTCAATACCGGCCGCTACGAGGTCCGCGAGTTCCTCATCTCCAGCGCCCTGTTCTGGCTCAAGAACTACCACATCGACGCCCTGCGCGTGGACGCCGTGGCCTCCATGCTCTACCTCGACTATTCCCGCCGTGAGGGCGAATGGATTCCCAACATCCACGGCGGCCGGGAGAACCTGGATAATATCGCCTTCCTGCGACGCCTCAACGAAATGGTCTACAGCCGCTTCCCCGGCTGCGAAACCATGGCCGAGGAATCCACCTCCTGGCCCATGGTGTCGCGTCCCCCATACCTCGGCGGACTCGGGTTCGGCATGAAGTGGAACATGGGCTGGATGCACGACACCCTGCGCTACTTCTCCCGCGACCCGATCTTTCGCAAATACCACCACGGCGAACTGACCTTCAGCATCTGGTACGCCTTTTCGGAGAATTTCATCCTGGCCCTGTCCCACGACGAGGTGGTCTACGGCAAAGGCAGCCTGCTTCGGAAAATGCCCGGCGACGACTGGAAACGCTTCGCCAACCTGCGCTTGCTCTACGGCTACATGTTCGGCCATCCCGGCAAGAAGCTGCTTTTCATGGGCGGCGAGTTCGGCCAATGGCAGGAATGGAACCACGACGCCGAACCGCAATGGGAATTGCTCGACTCCCCCCCGCACCAGGGGGTCATGCAATGGGTCGCGGACTTAAACCGGGTCTACAAGGAAGAAACCGCCCTGCACCAGCGCGATTTCAAGCCCGAAGGCTTTGAATGGATCGATTACCGCGACGCCGAAGCCAGCGTCCTGGCCTTTCTGCGGCGCGGCAAAGACCCCGCCGACGTGCTGCTCGTGGCGCTCAACTTCACCCCCGTGCCGCGCGCCAGCTACCGTATCGGCGTGCCTATCCCCGGCCTGTGGACCGAACTGCTCAACAGCGATTCCAAGCTCTACGGCGGCTCCGGCCTCGGCAACGCCGGCGCGGTCATGGCCGAGGAAATCGAAAGCTTCGACCACCCCTATTCCCTCAACCTTACCCTGCCGCCTTTGGCCGTTGTGTTTCTGCGTCCGGCCCGGTGAGGGATGATGGAGCCGGCATGAGGCAATGAGGCTGGGGCGCCGCCCCAGACCCCGGCGGGGGCTCTGCCCCCGCACCCCGCCGGAGGGCTTATGCCCTCCGGACCTCCCTTTACCGGGCCGGGATGGTGGGTGGAAAAGCGGGGAGACGGTGCGGGGTGGGTTGGGTTGATCTTGTTGCCGCAATAGGCCCGGCGGCACGAGGCGCTTTGCGCCTCGACGCCGGACGCGATTGTGGCAACAACCACGCCAGCGGCGAAGCGCCGCATTTCAAGAACAAGACGGATAGATTTGAAAAGTTCGCCCCGAAGGGGCGACGGCGTGGTGGAGGCGGAATTTGCTTGGGACGAGCCTGCCGCGTAGCGGCGGCATCGTCCCGACGAATTCCGCCTCCATCTTCTCCGCACTCCGCCTTACCGGCAAGCCTCCGCCCCCCCCCCGTCTAGCCAAAGCACACCGGACGGGGGGACCGGGGGGCCCGTGGCCTCCCGGCGGGGTCCAGGGGCAGAGCCCCTGGCGAAGGGGTGCCGGGGAGGCGGAGCCTCCCTGGCCGCTCGTCAATCCGCCCAGACGACGCGGTTGCGGCCGGTGCGTTTGGCTTTGTAGAGGGCGGCGTCGGCGTCGGCGAGCATGTTTTCGATGGAGCCTTTGGGCTTGTCGCACAGGCCGATGCTGATGGTGACGCCGACGGAGATGTTGCCGGCTTTGGCTTTGGAGCGTTCGATGCTGTTGCGCAGGTCGTTGAAGGCGGCCAGGGCCTGTTGTCCTTCCAGGCCCATGGCCAGCACGCAAAATTCCTCGCCGCCCAGGCGCGCCACGATATCGCGGCCGCGGAAGCGGTTGGACAGGCCGTGGGCCACGTGCTTGAGCACTTCGTCGCCCACGGCGTGGCCGTAGGTGTCGTTGACGCGTTTGAAGTGGTCGATGTCGAGCATGGCCAGGGTCATGGGTTCTTCGCCCCGGGCCAGGCGCTTGTAGCAATCCTTGGATGTTTCGAAGAAGTGGCGGCGGTTGTAGAGGCTTGTCAGCGGGTCGCGGATGGAGGTCTCGCGCAGTTTCTGGATGTATTCGAGCATTTCCAGGTTCTGGGTGACGCGGCAGTAGAATTCCTCGCTGGAGAAGGGCTTGTTGAGGAAATCGTTGGCCCCGTTTTTGATGAACCGGGCGGAGAGGATGGTGTTGCCGTAGGCGGAGATGCCGATGACGGCCACTTCGTCCTTGCGTTTGCGGCGTCGGATCTGGCGGGTGAGTTCCACGCCGTCCATGCCGGGCATGAAGTAGTCGGTGATGACGACTTTGATTTCGGGGTGGCGCTCCAGCACGGACAGGGCGTAGGGGCCGTCGTCGGCCTCGTGGACGATGAATTCGTGGGCGGTAAGCAGGCGCACGAGGTGGTGGCGCACGGTCTGGGAGTCGTCGGCGACGAGGATATGGACGAACTTGTTGAGCGAGATGCGCCGCACGAGCGAGCACAGGTAATCGAGGCTGTCCGGGGATTCCTTGGACACGTAGTCCACGACTTTCTTGGCCCAGACGCGGTCGCGGACTTCGGATTCCACGTCCCCGGTGAAGACGATGGAGGGGATGCCCCGGGAGATGACGTAATCGACGATGCCGCCGTCGGGACAATCCGGGAGGTGCAGGTCGAGCAGGGCGACGAAAAATGTGTCATTGTCCGGATTTTCTTCAAGGATGTAGCGGGCTTCTTCGAAATTCGAGGCCCAGCAGACATTGAAGAACAGTTCATCCTCGATCTTGCGGATGAGAATGCGGGCAAAGACCTTGCTGTCTTCGACGATAAGTACTTTTTCCATGCGGGAACAACCGACCGGCACGGGACTACATAAATTTCAGGATAGTCGAGATCGGCCTGAAAAGCCAGTCGCCAGGCGGGTTATTTTGCCGCCACGTCTTGCGTTCGCCGCAGAAGCGACGGTAGGGTGCCGAAAAATGGACAGCAAGGAGGGGATATGCGCTGGGGAGCATTTGTGGCGGCGCTGGTCATGGTGTTGGCTTTGGGCCAGACGACGTGGGCCAAGGGGGGCGAGGGGTTTGCCGGAACGCCTTTCGGCAGCAGGCTTGCCGCGCTGCCGTCCTTTATGAAGCTCAAGACGGTGGGCGACATCAACTACGCCGTGAACCTCAATGAACCCTACAGGCTCAATGGCAAGGCGCCGGTGGTTTTTTACGGGTTCGTCCAGGGTCGGATGTTTGCGGCCTACGTGCGTCTGGACGGCATCATCGGCCATGCCGCGCTGGCCAAGCGGCTGACCGCTGAATTCGGCAAGCCGTCGATCATGACCGAGGGGGGCACCGAGATTCTGCGCTGGCGCAAGGGCGACCTCAAGGTCAAGCTCAAGTTCGATCCGGCGGCCGGTTCCCTCAAGCTCGCCTATTATTCCATCAGGTATGGTTCCCCGGCGGCCAGGGTCCTGGCCGAGCCGGACGCCGTCGATCTCGATGAACTGGCCCGCACCTATGAGAAGGACAAGATCGCCAAGGGCGTCACCCTGCCCAAGGGCCCGGCCCGCAAGTGGTATTCGCCCAATGACGCCGGCATCGCCGATCCGACTCGCACGATCCCTGGCAAGTGAGGGGCCCCGGGCGCTCCTGGATGAGCCGACCCGCACCCTGGTGGAGCGATTGCCCGAGGGGGTGGCGGTCCTTGACGCCTCGCGCGTTTTTGTGCGCGGCAATGCGTCGGGCCGCAACCTCTTGGAGGTCCCCGGGGCGGCCTGCCACCGGGTGATTTTCGGCCGGAACGCGCGGTGTCCCGGCTGTCCGTGCGACGGCGGCGACACGCCCGTCCAGGGGGCGCGGGCGGCCTGCGCTCCCCTGGCCGGGGACGGCGGCGCGTCGGCCGGCGCGGTGTGCGTGTTTTCCCCGGCCGTGGGGACGTTTGATCCGGGTCGACTGGCCGTGGCGGTCGAATGCGCCTTTGCGGCCGTTTTCGTGGTGGACCGCGATTTCCGCTTTCTTTACATCAATCGCGCCTTTGAGCGGTGGTATGGCCGCAGGCGGAGGGAGCTTCTTTCCCGGCCCATGGCGGACTGCATGGACGCCGAGGCATTCGCCCGTTTCCGGGCGACGGCCCTGGAGGTCTTCGACCGGGGGGCGATGCGGGAAGAAGAGGTGCGCCGCACCGTTGACGGGCGCGAGCGGAATTTTCAGACCACGCTGCTTCCGCTGGTCGGCGAGGACGGCGTCGTGGATGCCGTGTGCTGCCTGTTTACGGAGATCACCTCCCATCGCCGGGCGCAGCGCGAACTCGACGCCAGCCGGCGTCGCTACCAGGCCATCGTCGAGGACCAGACCGAGCTGGTGGTGCGCCTCGATGCCCGGTTGCGCCGGGTGTTCGTCAATCGGGCCGTGGCCAGGATCGCGGGCCGTCCCGTGGAGGACATGCTCGGCAGTCTGTTTCTGGAGGACGTGCCCGAGGGGGAGGGGCTGCGGGAGCGCATCCTGGCGTTGACGCCGCGCGCGCCGGTGGTGGATGTCCGCCATATGCTCACCCTGCCCGACGGCCATCAGCGCTGCCTGAACTGGACGGTGCGCGCCATTTTCGACGAGGCCGGGCGCGTCGGCGAATACCAGGCCATGGGCCGCGACGTGACGGCCTATTGGCGCATGGAACGGGAGCTCATACGCAGCGAGGCCAAGTACCGCGACATTTTCGAGCACTCGGCCGAGGGCATCTTCCAGTTCGATCCGGACGGGGCCATGGCCGCCTGCAATCCCGCCCTGGCCCGCATCCTCGGCTTTGCCTCGCCCGAGGAGGTCCTGCTCGAGCAGGGGGATCTTTTTTCCCGCATCCAGGCCCGGCAGCAGGACCGGCTGGAATTTTTGCGCCTGCTCGCCCAGCACGGGCGGGTGTTCGATTTCGAGATGCAGGTGGTGCGCCGCGACGGCCGGGCGGTCTGGGTGTCCATCAACGCCCGGGCGGTGCTCGACGAGTCGGGCCGGCTGCAGCGCGTCGAGGGCGCGGCCCGGGACATCACCGATCGCAAGCGCGCCGAGGAAGAGCGCATGCTTTTGGTCTCGGCCGTGGACCAGAGCGCCGAGGGGCTGGTCATCGTCAGCCGGGATTTCCGCCTGGAATACGCCAACCCGGCCTTCGCCCAGATTGTCGGCGGCCAGGGCGGGGCGGGCGGACTTGACCTGGAGCGCCATCTCGGCATCTTTCTCGGCGAGTCGGTGCGCAAGATGCTGGGGCTCGGCCTTCGCTGGTCGGGCCGGTTGCGCCTGCCCCGTTCGGACGGGGAGGAGGGCGTGGCCGAAACGCTCATTTCCCCGGTGCGCGACGCCGCCGGGCAGATCACCAACCACATCATGCTCGTGCGCGACATGACCTACGAGATGGGCCTGGAAAAGCGGCTGCGGCAAGTGGAAAAGCTCGAGGCCATCGGCGTTTTGGCCGGGGGCGTGGCCCACGACTTCAACAACATCCTGACGCCCATCCTGCTCAATACCGAGATGATTTTGGCCGACATCCCCTGGAAGGACCCGCTGCGAAAGCCGCTGGCCGATGTGGTTCGGGCCTCGGAGCGGGCCAGGGACCTGGTGCGCCAGCTCCTCACCTTCAGCCGCCAGGGCGAGCTGACCGTGGGGCCGCTGCCTTTGAACCCGCTGGTCAAGGAGACGCTCAAACTGGCCCGGGGCATGATCGAGAAGCGGGTGGAGATCCGCCAGCGGGTGTCGGAGCTGGCGCTCACCATCGAGGCCGATCCGGCCCAGATCCATCAGGTGCTCATGAACCTGTGCCTCAATGCCGCCCAGGCCATGCCCGAAGGCGGGGTGCTGGAGGTGGGGCTTCTCGCCATTCCCGAGCCGCCGCGGCCCCTCGGGCCGTGCCTCGCCGCCGGCACGCCGCTGACCGAGCTGCCGCCCGGACCGTACGCCAAGCTCTGGGTCTCCGACACCGGACACGGCATGACGGCGGATATCTGCGACCGCATCTTCGAGCCCTTTTTCACCACGAAAAAGCCCGGCCAGGGCACGGGCATGGGCCTGGCCGCGGTGCACGGCATCGTCAAGGGCTGCGGCGGGGCGGTGCTGGTGACGAGCGCCGTGGGGCGGGGAAGCCTGTTCGAGGTGTTCTTCCCCCTGATCCCCCGCCCCGGGTCCGAGAAGGGTCAGTTGATGGGCACGTCGAGCAGTTCGTAGCCCTTCCAGCCAGGGCCGTCGAAATGCCACCATTCCGACGGCAGCGGTTCGAAGCCTTCCTTGGCCATGGCCGCTTCCAGCCGCTTGGCGTTGGCCCGGGCGGCCGGGTCTCCGCCGGCGTAGTTGCGCCGCGCCTTTTCCGTAAAATCGTCGAATCCGGACGGCATGGGCATTTCCTGGCCCGTGGCGGTCACCAGGGTCAGGTCCACGGCCGCGCCCCGGTTGTGCTTGGACCCGGAGACGGGCTTGCCGTTTTTCTCCACGGGCTTGGCCACCCAGTCCTCGTTGGGCACCAGGGCCCAGAACTTTTTTTGGATGGAAAAGGGCCGGTAGCAGTCGAAGACCTTGAGCCCGAGGCCCTCTTTTTCGAGATTCGCCTGGACCCTGGCCAGCCGTTTGGCCACGTCGGCCCGCAGGAAGCAGCGGGCGGCCGGGTACACGGCGACATGGGTGAAATTGTCCGGTGTGGCGTAGCGCATGTCGAGTCGGATGTCCGGGGCGACGGTGGCGATGTCGACCAGCCCGGCCTCCTCTGGGGTGGCGGGGCCGGCGGCGTGGGCGGCGGGGGCCAGGAAGACGGCAAGGCACAGGGCGAGCAGGGCGACGGCGCGGCGTGTCATGGCAAGCCTCCGAGTGTTTTAGCCACAATGTCGTTTGGGCCGGGAATGTCAAGAAAAGGTCGGCGCGTCCCTTCCGCGCAAAAAAGGCCGGGCCCCAGAAGGGGCCCGGCCGGCGTCGGTCGTGGCGATGCGGACGTCTAGAACGTGTACTTGAAGCCGAAAGAGACCTTCCAGGCGTCTTCGGCCTTGTTGGCCAGGCGGCGGCCCCAGACGTTCTTCTGGAACTGGCTCGGATGGGCCCAACCGGTCTCGAGGATCAGGGCCAGGTTTTCGTAGAGCATATACTTGCTGTCGAAGTTGAGCCCGATGACCCACTCCTTGTCGGTCAGGTCGCGGCCCATCTGGAAGATGGGATTGCTGCCGAGAACGAAGTTGGCGTAGCGGATGGCCTTGGCCGAGTTGTTGCCGTGGACGTAGGCGAAGGTGAAGCGCTGGGTCAGCTTCTCGATGAAGCTGATGTTGTTGAGCGACGCGCCAAAGCCCCAGTTGCCCACGGGCGAGATGCCCATGTTGGAGCCCTTGACCAGTTCCTGGCCGCCGTCGAACAGGAAGCTGTTGCCGGCGTTCCAGGAGATGGTGCCGCCGTCGTGCTGGCCGCCGCGCCCGGAGCCGGGGAAGAAGTTCGGCATGCGCTCGGAGCCGTTTCTGGTGGAGCTGTCTTCGCCGGTGGACCAGAAGCCGAAGGCCTGGGGCGTGAGCACGTCCCAGCCGGTGTACTCGGCCGCGGCGTCGATGAACCAGCCGTTACGCACGTTTTTGGCGTACTCGTTCATGCCGTGCTGGCCCCAGATCACGTCGGCGTAGAACTTGAAGGGGTCGAGCGCCAGCACCTCGAGGGTCGTGCCGGCCCACATGGCGGTGATGAAGTTGTTCTTCCAGCCCACGGGCGCCATGCTGAAAAGGCCCGAGGAAATGAGGCCCTCGGCCCAGCCGGCTTCGGTCAGGTAGTGGCCGCCCTTGCCGCCGACGCCGAAAAGGGCCCACGGCGTGGCTTTGAAGCCGTCCATGGTGAACGGCAGGGCCAGCATGTAGCCTTCCTCGTTGGAGTAGATCGAGGTGGTGGTCGGGGCGTAAGTGCGGTCACTGGCGATGGTGCGCACGTAGGCCAGGACCATGGACAGGTGGTCCTGAATCAGCGGGGCGGTGATGATCAGCGACGAAACGTTTTCATCGAAGACCACGCTGCCGGCGAAGAAGGACGACTGCGGGATGGAGGCCGGCTGGAGACCGGCGCTGATCTGCACGTCGCAGCCCGGCCATTTGAACTGCAGGTAGGCCTGGTAGACTTCCACGGCCACGGTCGGGTTGGCGGCGGTGAAGGTGCCATGGCCCCAGACGTCTTCGACGAGGATGCCCAGGCGGAACTTGACGGCCTCGTTGGCGATGAAATCGGAACGCAGGCGGAAGCGTTCCCAGATCTCGAAGCGGTCCTCCGTTTGGGATCCGGCGGGCCGGATGTTGCCGGCCTCGTTGGTCCATTTGGCGGTGTTCCAGCCGGTGAAGTTCCGGTTGGCGAAAAAGTTGCCGTAGACGAGCGCATCGCCCGTCATCCGCACTTCGGTGGCTGCCTGGGCGCGGACGGCGGCCGTGAGCATGAGCGCGGCCGCGATGATGCACAAAAGACGTTTCATGTTCCCTCCTCCGTGGCGAGTGTTTCCCAATTCCCCAACCGACGCCTTGGAAAACGCGACGGACCCGGGCCGCCGCGCGGCCCGGGTCCCGGACGGCCGTAGCCTAGAAAGGCAGCGGCTTGCCCGCGAGTAACAAAAAGGCCGGGATGTAAAGCCCGACCGGGACCCATATGATCAGCGACCACGCCAGAAGCTTGGCCGACAGTTTCCCGTAGGCATTCAGCCACACTTCGAGGGTCAGCACGGTGTAGCCGGCACAGGCCAGCGTGAAATAATTGCTGCCTTTGACGTGGTAGTAGAGCAACATATAGATGAAGGAAATGATGGCCACGGTCAAGCTTACGTTGCCTACGGAACGCAGGTTGTCGAGCCCGGTCAGCAAGGCGTAGGCCACGACACAATACAGGAGCCCATGGGCAAAAAGCAGTCCAGCCGTGAACGCATCGTTTTGGATGGCGTTGACAAAAGCGCCGATCACGACGCAGATGCCCACTAAGCCGCAAATGGCGCCCGTTCCCTTGGCCTCGCCGTAGCCGAGAAAGAGCAGGGCCACAGGCAGCCACATCAAGGATATGGCGATCAAAATAGCCAGCGTCATCACTTCCCCCCACCGTTACTGGTTAAGCGTTTCTCACTCCTCCCATTACACCAAGCGTTTACGTCGTGAAGCCGCCGCGCCGCCGCGTTTAAGCGGCGCTGTCTCCGACAGTTTCCGGGCCTGGCGCGAAAGCCGACGCGCCGGCCGCGGGCCGGGTTCGCGCCATCGCGTCCCGGGGGCCGTTTTGGATGCTTCGCCTATGGCAAATACCGATCCGAAAAAAATAATGCTATATTTCAGTATGATATAAAATCATGTGGCGGTTGTGGGACGCGCGGTGGGACTTGGCCATCTTGATTTTCCAAGGAATTTCGGCGGGGGGGTGGTGAAAATTCAGACTATTGCTTGAAAAAACAATTTGTTATCGGTAATGGGAATTTTTGTCACAACCGGAAACAGTGTTGAGTCAAAGTTTCTCAACTTTTGTGACAGGGTAATATTTACCCGCAAAAAAAGTGCCCGGGAGGAAATGCCCCGAACCGGGAAACATGGCGGTCGTGTTGCAAGGCCGGGCAAGGCGGGCTACAGGTGGCCACAACGTAATCCGGGCGCGGGCGGACGCCCGGGCGTCCGGCGGGACGGCGGGCCGAAGGCGGCCGGCGCGTTTCCCCGGATGTGACGTGTCCTTAAAAGGAACAGTTGTTCTTTTCCGGGATAATCTATTCGAATAGTTGTTTTTTTCTGAAGATACGGACGTCTTTTCAAGGGACGCGACAGGAAGTGCAAGACCGCTTCGGAAAACGCCGGCAGGCGGCTTTCGCGAAGCCAAACGGACGCCTGATGTTACCATCGGCGGGGAGAGCGTATGTGCGGCATCATCGGGTACTGCGGGCATCGGCCGGCCGTTCCGGTCATCGTCGAAGGGCTCAAGCGGCTGGAATACCGTGGCTATGATTCCGCCGGCGTGGCGTTTCTGCAGGGCAAGGACCTCATTACGGTCCGGGCCGAAGGCAAGCTGGTCAACCTCGAGACCAAGCTCGCCGCCCAAAACGTCTACCTGGCCACCTCCGGCGTGGGCCACACCCGCTGGGCCACCCACGGTCTGCCCATCGAAAAAAACGCCCATCCCCACTGCGACGCCTCCCGCTCCATCGCCCTGGTCCACAATGGCATCATCGAGAACTACCAGGACCTGAAGAAAGAGCTGGCCGCGGCCGGCGTGCGCTTCGCCTCCGAGACGGACACCGAGGTCCTGGCCCAGCTCGTGGGCCATTACTATAAGGAAAAGGGCTCCCTGGCCGAGGCCATCTCCAAGGCCCTCTCCCGGGTCGAGGGCGCCTACGCCATCGTGGTGGTCAGCCGCGACAACCCGGGCATGCTCTACGCCGCCCGCAAGCAGTCGCCGCTGGTCATGGGCGTGGGCGTGGGCGAGAATTTCCTGGCCTCGGACATCCCGGCCTTTCTGCCCTACACCCGCGAGGTGGTCTTTCTCGACGACGGCGAGATGGCCCGCATCGACGCCGGCTCCTGGCAGGTCCTGGACGTGGCCACGCTCGCGCCGGTGAAAAAGGAGGTGCAGCACATCTCCTGGGACGTCAGCGCCGCCCAGAAGGGCGGGTTCAAGCATTTCATGCTCAAAGAGATTTTCGAGCAGCCGCGCGTCATCGCCGACTGTCTGGCCGGGCGGGTGCAGCGCGGCTCGGAGCGGGTCGCGCTGCCCGAGCTCGAGGCCATGGACGCTCCCGAGCGCCTCTTCATCGTGGCCTGCGGCACCTCGTACCACGCCGGGCTGTGGGGCATGTACCTCATGGAGCAGTGGGCCGGCATCCCGACCCGGGTGGAGATCGCCTCGGAGCTGCGCTACCGCGAACCGGTCCTCGGTCCGGGCGACACGGTGCTGGCCATCAGCCAGTCCGGCGAGACGGCCGACACGCTGGCCGGCATGCATCTGGCCAAGGCGCGCGGGGCGCGGGTCATCGGCCTTTGCAACGTGGTCGGCTCGAGCGTGGCCCGGGAGGCCGACGTGGTGGTCCATACCCAGGCCGGACCGGAAATTTCCGTGGCCTCGACCAAGGCCATGTGCTCCCAGCTCACGCTCCTCACGCTTATGGCCATGGTCTTTGGCCAGAAAAAGGGCGTGCTGCCGGCGGATGTGGCCGCGCACTGCGTGCCGGCCCTGGAAGGACTGCCGGCGCTTCTGGACGGCATCCTGCCGGCGCTTCGGGAGCGGGCCAAGGAGCTGTGCCGGGTTTACTCCGAGGCGAGGAGCTTTCTCTTTCTCGGACGCGGCCTGTGCTATCCCCTGGCCCTCGAGGGGGCGCTCAAGCTCAAGGAGATTTCCTACATCCACGCCGAGGGCTATGCCGCCGGCGAGATGAAGCACGGCCCCATCGCGCTGATCGACCCCAAGTTCCCCACCTTCGCCCTGGCTCCCCATGACGGGCTCTATCCCAAGGTCAAGTCCAACCTCCAGGAGGTCCAGGCGCGCGGCGGCAAGATCATCGCCCTGACCCAGCCAGGGGCCGACCTCGACGTGGACCACCCCTGGGAAATCCCTGCGGCCTGGGGCCCGCTGTCCACCTTCCTCATGCTGCCGGCGCTCCAGCTTTTCGCCTACGAGATGGCCGACTACCTGGGCAAGGACGTGGACCAGCCGCGAAACCTCGCCAAGAGCGTCACTGTGGAGTAGGCTGCCGGCGTGGTACGAATGACGGCGTTTTTCGGGCGGCTGGGCGGGATCCTGGCGGTCGTGGCGCTTGCGCTGCTTCTGGCGGCGGGAGCGGTTCGGGCGGCGGGCGTGGCCGCGGGCTATCAGGCGGCGGTCAAGGAATTCAAAGCCCTGCGCGACGATCCCGGTTCCAAGGACCGGCGCGACCTGTGGAAGGCGCTCGACGCCAAGCTGGCCGCCCTGGCCAAGGCGGCGGGCAAGGACCCGCTCGGGGCCAAGATTCTTTATTACGAGGCCTGGACCAACGCCGAGCTGGCGGAGCGGTCCTACCTGGACGCGGACTGGGAGGCGGCCGCTTCCCTCTACGCCCGGGTGGCCAAGGCCTACCCGCGCCATGCCTGGAGCGACGACGCCCTGCTGCGCCGGGCGGATATTCTGGCCGAGCACCTCAAAAAGCCCGACGCGGCCAAGGCGGATTTGCGCCGCATCCTGCGCGACCATCCCAAGGGCGACATGGCCGACCAGGCCAAAAAGCTTCTGGCCGCGGCGGAGGCCGACGCCGCCAAGGACAAGCCGGAGCCGGCCAAGGCCAAAGCCCCGGACAAGTCCCCGACCAAAGCCTCGGCAAGCGCCAAGGCCGCCGAGGCCCGGAAGTCCTCCGGCCCGCCTCCCGCCACCTCGGCCCGGCCGGCCGTGCTCAGGCGGGCGGTGGTCAAAACGGGTTCCGCCGGCGGCAGGCTCACCCTGACCCTGGACCGGGAAACGACCTATCGCTACCAGCTGCTCGACCAGAAGCGTTCGGACGGCGAGCAGGTCAAGCTCCTCTATATCGACCTGGACAACACCCGCACCGGCTCCGCCATTCCCTCGGAAAAGCGCTTCGCCAAAGGCGTGGTGTCCCGGCTGCGGGCCGGCTATTTCACGCCGGATACCGTGCGCGTGGTCCTCGAACTGGACGGGGTGCGGCAATACGAGATCCATTCCGAGGACGGGCCGTTTCGCATCGTCCTCGATCTGGACGGCGAATCCGGCGGCGGGAGCAAAGGCCAGTTTCGGGCCGAGGCCTCGGGCAAACGGGGCGGCAAGTCCGCCAAATCGGCGGACGAGGACGCGGCCTCGGGCAAAAAGGCCCAGGTGGCCAAGGCCGCGCCGGAAAAGGCGGACCGCAAGCCGCTGACACCGTCGGCGGCCGGAAAGAAGAACCTCGGCAGCCTGGTCGAGCAGCTCGGCCTTTCCGTGCGCACCGTCATGATCGATCCCGGACACGGCGGCAAGGACCCCGGCGCCCAGGGGCTTTACGGCGTGACCGAAAAGGACGTGAACTTGCGATTCGCCAAGGAGCTCGGCGCGATACTGCGCAAGCGGGGCTTCAAGGTCCTTTATACGCGCACCAGGGACGTGTTCATCCCCCTGGAAAAGCGCACGGAGATGGCCAACAGCCAGGGCGCGGACCTCTTTGTCTCCATCCACTGCAACGCCCACGGCGACCCCGGTTCCTCGGGGCTCGAGACCTATTCCCTGAACCTGGCCAATTCGCGCGACGCGGTGCGCGTGGCCGCCCGGGAAAACGCCGCCTCCCAGAAAAAGATCAGCGATCTCCAGGCGATTTTAAGCGACCTGATGCTGTCGTCCAAGACGTCCGAGTCCAAGGACCTGGCCAAATTCGTGCAGAAGCGGACCGTCAGCGAACTGCGCGGCAAGTACCGCATCCGCGACCGGGGACCCCACGAAGCGCCCTTTTTCGTGCTCATCGGGGCCAACATGCCGGCCGTGCTGGTGGAACTCGGTTACATCACCAATCCCACCGAGGCCAAGCGCCTGAGTTCAGACGCTTACCTGCGCAAGCTGGCCGACGGGCTGGCCGACGGCATCGTCGCCTACAAGAAACGCATCGAACGCTACGCCAAAATCTGACCAGAGGTTTTTCATGCCCCAGCCGCACCGCTTCGACGACCGCCTCATCGTGGCCCTGGACCTGCCCACGGCGCGGGAGGCCTTGGAGATGGTCGACCGCCTCGCCCCGGCGGTGGGATTTTTCAAGGTCGGCCTGCAACTTTTTCTCGACGCCGGTTTTTCCGTGTGCGACGCGCTGTCCAAGCGGGGCTTCAAGGTCATGCTCGACCTCAAGTTCCACGACATCCCGCAGACCGTGGCCCTGGCCACGCGCCAGCTCGCCGGCCACGACATCGCCCTGGCCACGGTCCACGGCTACCCGCAGGTGGTGGAGGCGGCGGCCAAGGCCAAGGGCGCGACCAAGGTCCTGGCCGTCACCGTGCTGACGAGCCTCGGCCAGGACGAATTGCAGCAGACCGGCTACGCCGGGTCCCTGGTCGACCTGGCCAGGGTGCGGGCCGAGGCCTCGCTCGCCGCCGGAGCCGACGGCGTCGTGTGTTCGCCCCTGGAGGCGGGAGCCCTGCGCCGGCGTCTCGGCGGCCTGCCCGTCATCGCCACCCCCGGCATCCGTCCCCTGGACAGCGCCCCGGACGACCAGACCCGCACCGCCACCCCGGCCGCGGCCATCGCCGCCGGAGCCACGCACATCATCGTCGGCCGCCCCATCACCAAGGCCCCCGATCCCCTCGCCGCCGCCCGGGACATCCTGCGGGAGATCGGTTAGCGCGGCGGGCGCGACCGCTTCCTCACGCCCGTCGCACCTCGACGGTGTTGTCGTTGAGCGTCGTGGCCTCGCCGATGTCCGAGAGGCGCTCGTGGTGCAGGGTGTTGACCAGATTGCCGTTGGCGGACTGGCTGGCCCGGAATATGCCGGCCGCGGCGACCGCGCCTTTGGCGACCAGGGGCGTGACGCGGGCGACGAAGGGCACCTCCCCGAGATCGTTATGCGCCGTGACGGCATCGCCGTCGGCAATGCCGCGCGCGGCCGCATCCCCGGGGTGCATGGCCAGGGTCATCGGCCCGCGACGCGTCACCAGTCCCTCGCGTTCCAGAAAAACGGAGTTGAGCGTCTCGACGCTCGGCGCGGCGATGAGCCGCAGGGGATAGGGACCGCCGTGGTTCTCCCGATACCCCGGCAGGGGCGCGGCCAGGGCGCTATTGACGATTTCCATCTTGCCGGACGGCGTTTTCCAGGCGGTGTGATCGGCATACGGGACTGATACCAGCCCGCCGCGTCGCAACGTCTCCCGTTGCCCGTCGGAAAGCCCCTGCAACGCGGGCATCGGATGGCGCAGCAGTTCTTCGAGAAGCGCTTCCTCGCCGCGATCGAAATGGCTGTCCGTATAGCCCATGGCCTGGGCGAGCAGGCGGAAGATGTCCCAGTTGCTTTTGCAGGCGCCCGGGGCGGGGATCGCCTTGTAGGCCGTGCCGAAGGTGCAGTAGCCGTAGGAGCTGTAACAATCGGTGTGTTCGACCGAGAACGTGGCGGGGAGGATGATGTCGGCATAACGCGCCGTGTCGGTCATGAACCGCTCGTGCACGACGGTGAAGAGTTCCGGGTTGCGCAGCCCGCGCCGGATGCCTTGCTGGTCGCAGACCGAACCGACCGGATTGCTGGCATACACATGCAGGCAACGGATCGGCGTTTGCGTTTGCCCGGGACGAAGCGCCGAGGCCAGCTTGTTGATGTTGACCCTGCGCGCGGTGTTTTTTCGCAAATCCGGGCGCGTGATGCGCCTTGCGTCCACATAGGGGCCGCCGCCGGGATCGCAGCCGCACAGCCCGCCTCCCCGGCGCTTCCAGGCTCCGGTGAACGCGGACAGGATGGTGATCAGGCGCACGGTCATGCCGCCGTTTCCGTGGCGCGAGTTGCCGCTGCCCAAAATGATGGCCGGCGCGGACGCGGCGGCATACTCCCTTGCCAGGGCGACGATGACGCGCGCGGGAACCCCTGTCACGCCCTGCGCCCATAACGGCGTGCTCGCGGCGAGGGAGGCCTTGAATTCCTCGAAGCCGAGGCTTTCCTTTTCCAGAAAATCGAAATCGGCCAGGTTCTCCGCGACCAGGACATGCATCATGGCCAGGGCCAGGGCCCCGTCCGTGCCCGGGGTGATCAGCACCACCTGGTCGCAGTGGGGAGCCATATCCTGCGCGTAGCTTTCGATAAGGACGACGCGCTTGCCGCGTTTTCGCGCCCTGAGCAGGTTCGCCATGCCTTGCAGCCGCGTGGCCTTCATGTTGGCGCCCCAGACGAGGAAGAAATCGCTGTCGTCGAGTTCCCTGGGGTCGAGGCAGCCGGTCTTGCCCACCACCGCCGCGTATCCGGCGCCCTTGGCCGAGGCGCACAGGGTCTTGACCAGGGAGCACGCTCCCATCCTGTTGAACAGGGCGTCGCCGCAGTTGCGCTGGATTAGGCTCATGACCCCCGAGTAGTAAAACGGCAAGATGGAGTCCGGCCCCGATTCGCGAAGCGCGCGTCGCCATTGCGCCGCGATGGCCGCAATGGCCTCGTCCCAGGAAATCGGCGCGAAACGGCCCGACCCTTTGGCGTCGACACGCGTAAGCGGCGTGAGAATCCGGTCCGGCGCATGGATGGATTTTTCGTAGCGCCGCATCTTGGCGCAGATCTTGCCGTGGGGCGCGGGGGCGTCGTGGTCGCCCTGCACGCCCACGATGCGTTCGCCGTCGGTTTTGACCAGCAGGCCGCAGGTGGTGGGACAGTCGTAGGGACAAATGGCTTTCTGGAATGGCATGCCGCGCTCGGAGAAGATGGTGATGCACAGGGCGTATCGTCGTCGATCCGCCTTCCCGCCTTGGAGAAACTATCGAAAGTTTTGGGGAGGGGAGAGCGCGAGAGGGGAACCCTTTTTTCAAAAAGGGTTCCCCTCTCGCATCCTCTTCTATCTCCCCCCCACACCGTGCTGGGTGAAACGGGCGCGTTTGCCTTCCTTGGCCGCTTCCCAGGTGGGTTCGCTCCAGGCAAGGGGCGTGGCGCGCGACGGCGTCACCTTGACCGGCGAGTCGTCGACGCCGGCCACGTCGACCTGCACGTCTCCGGGGATGGCCATGGCCTTGGGATTGAAGGAGGCGAAAAAGGCGGCGGCGTCGGCGACGGTTGCCGCGTCCCAGACCGCGCCGGGAAGTTTCCGCGCCACGCCGAGGGGGCCGGGCAGGGTGCGCACCTTGAAGACGAGGTCGTCCGGGTCGAGGATGGCTTCCAGGCGCGCGTTGTCCGCCTGGTTGCGGCCGATGACCAGCCAGCGGTTTCCCGTCCAGTATTGCCGGCCGATGTTGGCCAGGGCGAAATCCGCCGCCGTGGGCGCGGGCTTGTGGATGAAAAGCGGGAAGAAGCGCTTGGCCGAGGGCTCCTCGGTCAGCAGGCAGCCGCCGGCCGGGGTGGGAATCTCGGTCAGGCCGAAGGTCTTGGCCAGGACCATCTGATCCTTGCGGCCGCGTCCGGAGATGGCGTGGAGCCGCGTACGGTCCACGAGCCCGGACGTTTCGGCCTCGGTTTCGGGCAGGCGCTTTGCGCAAAGCGGCCGCAGGAGCAGTCCCCGCGTGGCCGAGTCGCGGCTGATGATGTTGAGCGCGTCCAGGCGCTGGGACATGGGCCGCTGGCCGAGGACCTCGCCGGAGATGACAAACGACGCGCCGTAGGTCGGCAGCAGCTCCTTGGCCAGGCGCAGCATGAGGATCTTGCAGTCCACGCAGGGGTTGAGAAATTTCCCCAGGCCGTGGGCCGGGCTGGCGGCCAGCATGGAGACGTAGGCGTCGGACACGTCCACCGGGACGATGTCGAGTCCGTAAATGTTTTTCCAATGGTCGATCTTGTCGGGTTTGCCGAAAAAGGGGCTGACAAAGTGCAGGCACAACACGTCGAGCCCTTGGGCCATGACGGTTTTGACGGCCAATATGCTGTCGAGGCCGCCGGAGAAAAGGGCCAGGGCGTGGTAGGATTTCATGCGGCGTAGCTAAGGGTTCGCCGGCCGCCTGGCAAGGGGCGCGGCCGGCGTCGCCGAAGTTGCCGGTCGGCAGGGATTTTGCTATTAAAACACCCTTTGCGCCCCACACTTTTTGCAGGAGTCGGCAAATGGCCCGCAAACCAGCCCAGTCCCCGGAAGATTTCCGTAACGAAGCCCTGGCCACCGCGCTCACCACCATCGAGCGCAAGCACGGCCAAGGCGCTGTCATGCGCCTGGACGACGCGGCCCATGTGAAGATTCCGTCCATCCCCACCGGCTCTATCGGTCTCGATCTGGCCCTTGGCATCGGCGGCATCCCCAAAGGCCGCATCACCGAGATTTACGGCCCGGAATCCTCGGGCAAAACCACGCTCGCCCTGCACATCATCGCCGAATCGCAAAAACTCGGCGGCACGGCGGCCTTCATCGACGCGGAACACGCCCTGGACGTCAACTACGCCCGGCGGCTCGGCGTCAATACCCCGGAACTGCTCATCTCCCAGCCCGACTACGGCGAGCAGGCCCTCGACATCGCCGACCTGCTCGTGCGATCGGGAGCCGTGGACGTGGTGGTCATCGACTCTGTCGCGGCGCTCATTCCCCAGGCCGAACTCGAGGGCGAGATGGGCGAGACCCAGGTCGGCGGCCAGGCGCGGCTCATGTCCCACGCCATGCGCAAGCTGACCGGCACCATCCACAAGTCGCAGACCTCGGTCATCTTCATCAACCAGATCCGCATGAAGATCGGCATGACCGGCTACGGCAGCCCGGAAACCACCACCGGCGGCAACGCGCTCAAATTTTACGCCAGCGTGCGCCTGGACATCCGCCGTATCCAGACGCTCAAGGACAAGGAAGAGACCTACGGCAGCCGCTGCCGGGTCAAGGTGGTGAAGAACAAGGTCGCGCCGCCGTTTCGCGAGGCCCAGTTCGACATCCTTTACGGCACGGGCGTTTCCCGCGAGGGCGAGCTCATCGACATGGGCGTGGACGCCGGCATCGTGGACAAGTCCGGGGCCTGGTTCTCCTTCGGTTCCGAACGTCTGGGCCAGGGCCGCGACAACGTGCGGGCCTTTCTCCAGGAACATACCGACATTCGCGGACAGATCGAAGGCAAGCTGCTCGAGCACCTGGGCTTCGCCGAGGGTACGCCGCCGCCCATCTCCCCCGAGGCCATCGAGGAAGAAGACGGCATGTAATGGAAAAGCCGGGGTGTCCTGCCCCGGCCCCGCCCCCTGCCTGGGGTCAAAAGGGATTCGACGATGTGCGCCAACGCGTTGGCGTGCCCGTCGAATCCCTTTTGGCCCCGCGAAGGGCGAATGCGCATTGAAACCATAACCCTGACCTTCTTATGAAAGGGGGGCCGGGGGGGAGACTCCCCCCGGTGGGGAGGTCCCGGAGGGCGACGCCGCTTCGGGCTCCCCCTCCAGCGGAGGCATACGACAATGATGACGGCTCATGAAATCCGCGCCAAGTTCCTGGACTTCTTCGCTGCCCAGGGTCACCAGAAAGTGGCCTCCTCCCCGCTGATCCCGCGCGAGGACCCTTCGCTGCTTTTCACCAACGCCGGCATGGTCCAGTTCAAGAAGGTCTTTCTCGGCCAGGACAAGCCCGGCTACAAGCGCGCCACCACCTCGCAGAAGTGCCTGCGCGTGGGCGGCAAGCACAACGATCTGGAAAACGTCGGCCGCACCGCCCGCCACCACACGTTTTTCGAGATGCTCGGCAATTTTTCCTTTGGCGACTACTTCAAGGAAGACGCCATCCGCTTCGCCTGGACCTTTCTGACCGAGGTCATCGGCCTGGACAAAAGCCGGCTCTACGCCACGGTCTACCAGGACGACGACGAGGCCTTCGGCCTGTGGCAGAAGGTGGCCGGGCTCAGCCCGGACCGCATCTACCGGCTGGGCGAGAAGGACAACTTCTGGTCCATGGGCGACACCGGCCCCTGCGGCCCCTGCTCGGAGATCATGTACGACCGGGGCGAGGAGGTTTCCTGCGGCCCCGATTGCGGCATCGGCACCTGCGACTGCGACCGGTATCTGGAAATCTGGAACCTCGTGTTCATGCAGTACGACCAGCTGGAGTCCGGCGAGCGCGTGGCCCTGCCGCGTCCGAGCATCGACACCGGCATGGGGCTCGAGCGCATCGCCGCCGTGGTCCAGGGCGTGCACTCCAATTTCGACATCGACCTGTTCCAGACCATCATCGCCACGGCGGCCTCCATTGCCGGCGTGACCTACGGCGCGACCGACGAGCAGGACACGGCCCTTCGCGTCATCGCCGACCACAGCCGGGCCGTGGCCTTTCTGGTGGCCGACGGGGTCATGCCCTCCAACGAGGGCCGGGGCTATGTGCTAAGGCGGCTCATTCGCCGGGCCCTGCGTTTCGGCAAGCTCATCGGCCTGTCCGATCCTTTCCTGTTCAAGACCGCCGGCACGGTGGTCGAGGTCATGGGCGACGCCTACCCCGAGCTTGTGGCCACGCGCGACTTCATGGAGCGCATGGTGCGCGAGGAGGAGGAGCGTTTCGGCGTGACCCTGGACAAGGGGCTGGCCATCCTGGCCGAGGAGCTCGACCGCATGGAGGCGGCCGGCGAAAAGACCATCACCGGACAGTTCGCCTTCAAACTCTACGACACCTACGGATTCCCGCTGGACATCGTCAACGACGTGGCCGGCAAGCGCGGCATCACCACCGACGAGGACGGCTACAAGGCCTGCATGGCCGAGCAGAAGGCCCGGGCGAAAAAGGCCTGGAAGGGCAGCGGCGAGACCGATCCGGCGGTGCTGTTCCTGGAGCTGCTCGAATCCGGCATGAAGTCCCGGTTCGTGGGCTATGAGACGCTTACGGCCCAAAGCCGCGTCAACGCGCTCATTTCCGCCGAGGGTCAGGCCGTGGAACGGCTCACCGCCGGCGAGACCGGCTACGCCGTGTGCGCCGTGACCCCGTTTTACGGCGAATCCGGCGGCCAGGCCGGCGACGTGGGCGCCATCACCACGCTGACCGGCAACGCCACGGTGACCGGCACCATCAAGGCCGGCCCGGAGCTGACCGCGCACCACATAACGATTGCCGCGGGCGAAATCCTGCTCGACCAGGAGGCCGATCTGGCCGTGGATACGGCCGTTCGCGCCGCGACCGCCCGCAACCACACCTGCACGCACCTGCTCCACAAGGCGCTTAAAAACGTGCTCGGCAGCCACGTCAACCAGGCCGGGTCGCTGGTGACCCCGGACCGGCTGCGCTTCGACTTCACCCACATCGCGGCCATGACCCCGGACGAGCTTTCCCGGGTGGAGGACGAGGTCAACGCGGCCATCCTCCTCGACGCGCCGGTGACGACCGAGGTCCTGCCCCTCGAGGCGGCCCGGGCCAAGGGCGCGACCGCGCTTTTCGGCGAGAAGTACGGCGATACGGTGCGCGTGGTCGAGGTGCCGGGCGTGTCCATGGAATTTTGCGGCGGCACGCACCTTTCCGCCACCGGCCAGGCCGGCAGCTTCCTGATTCTCGCCGAATCGGGCGTTGCCGCCGGCACGCGGCGCATCGAGGCGGCCACGGGGCTCAACACCATCAAGCACGTGCGCGAGATGCGCGGCGAGCTGGACGAAAGCCTGCACGCGGCCAAGGCCAAGGCCGGGGAGCTGCCCGGGCGTATCAAGAAGCTTCAGGACGACATCAGGGCTCTGACCAAGGAAAAGGAACAGCTCGCCGCCAAGCTGGCCTCGGGCCAGGGGCGCGACCTGCTCTCCGGCCTCGAGGAGATCGGCGGGGTGAAAGTGCTTTGCGCCAAGGTCGACGCGCCGAACATCAAGGCGCTTCGCGAGGCCATGGACGATCTGCGCAGCAAGGTTCCGTCCGGGGTCGTGGCCATCGCGGCCGAGCAGGACGGCGGCAAGGTGAGCCTCATCGTGGCCGTGAGCAAGGATTTGCACGGCCGTTTCACCGCGCCGGCGCTCATTAAAGAAGCGGCGGCGGCGGTCGGCGGCTCGGGCGGCGGCCGTCCGGACATGGCGCAGGCCGGCGGCACCAATCCGGCCGGCATCGAAGAAGCCTTCGCCAAGGTGCGGGCGGTGGTCGCCGGGTAATAGCGGCCGAGGAGACTCGGGGCGCCGCCCCGGACCCCGCCGGGGGGCTGCCGCCCCCGGGCCCCCCGATGCCGGGGAATGGGCCATGACAACTGTTGAGGGCGGTTCCGCAAGGAGCCGCCCTTTTTATCGGCGAAAAACGTCCTGGCTCAGGCGATGGCTTTGGCCGCGCCCGCCTCCCGGCCTTCCCGCTCGAGTTCGGACATGAGGGTTTCGAGGTCCTGGGTCTGCCGGGTCAGCTCGCCGACAGCCCGGGCCGCATCGGCCATGGAGCGCGAGGTGGCCTCGGAGATAGAATTGACCGCGTCGATGGAGCGGTTGATCTCCTCGCTGGTCGCGGATTGCTGCTCCGCCGCCGTGGCGATGGAGCGGACCTGATCCGAGGCGTCCTCCACCAGGTGCACGATTTCCGCCAGCGCCTCGCCGGCCGTGGTCGCCAGCCCGCTTGCCTCCTCGACGGCCTGGCCGGACTGGACGACGTTTTCCACGTTGCGGTTGGTGCCCTGCTGGATGCCCGAGATGGCCTCCCCGACCTCCTTGGTGGCGGTCATGGTTTTTTCGGCCAACTTCCTGACCTCGTCGGCGACCACGGCGAAGCCGCGTCCGGCCTCGCCGGCCCGGGCCGCTTCGATGGCGGCGTTTAAGGCCAGCAGGTTTGTCTGGTCGGCGATGTCGGAAATGACGTTCATGATGCGGCCGATGTCCTGGGCCTGATCGCCAAGCCGGCCCATGTCTTCCTTGAGGGCTTCGGACTGGCTCCGCACCCGGCCGATGCTTTCCACCATCTTGTTGACGACGTCCGCGCCGCTGCTTGCTTTCTTGCGCGCCGCGTCGGTCGTTTCGGCGGCGTTGGAGGCGTTCTTGGCCACCTCGAGCACCGTGGCGTTCATCTCTTCCATGGCCGCGGCGGTCTCGGCCATGCGTTGGGACTGGTCCTGGGCGCCGTGGTTGGAGTCGTCGATGTGGCTCGAAAGTTCCGACGAGGCCCGGGACACGATGCCGACGACGCCTTCGAGCCGGCCCGCCGCCTGGCAGAGCCCTTCGGCCCTGGCCCGGTGCGCTTGCCCCATGGCCTCCTCGGCGGCCTGGCGCGCCTGGTGGGCGGCCTGGGCCTTCTCCTCGCTGTCCCTGGTCTTGGCTTCGATGGCCGCGATGTTGGCCCGAAGCGTCTCGACCATGGTGTTGAGAGCGCGCTCCATGTGGGCGGCTTCGTCATTGCCGGCGGCGCTCAGATGGATGTCCAGGTCGCCGGCGGCGCAACGCATCGCCGCTTCGGTCGCCTGCCGGATGGGTTTGGTGATGGAGGCGATGATCACGAGGCACAAGCCGATCAGCACGAGAAGGCCCAGGCCGATGCCGGTGAAGATGCCCGTCAGCACGGAGCGGATGTGCTTTTCGTTCTCGGTCCGGATGGCCGCTTTGGCCCGCTCCACGTTGTCGATGTAGATGCCGGTGCCAATCCACATGTCCGTGCCGGGGATCATGGCGGCATAGGCCAGCTTCGGCTGGTCGCCCTGGCCCGGCTTGGGAAAGATGTATTGGACGAATCCGCCGCCGGCTTTGGCCTGTCGCAGCAGTTCGCGCACGTAGTACACGCCGTTCGCGTCCTTGGCCCCGCCGAGGTCCGTGCCCTGCTTGGCCTTGGCCGGAGGCAGCGCGACATTGACCGTCCCCTGGTAGACGAAGAAATAGCCCGATTGGTCCTTTTCGAAGCGGACCTGGTCCACCATGGCGCGGATGGTTTCGATGCGTTTGGCCGGATCCGTTTCGTTCCTGATGGCCTGGCCGAGGGCCTCGGCCAGGGTGTTGGAGGCCACGGCCAGCTTCTCGCGTTGCCCCTGCATCAGGATATCCTGGGTCGTCTCGATGGTATGGGTCGACTGTGTGCCCATGCCTATATAGAAAGTCAGTACGACCGCGCCGATAAAAAGCGCAAAAAGGACAAGCAGTAAAATAAAACGCCATGTGATGGATATCTTGCGGAGAACGGAGGTCCCCCCGCCGGATGCAACCGTATGCGCGCTCATGGCATCTCCCTTTGTCTTGTTGGCAAGACTATCGACAACTCTTTGCAAAACAATAGACTATAGCGAAGGGCAATGCAACGCGCAGGGCGATTTCCATACGCGGTCCATTCGGGCGGGCAGAGGGGCGGGGTGTTTCGCGGCGGGCGGGAACAGAGCGGGCGTCGCGGAAAAGCTATTGCACTGTTTCGTAGAAGTCGCAAAGCGCGCGAACGAGAAATTCCTCGTTCCAGACGTCTTCCATGAAGGCGCGCGATGTCGCGCCGATGTCCCGCCGCCTGTTCGGGGCGAGAATCAGTTCGCGCAGGGCGTTTTCCAATTCCGTCGCGTCATGGGCCAGGACCCAGGGCGGGGCGTCGCAGTGGAAAAAGTCCCTGATCGTGGCGATGTTCCAGTCGTCGAGCCCGGCGATGACCGGAGTGCCCTGGGAAAGCGCCTCCAGGGACGATATGCCGAAATAGCCCTGCATGTGATCGAAGACGATGTCGCAGGCCTGTTTCCGGGCCAGGCAGTCGGCGTGGCTGGCGTTCTCGATGATGTCCCAGGTGATCTCGGGAAGCTCGGCCTTGAGCCTTTGGCACACGGCCAGCAGCGTGTCCGTGTTTTTGAGACCCCTGCGGGTGGGGGAATGCCCGAGGCGCACCGTGCCGTCCGGCCGGCGCGGGTGCGGCATGTAGGCCGGGTCTCGTTCGGGCACGAGGTTCGGCTGCCAGCGCGCCCCGGGGAGTTTCGGCAGCAGGTCGGGCGTGGAGACGAGCAGGTTTTTGCGCCCGAGCTCCCGGTATTTCTTTTGGAAAAAGGCCGGGTCGGACCGGAACGCGTGGTGGCCGTGGTGGTGGTGGACGATCTTCTTGCCGGCCAGAAACGGCGCGGCGGTGATGTCGCCAAGCGGCATGTGCTCGTCGGCCAGCATGTGGAAGTGGAACACGTCGGCCGTTTCGAGCGCGTCCGCCAGTTCGTCGCGCCCGGCCGCGTCGAGCCAGGGCACGTGCAGGTCCTTGGGGTAGAGGTTGTTGTAGCGCAGCTGGGTCGTGACCAGCCGGCAGGTATGGTCGGTGAGCCGGTTGATGGCGCTTCGAAAAAGCGATGCCGTGCCGGCGGGATCGTTTTCCGCAATCATGACGATACGCATGGGGCGTCTGTAACCGCTTGGGCCGGGGAGTCAACAGGCGGCGCGCACGCCTTGCCCCGGGCAAAGCACAACGCCGCGGCCACGAGGCTGGCCGCGCCGGCGTCCACGGCCGCGGCTTCGAGGCTTTCCAGACGCGCGAGCAGCGGCTCGGGATCGGCGTCGCGCCGGGGCAGGCCCAGGCGTTGCAAGGCGTCGGCGACTTGCCGTCGCGCCTCGCCGCGCTGGCGCATGTCCCGGCGGCAGGCGCGGGCGTCGCTTGCGGCCAAGCCACGGATATCCCCGGCCTCCACCGCTGCGTCCTTGGCGCGAAGGGCCGCCGCGCGCCCGGCCCGGGCCCCGAACACCAGGCAGGCCGTGGCCATGGCCCCGCCCAGCCGGTTGGCCCCGTGCATGCCCGTGGCGCATTCCCCGGCGGCGAAAAGTCCGGGCACGTCGGTTGCTCCGGTGGCGTCGATCACCGCGCCGCCGTTGGCGGCATGGGCGGCCAACACCGCCTGGAACGTCGCCTCTCCCTCGGTGATGGCGGCGATCCCCAGCCCGTCGGCATGGTCCAGGACGAACCGGTCCAGGGCGGCGTCGGCAAGGCCGTGGCCGAGCGGACAATGCCCTTCGCGCCCGGCGGCCGCCGTGCGGACGTCCCCGGGCAGGGCGACGGACCGGCCGGCGTCGTCGCGAAGAACCGCTTCGCCGGTCGCCAGCCGCCATACGGGCCAAAACCGCCTGGTCGCGCTGTCCATCCACATCCACTGCATGAAGGCCGTGTTGGCCATGTCCGCCCCGGCCTCGGCCAGCATGCCGTGACCCCAGCCGCTGCCGCCCCGGCCGGCCTGGTTGTACAGCCACAGCCCGGCCGTGCCGCCCATGGCCGCGATCGTCTCGCGGGCCGGGGCGACGAATCGCCGTCCGGCATAATCCTCCACCAAGGCCCCGCGCACACGGCCGCCGTCCGGGTCGCGCAGCAGGGACAGGGCGGTCAGCCCCGGCGAAAAGCGCCCGCCCAGGGACGTCACGCGGCGGTGCAGGGCGTCGAAAGCGGCGGGCAGGTCCTCAAGGATCACGGCGCGGCGGGAATGCGGGGAAAAGCAGGACGGCTGACCGGCGGGATGGCCGTCCGCGTCACGCCGCGGGGACAGCCCCAGTTCCTCCAGCTCCCGGCAGCGCGCGGCCGCTTCGTCGGCCAGCGCGGCGACAAGGTCGGGGCGGACGAAGCCCGGGCGGCCAAGGGCGGTCGCCTCGCGGCAAAACGCCTCGCGCGCCGCGTCGTCGGCCGGCACGTGCAGACCGAGGCGGCCGTTGCGGTTGGCAAACGACGATCCCGTCGGCCCGGGCCAGGGCGCGACCACGGTCACGGCCGCCCCGGGAACGGCGGCGAGGGCCGCCCGGGCCGCGCACAGCCCGGCCAGCCCGGCGCCGAGGATCAAAACGTCACAGGGGGGCAGGGTATTGATGTCGAAATCCATACGGTGCGGCCTCCGGCGGCCATGGGGCGGGTTTTGGACAACGTCGCCCCTTCAAAAAATTTTCAGAGGGGCATGCGCGTGATGCTCCGGCATGGCTCTCCTCTTACACTGGTCCGGGAAGGCTGGGAAACCATTCTCCCCATGCGATGGCCGAAGAGGGGGTGTGTTTTCTTCGAAAAAATGCTATTGTGATTTTGAAACCCTTAAAAATAGGTGGTTGGAAGCGGCACGGCCTGTGCCGTCCGGGGGTGGCATTTTGACCCATTTTTTCCCGACGGCTAGCGCACTTTGTCTTTTTGATTCTAATAGGCTTGAATTCCATTATTTTTTGAAATCGGTCCGGAGGCGCTCCACGCCCCGGACCGGTGCCGGACGTATCCGGGGGAACCGCTTTCCGGGTGACTCTCCCCTGGGTGTTTTTGTTAATAGCCTGTGTATACAGGCTTTTTTTTGTTGGTCCGGTTATTGCTGTTTCCGGGGCAGGCGTGAGGAAGAAGGGCCTGCTTTGGCGTGGAAGACGGCAGACATGGCTCAAGGGAATAAGCCCCCTTAGATTGTGAAAATAATCACAATCTAAGGGGGCAGGAATGTAACGGGGATAACGGATCAAGGCCTTCCGGGCAGGAGAAAGGACGGTGGGCGTAGCGCCTCGTTTTTCCAAGAACTTTAAAATGCCACAAGGAGAGGTGTTTTTGTATGCAAAACTCAACTTGCCAAGCGGTCGGCGAATGCAGGGTGCCGGAACATGCGGTTCTGCCGCAGCCGCTGTACCGGGAAGTCGTTCAGTTTATTGAATCCCTCCCTCAGAAAGAGGGGCATCTCGTCACCGTGCTCCATAAGGCGCAAAGTGTTTTTGGCTATCTGCCCATCGAAGTGCAGCAGTTTGTGGCCGATCACATGGAAGTTCCCCTGGCGCAGGTCTACGGCGTCGTCAGCTTTTACACCTTTTTCACCATGGTGCCCAAGGGCAAGTATCCCATTTCCGTGTGCATGGGCACGGCCTGCTTCGTCAAGGGCGCGGACAAAGTGGTCCATGCCTTCAAAGAGCAGCTCAAGATCGATATCGGCGACGTGACCCCGGACGGCAGGTTCTCCATCGACACCCTGCGTTGCGTCGGCGGCTGCGCCCTGGCTCCCATCGTCATGGTCGGCGAGAAGGTCTACGGCAACGTGACGCCGGGGCAGGTCAAGAAAATCCTGGCTGAGTACTAGCGCAACCGCGTGCGATTTACAGATAAGGAGCGCGTTAAATGAGCACTATCCGATCCTTTGAAGATCTCAAGGCCAAGCGCCAGGAGATTCTTGACCGCAAGGCCGCCAGAAACGGCAAAACCATCATCAACGTGTCCCTGGCCACCTGTTCCATCGCCGCCGGCGGCAAGGTCGCCATGGAGGCCATGCAGGACGAAGTGGCCAAGAACGGGCTGACCGGCGTGGAATTCATGCAGTCCGGCTGCATGACTTACTGCTATGCCGAACCCACGGTGGAGATCACGCTGCCGGGCAAGGACCCCGTCGTCTTCGGCGGCGTGGACGAAAACAGGGCCCGGGAACTCGTCACCGAGTACGTCATGAAGGGCGAACCGGTCGAGGGAATCATCCCCGTCAACTACGAACGGGTAGTCCTGTAATAGCAACTACCGGGAGACGACGATATGGCAGCGACGACCACGGAAAAAAAGCAGCTTCGGATCGCCACCCGCAATTGCGGCTTCATCGATCCGGAAAGTATCGACGATTACATCGCCCTGCGGGGCTATGAGGGCCTGGCCAAGGTCCTGACCATGACCCCGGCCGAGGTGGTGGACCTGGTCAAGCGCTCGGGCCTGCGCGGCCGCGGCGGCGCGGGCTTCCCCACCGGCATCAAGTGGGGCATCGCGCTCGGCAACAAGGCCGACCAGAAGTACATGGTGTGCAACGCCGACGAAGGCGACCCGGGCGCGTTCATGGACCGCGCCGTGCTCGAGGGCGACCCCCACTCGGTGGTGGAGGCCATGGCCATCGGCGGCTACGCCATCGGGGCCACCCGGGGCACGGTCTACATCCGGGCCGAGTATCCCCTGGCCATCAAGCGCCTCAAAAAGGCCATCGACGACGCCCGCGAGTACGGCCTGCTCGGCGAAAACATCTTCGGCTCGGGCTTCGATTTCGACATCGAACTCAAGTACGGCGCCGGCGCGTTCGTCTGCGGCGAGGAAACGGCCCTGATCCGCTCCATGGAAGGCAAGCGCGGCGAGCCCGTGACCAAGCCGCCGTTCCCGGCCCAGTCCGGCTATTGGGAAAAGCCCACCATCGTCAACAACGTGGAGACCTTCGCCAATATCCCCGCCATCATCATCAACGGCGCGGATTGGTTCTCCGGCATCGGCACCGCCACCTCCAAGGGCACCAAGGTGTTCGCCCTGGCCGGCAAGATCCAGAACGTGGGCCTGATCGAAGTCCCCATGGGCATCAGCCTGCGCGAGGTCATCTTCGACATCGGCGGCGGCTGCCCCGACGGCAAGGCCTTCAAGGCCGTCCAGACCGGCGGCCCCTCCGGCGGCGCGCTGGCCAACAAGGACCTCGATGTGGCCATCGACTACGAGTCCCTGGCCGCCTGCAAGTCCATCATGGGTTCCGGCGGCATGGTCGTCATGGACGAGGACGACTGCATGGTCTCCGTGGCCAAGTTCTTCCTGGACTTCACCATGGACGAGACCTGCGGCAAGTGCACCCCCTGCCGCATCGGCTCCAAGCGCCTCTACGAGATCCTGGACCGGATCACCAAGGGCAAGGGCACCCGGGCCGACCTCGATCGGCTCAAGTCCCTGTCCGAGATCATCAAGGACACGGCGCTGTGCGGCCTCGGGCAGACCATGCCCAACCCCATCCTGTCCACCATGGATACCTTCGCCAATGAATACGAGGCCCATGTCGACGACAAGAAGTGTCCGGCCCACGTCTGCACGGCCCTGCTGACCTACACCATCGATCCCGCCAAGTGCACGGGCTGCGGCCTGTGCACCAGGGTCTGCCCGGTGGAGTGCATTTCCGGCACGAAGAAGCAGCCCCACACCATCGATACCACACGGTGCATCAAGTGCGGCGCCTGCTACGACAAGTGCAAGTTCGACTCCATCATCAAGCAATAAGGATCCAAGGAGGTCCGCAATGTCCATGCTGACAATAACCATAGACGGCAAAACGACGTCAGTGCCGGAGGGCAGCACCATCCTGGATGCCGCCAAGACGCTCGACATCGACATTCCGACCCTGTGCTACCTCAACCTGGAGGCCCTTTCGATCAACAACAAGGCCGCCTCCTGCCGCGTCTGCGTGGTCGAGGTCGAGGGCCGGCGCAACCTGGCCCCGTCCTGCGCCACCCCGGTCACCGACAACATGGTGGTCAAGACCAACACGCTGCGCGTCCTGAACGCCCGCCGCACCGTGCTCGAGCTGCTGCTGTCCGACCACCCCAAGGATTGCCTCGTGTGCGCCAAGTCCGGCGAGTGCGAGCTGCAGACCCTGGCCGAGCGCTTCGGCATCCGCGAGTCGCCCTATGACGGCGGCGAAATGTCCCACTACCGCAAGGACATCTCCGCCTCCATCATCCGCGACATGGACAAGTGCATCATGTGCCGCCGTTGCGAGACCATGTGCAACACGGTCCAGACCTGCGGCGTGCTCTCGGGCGTCAACCGCGGCTTCACCGCCGTGGTCGCCCCGGCCTTCGAGATGAACCTGGCCGACACCGTGTGCACCAACTGCGGCCAGTGCGTGGCCGTGTGCCCCACCGGCGCCCTGGTCGAGCACGAGTACATCTGGGAAGTGGTCGAGGCCCTGGCCAACCCGGACAAGGTCGTCATCGTCCAGACCGCCCCGGCCGTGCGCGCGGCCCTCGGCGAGGACCTCGGCGTCGCCCCCGGCACCTCGGTCACCGGCAAGATGGCCGCCGCCCTGCGTCGCCTGGGCTTCGACCACGTCTTCGACACCGACTTCGCCGCCGACCTGACCATCATGGAGGAAGGCTCGGAATTCCTCGACCGCCTGGGCAAGCACCTGGCCGGCGACACGAATGTCAAGCTGCCCATCCTCACCTCCTGCTGCCCGGGCTGGGTCAAGTTCTTCGAACACCAGTTCCCGGACATGCTCGACGTGCCCTCCACGGCCAAGTCGCCGCAGCAGATGTTCGGCGCCATCGCCAAGACCTACTACGCCGACCTGCTCGGCATCCCGCGCGAAAAGCTCGTGGTCGTCTCGGTCATGCCCTGCCTGGCCAAGAAGTACGAGTGCGCCCGTCCGGAATTCTCCGTGAACGGCAACCCGGACGTCGACATCGTCATCACCACCCGTGAGCTGGCCAAGCTCGTCAAGCGCATGAACATCGACTTCGCCGGGCTGCCCGACGAGGACTTCGATGCGCCGCTCGGCGCGTCCACGGGCGCGGCCCCGATCTTCGGCGTCACCGGCGGCGTCATCGAGGCGGCGCTGCGCACCGCCTACGAGCTGGCCACCGGCGAAACCCTTAAGAAGGTCGACTTCGAGGACGTGCGCGGCATGGACGGCGTCAAAAAGGCCAAGGTCAAGGTCGGCGACAACGAGCTTGTCATCGGCGTGGCCCACGGCCTTGGCAACGCGCGGGAACTCTTGAACCGCGTGCGCGCGGGCGAGACCTTCCACGCCATCGAGGTCATGGCCTGTCCGGGCGGCTGCATCGGCGGCGGCGGACAGCCCTACCACCACGGCGATGTGGAACTGCTCAAAAAGCGCACCCAGGTCCTCTACGCCGAGGACGCGGGCAAGCCGCTTCGCAAGTCCCACGAGAACCCGTACATCATCGAACTCTACGAGAAGTTCCTGGGCAAGCCGCTCTCCGAACGCTCGCACCAGCTGCTGCACACCCACTACTTCAAGCGGCAGCGCTTATAACAGAGGAAGAGTCTGGGAGGGGCGTCGCCCCTCCCAGACCCTCCTCACCAGAAGGGGCGCCGCCCCTTCTGGACTTCCCCGCCGGGGGGAATAATTCCCCCCGGCCCCCTTTAACGGGGCAAGGTTCTTTGACAGTGTTCCTCCTTAACTCCTCCCGTGGCAGGCTGGTGACCTGTCCGTGGCGCCGGAATCGACGCGGCGTCGGCTTACGAAGCAAGGCGTGCCGTCGCGTCGATTCCGGCGCCACATGACGGGGGGACCGGGGGGCATCAAGCCCCCCGGCGGGGTGCAGGGGCGGAGCCCCTGCCTCCAGGTGATCTTTCTCATAATTCGTGTTACCGAAGCCGCCGCAGCGTGCGCGGTGCGGCCGGATGGTCCGGTCCCCGACACACGCATGGGTCGCCACTTGGGGAGTTGTCACATGCGACAGGAAAGCGATGCCCTGGGAGCAAGGCAGCTCCCCGAGGGCGCCCTGTACGGCATCCACACGCTTCGGGCCGTCGAGAATTTCCCTCTATCCGAAACGCGCCTTTTCCCGGAATTCATCCGCGCCTACGCCATGGTCAAGGCGGCCTGCGCCAAGGCCAATCTGGACACCGGCCATCTGGACCCGGGGAGGGCCGGGGCCATCGTGGCCGCCTGCGACGAGATCGCCAAGGGCCGGCATGCCGACCAGTTCCCGGTCGATCCCTACCAGGGCGGGGCCGGCACCTCGACCAACATGAACGTCAACGAGGTGGTGGCCAACCGGGCCTTGCAGCTTTTGGGCAGGCTCCCGGGCGAGTATGATTTCCTTTCGCCCCTTGGCCACGTCAACCTGCACCAGTCCACCAACGACACCTACCCCACGGCGCTTAAGGTCGCGGCCTTGTGGCTGCTCAAGGAACTGGAAGCGGCCACGGCGCGTTTGCAGGAAGCCTTTCAGGAAAAGGAGGCGGCCTTTGCCCACGTGGTCAAGGTCGGTCGCACCGAGTGCATGGACGCCGTGCCGCTCACCCTTGGCATGGAGTTCGGGGCCTTTGCCGAGGCGATCTCCCGCGACCGCTGGCGCATTTTCAAGTGCCGCGAGCGCATCAAGCAGGTGTCCCTGGGCGGCACGGCCGTGGGCACCGGGCTTGGCGCGCCGCGCGAGTTCATTTTCCGGGCGGCCGAGCATCTGCGAAACCTCACCGGGCTGCCGCTTTCCCGGGCGGAAAATCTCGTGGACGCCACGGCCAATGCCGACCCCTTTGTCGAAGTCTCGGGTATTCTCTCGGCGTACGCAGCGAATTTACTGAAGATTTCCTCGGATCTGCGGCTTCTGGCCAGCGGCCCGGCCACCGGCATCGGCGAGATCCGCCTGCCCGCGCTCCAGGCCGGTTCGTCCATCATGCCCGGCAAGGTCAATCCCGTGATCCCGGAATGCGTGGGCCAGGTGGCCTTGCGCGTCGCCGCCAACCATCAGGCCCTGACCCTGGCCGCCGGCCTGGGCCAGCTCCAGATCAACCAGTTTTTGCCGCTGGTGACCCAGAGCCTGCTCGAGTCGCTGCGGCTCCTGCGCCAGGCGACGCGGCTTTTCGCCGACAAGTGCGTGGCCGGCATCACGGTCGACGAGGACCGCTGCCGGGAGCTGGTGGAAAAAAGCCATGCCCTGGCCACGGTGTTGGTGCCGGCGCTCGGCTACGAGGCCGTCTCGAAGCTCATGGCCGAAGCCGAGGCCAAGGGCGTGCCCCTGGCCGAACACCTCGAGGCCGCCGGCATCCTCTCCCGCGAAGCCGCCGACGCGCTGCTCTCGCCCAAACGCATGCGCAAGCTCGGCTATGAGGCCGGGGATTACGCGGATGTGATGGCGTCAGGGGAGAACCGGGGCTCCGCCCCGGACCCCGCCGAGGGGCCACGGGCCCCCCGGACCCCCCATAAAGGGGAGGAGAAGTGATGGAAGAGGGCGGACAGGAAATACGCGTGTACGCCGGGCTCGGCGAGACCGGGCTGCCCCAGGCCGTGGCCGGGGCCGACAGGCTCTTTTTCCACGCCGGCATGTATTCCAATTTCGGCCGGGACCCGGAAATGGCGGCGGCGCTCGAAACCGCGCTGACGCGGCCCGGCTTCGAGCGCCTGGACATCGTGTCCTTCGATCCGGTGGCCGGCGCGGCCTACTGGGAGGAGTTCCGGGCCATTTTGCGCCGGGATGTGCCGGAAGTGACCCTGCGCCGCGAATTCGCCGCCTCGGCCGCCTTTTGCGACGCCCTGGCCACGCGCCATCCGACCAAGGTCAGGCTTTTTCGGACAAAGGCCATGCCCCTGGCCCCGATCCTGCTCGTCGGCGACACGATCTTCGCCGGCCATTACCTCCATGGCTCCGTCCCCGCGCCCCAGGGCCTGTGGCTGGCCATCCCGGCCGATGTGGCCGATCTGCTTTCCCGGGCCGAGGACGACGCCTCGCCCGAGGTGCTGGACCCTGTGGCCAAAGGGGCCTACCGGCTGGTGTGCGAATGCGTGGCCGCGCGAAACGCCTCGCGCCGACTGGCCTGAGGTCCGGAAATTCCCATGCGTCCATCCGAGATCACGAAACTGCTCGCCGGCGCCGACGATGCAGGGCTTTTTTCCGCCGCCGACGCCTTGACGCGGCAGAACTTCGGCCTGGAAATCTACCTGCGCGGCATTATCGAGTTTTCCAACCACTGCGCCAACAACTGCCGCTACTGCGGCCTGCGCCGGGCCAACAGGGGGCTTGCCCGCTACCGCATGGATGTGGACGACATCCTGGTCGCGACCGCCCTGGCCGGGGAAGTCTCCATCGGCACGGTGGTGCTCCAGTCCGGGGATGATTTCGCCTATTCCAAGGAGGATATCGGCCGCATCGTGACCGGGGCCAAAGCGTCCTCGGGCGTGGCCGTGACGTTGTCCCTTGGCGACCGACCCGCCGCGGACCTCGATTACTGGCGTTCCTGCGGCGCGGACCGTTATCTGCTCAAGATGGAGACCTTCGACGAGGCGCTCTACGCCCGCTCCCGGCCGGGACTGACCGTGGCCGACAGGCTGGGGCGCATCGAGACGCTTCGCGCCGCCGGCTACGAGGTGGGCTCGGGCATCATCACCGACCTGCCCGGCATGACGTTGGATATTTTGGCCAGGGACCTCCTGCGCCTGGCCGAGTTGGACCTGGACATGATCGCGGCCGGACCCTTCGTGCCCCATCCCGACACGCCCTACGGGGCCGAGGCCGCCGGCTCCGTCCTGATCGCGCTGCGGGCCATGGCCATCCTGCGCTTGCTCAATCCCCTGGCCAACATCCCTTCCACCTCGGCCTTAAGCGCCCTTCGCGAAGGGGCCAGGGAGCAAGGGCTCACCGTCGGGGCCAACGTCATCATGCCGTCGCTGACCCCGGAAACCGTCAGCGCCGCCTATAACATCTATCCCGGGAAAAACGCTTTTCGCGCCGACGCCGCCTCGCGCGTGGAAGCCGCCCGCGCCGCCATA
Organism: Solidesulfovibrio fructosivorans JJ]; assembly: GCF_000179555.1. Classification (NCBI taxonomy): domain Bacteria; kingdom Pseudomonadati; phylum Thermodesulfobacteriota; class Desulfovibrionia; order Desulfovibrionales; family Desulfovibrionaceae; genus Solidesulfovibrio; species Solidesulfovibrio fructosivorans. The sequence continues at coordinate 110,355 of NZ_AECZ01000002.1, forward strand.
CGCCGCGTGGGCCGCCTCCCGTCCACGGCCGTCGGCGGGTCAAAGAGGAGACGCCGTCATGGCTGAGTCCGAGACCAAGGCCCCGCGCGGGGTCCGGCTGGTCATCACCTTTGTCGGCCGGCGCAATGCCGGCAAGTCGTCGCTCATTAACGCCGTCACCGGCCAGGAAGTGGCCATCGTGTCCGATTTCGCCGGCACCACCACCGACCCGGTGGCCAAGCCCTACGAGCTGCTGCCGCTCGGGCCGGTCACCTTTTACGACACGGCCGGCCTCGACGACGTGGGCGAACTCGGGGCGCTGCGGGTGGCCGCCACCAGGAAGGTGCTGTGGCGCACGGACATCGCCGTGGTGGTGGCCGACGCCGCCGGGCTCACCGACGCCGAACGGGATATTATCGCCGACATCCGCCGCCTGGAGATTCCCATCCTCCTTGTCTGCAACAAGGCCGACCTGGCCGCGCCGTCCGAGGCCGACCTTACCTGGTGCCGCGACCAGGGCCTGCGAACCGTCGTGGCCAGCGCCGCCACGGGGGAGGGCGCGACCGAGGTCAAGGAGGCGCTCATCGCCCTGGCCCCGCCCGAAGCCGTGCGCGAGCCTGTCTTGGCCGGCGACCTTTTCGGCGAGGGCGACACCGTGGTCTGTGTGGTGCCCATCGACCTGGCCGCGCCCAAGGGCCGGCTCATCCTGCCCCAGGTCCAGGTGATCCGCGAGATTTTAGACGGCGACGCCACGGCCGTGGTGGTCAAGGAGCGCGAACTGGAAGCGGCGCTTTCCAACCTCCGCCGGCCGCCGGCCCTGGTCATCACCGACTCGCAGGTCATCCTCAAAGTCTCGGGCGACGTGCCCGAGGACGTGCCCCTGACCACCTTTTCCACGCTGTTCGCCCGGTTCAAGGGCGATCTGCCCACGCTCGCCGCCGGGGCCGCCACCATCGACAAACTGCGCGACGGCGATACCGTGCTCATGGCCGAGGCCTGCTCCCACCACGTCCAGGCCGACGACATCGGCCGGGTCAAGCTGCCCCGGTGGATCTCCCAGTACACGGGCAGGGACCTCGAATTCGAGATGTACTCGGGCCACGATTTCCCGGACGACCTGGAACGCTTCGCCCTGGTCGTGCACTGCGGCTCGTGCATGCTCGGGCGCATGGAGATGCTGCGGCGCATCAAGGAATGCCAGCGCCGGGGCGTGCCCGTGACGAATTACGGCGTGGCCATCTCCAAGGTCCAGGGCGTGCTGGAGCGCGTGTTGCGACCTGTGTTGCGTTAGAATTTTGAGGAAAGGGAATGCGAGAGGGGAACCCTTTTTGAAAAAAGGGTTCCCCTCTCGCGCTCTCCCCTCCCAAAAACTTCTACCGGTTACAGGCGCGGTAACGCTAACACTCTGTAACCGCTAAAAGTCTTTGGAAAGGGGGTCCGGGGGGAAACTTTTCTACAGAAAAGTTTCCCCCCGGTTGCCTCTCCCGCCTTCCCCCGCCACCCACTCCAGCACGCTGCGGATGCGGTGGCGGTAGGTGTGGCGGGTCGCGATCAGTTCGCGCCAGGCTGTTTTGAGGTCTTCGGCGTCATGGCTGAGGCGTTTGGCCAGGTCGGGGATGTCCCGGGCCGTCCGGTAGGCGATGGGCTTGGTCAATTCGGATGGGAAAATATCGAGTCCGGGCGTGTGGTCGGTGAGCAGGCATCCGCCGGCGGCCCAGACGTCGAAATGGCGCTGGGTCAGGCCGTGGGGCAACAGCGGGCTGACGGCCCCGACAACGGCCCGGGCCGAGGCGTAGAGCCCGGGAAGCGCCTCGCGGTAGGGCACGGGCGGCAGCCAGGCGAACGGCGCTTCGACGAGTTTCCGCCAGGCCGCGTCCCCGCACACGGCCAGTTTCCCGGTCCGGGCCGCCTCGCGGATGACCAGCCGTCGCCAGGCCTGGCCCGATTCCTCCGCGCCGTAGCCCACGCGACGGGCGTCGCGTCCGGGCCACAGGGACGCGACGCCAAGCCGCTTTTCCCACCAGCCGAAATCGGGACGCTCGCCGCGTGAAAGCAGGGCCATGGCCTCGTCCCACAGGGCGGGGTCGAGACGTAGGCCCGAGAAAAAAAGCGCCTTGTCCGGAAAGGCGCTGCGGCCGACGAAGAGGAGCTTGCCGGCAAGCTCCGGCCGGTCGGGCGTGGCCCTGAAAAAGGCAGGGTCCGCGGCCAGGGGCAGATGATGCACGGCCCTTGCGCCATGGCGCTTAAGCGGCTCCACGAACCAGTCGTCGGTGACGCAAAGGACCACGTCGCGCCAGGCGGTCGTCTTGACGCCGGACAGACAGTGAAAGGGGTTGTCCACGCACCAGACGACCACCGGCACCCCGGCCCGGGCCAGAAGCGCCTGGACCTCGCCGTGGCGGTCGAGGCCCGTGAAATTGACGGAGAAAAAGAGGGCCGGCCGCTCGCGCTCCAACGTGTCCAAGAGCCCGGCCCGGTCCACGACGCGCACGCTAAAGCCCTCGGCCTCGAATCCGGCCGTAAGGCCCGGGGCGACCAGCCCGCCCGTGTCCCGGGGCAGCAGGGCGATTTCCCCCCGGCGGGGGGCGTCGGGGACAACCGGCAGCAAAAGCGCCGCCCGCACCGGGCTCCAGAAGCGCGGGAAAAGGGTTCCGGCCTGCCGGTACAGCAAAATGTTGGCATGGGCGGCCAAAGCGGGATCGAAGGAGGCAAGCGGGGTCCAGCCGGCCGGGATGGCGGCGCGCCAGGCGGCGTCGGTCTGGGCGAGAAAGGCCGGGCACTCCAGGTAGCGCACCCGGGCCCCGGGCGGGAGCGTGGCGGCAAGCGCCTGGGGGGCGGGGCCGAGGCCGAGCACCAGCCAGTCCGGGCTTTCGGCGCGGGAGACGATCTCGTGGCCCGGGGCCAGGGTCTTGGCCGCGCCCAGTTCGTCGGTGACGCGCAGGCGGCTGGGGGATTGCGCCATGGTCCACGATCCTTCTTGCGGCCGGGGAGGCCGGCGGGGCATGGCCCGGATCGACCCGAAATCGCGGCCCCTGTCAAGGCGGGGCGGCTTGACAAGCCGGGCGCGGCCAAGGCATGGCGCGAACCATACCGTGATGCTTCCTGCCACCCGCCTTTTTCACGCGGCTCCGCTGCCGCTTCTGGTCACCGCGCTTTTCTTGGCGGCGGCGGTTTTTTTCGCCGCCCATGCCCACCTGACGGCCAGGCATCTCGCCTTCATCCCGGCGGGCCTTGCCGTAAGCGCCGCCTTGCTGGCCCTTGGGGACGCCCTGTCGCGCCACGCCGAGTCCCGGCGCGTGCGGCGGATGCTTGCGCGCCACGGCTTCGACGAACGGGTCTTCGACGCCATGGCCGCCTCGCGCTGCCAACGCGACGCCGCCCTTTGCGCGGCCGGGGAGACCGGTTTCCTGGCGCAGGCCCGGGCCTATTACCATTCCCTGGGCTACCGCTGGCACCACCTGCTTCCCGACGGCGCGAGGCGCGCGCCGTGGCGGCTTTTTGCCCCGCGTTTTTTCAAAAAGAGCTTTCTGGCCTTCGGCCATGCCCGCCGCGGGCGAAAGGAACCGGGCGGGCCGGGGAAAACCTAGTCGGCGGACCGCAGCGCGCCGTCCGCGTCCCGGGGGCCGACGGCCCGCCAGATCGCTTCCAGCACCGCCTCCACGCCCTCGCCGGTCAGCGCGGACATGAAAAGGACCTTCTGCCCGGCGGCCTCGGCCGCCTCCCGGCGCGCGGCCAGGTCTTCCGGGGGCAGCAGGTCGATCTTGTTGACCACGCGGATCTGGGGACGCTCGGCCAGGGCCGGGTCGAAGCGGCGCAACTCCTCGTCCACCACGTCGAAAGCCTCGAAGATGCCTTCCGGCGAGGCGTCCTCGGCCGAAACGACATGCAGCAGCACCCGCGTGCGCTCCACGTGGCGCAAAAACCGGTGCCCTAGGCCGTGGCCCAGATGCGCGCCCTCGATGAGCCCCGGAATGTCGGCCAGCACCAGCCGGTCGCCGTAGTCGTTTTCCACCACGCCGAGGTTGGGGGTGAGCGTGGTGAAGGGATAGGCCGCGATCTTGGGCCGGGCCCGGGACACGGCCCCGATGAAGGTGGACTTGCCGGCGTTGGGCAACCCGATGATGCCCACATCGGCCAGCACCTTGAGCACGAGCCGGATGCGGCGCTCCTCGCCCGGTTCGCCGGGCTGGGCGAAGCGCGGCGTGCGCATGGTGGCCGAGGCGAAGTGCAGGTTGCCCTTGCCGCCGCGCCCGCCCCGGCAGGCGACGAAGGTCTGCCCCGGTTCCGTCAGGTCCACGAGCAGGGGTTCCTCCGGGACCTCATCCTCATCCTCGTTCTCCACCTCCACCGGCGCCTCGTCCTCGCCCGCGTCTGCCTCGTCCTTTCCGATTTCGTACACGGGCTTGAACGAGGGGGGGGACTCCGGAACCTCCTGGTCCTCGGGGGCCGCTTCCGCGGGCTCCAGGGGGGGCAGTTCGTAGAGTTCGGTGCCGACGGGCACGTCGATAACGAGGTTCTCGGCCGCCTTGCCGTTTTTCTGGCGGCCCATGCCGCCCTCGCCGTTTCGGGCCTCGTAGATGCGCCTGAGGCGCAGGTCGTACAGGGTGAGCAGGTCCGGGTCGGCCCGGAAAACGATATCGCCGCCCTTGCCGCCGTCGCCGCCGTCCGGGCCGCCCCGGGGAATGAACTTCTCGCGGCGAAACGACACCGAGCCGCGTCCGCCCTTGCCCGAGCGGACGATGATCCAGGCCTCATCGACAAAACGCATAACCCCTCCGGTCGCCCTTCGCGTCGCGTCCCCGGAATCCGTGCCTACGGCTTCCGAAGCGGCTCCGTTCGAACAAGCTTGTTTTCAGGGACACAACACTTACGGCCGCAGTCTGGCGAGCCTGTCCTCGCGGCCCACCAGCACCAGCTTGTCGCCGGTCCCAAGCGGCTCGTCGGCCTTGGGGATAAAGGAATAATGTTGGACGTCCGCCCGCTTCCAGGCAATGACCTGGACTTGGTGCTTGTTGGTGAGATCGAGCTGGCGCAGAGTCCGGCCGGCCCAGTCGTCGATGCCGATCTCTTTTATGGCCACGTCCTTGTCCATGGGCAGGTACTCGATTAGCCCCGGGCTGGCTAGCTGGTGGGCCATGTTCTTGGCCGCGAAGCGTTCGGGGATGAACACCGTGTCCACGCCGATTTTCATGAGCAGCTTCTCGTGGTCCGTGGACACCGCCTTGACCCATACCTGGGGCACGCCGAGCTCCTTGAGGTAGAGCGAGATAAGGATGCTCGCCTCCATGGAGTGGCCCACGGAAACGACGACGTGGGACATCTCCTCCACATGGATCTGGGCCAGGGCCCGCTTGTCCTTGGCGTCGAGCTGGTAGACCTGGGTGAAGATGTTCTGGGCGTTTTTTACCTTTTCGGGATTGCCGTCCACACCGATCACCGGCCGCCCGAGCTCCACCAGGCAACGGCCCATGTGAAAGCCGAACTTGCCGAGCCCGATGATGCATACCTGATCTTGGGCCATCTTCCCTCCGCGAAAAAACGACATGGCGACGTTTACCCTATCATCATGCCCTGCTCGGGCCAGCGGTAGCGCAGGGGTTCCTGGAAGGCCTGGAGCACCGAGAGGAAAAGGATCGGGCCAAGGCGTCCCACGAACATGAGCAGGGTGATGGCGATCTTGCCGGCCGGCGTCAGGGTCGGGGTGATGCCCGTGGACAACCCCACCGTGCCGAAGGCGGAGACGACCTCGAAGAGGATCTCCAGGAACCGGCCGCCGGATTCCACATGCGGGGCCACCGCCCCTTCGGTAAAACACAAGAGCAGCACCGCGCCAAGCACCATTCCGCCGGCGAGCACGGTCAGGGTCACGGCCCGGTCGATGCCGGCCTCGTCCACGGCGAAACGGCCGATGACGGCCTGGCGGCGGCCGAACATGCGCGACTTGCCGAAAGCGCACAGCACGGCGAACGTGGTGGTCTTGATGCCGCCGGCGCAGGAGCCCGGGGAGCCGCCGATGAACATCAAAAAGACCATGATGACGAGCGAGGCGTCGGCCATGCGGCCGATGTCGAGGGTGTTGAACCCGGCCGTGCGGCAGGTGACGGACTGGAACAGCGCGGCCATGGCCTTGTCCGCGACCGACAACGCCCCGTAGCGGTCGCCCAGAAACTCGCCGAAAAAGATCATGCCCGCCCCGGCCAGAATCAAGACGGCCGAGACCGTGAACACGATGCGGGAATGCCAGGACAGGCGAAACACGCGGGTTTCGCGGCGGAAAAAACGCGCAACGCGCGAACGGGCCGCCCGGTAGCCCTCGATGAGCACGCCGAAGCCCAGGCCGCCGCTGACGATCAGCCACATGAAGACGCAGTTGATGCCCGGGTTGCCGACATAGGAGGCGAGGTTGTCCTCGCGCAGGGCGAAGCCCGCGTTGCAGAAGGCGGATATGGAATGGAACACGGCCGAATAGGGCGCGAAACCGACCGGGTCGAGGACGTACAGCCCAAGCGCGCCCACGGCCTCGATCACGGCCGTGACCAGCGCCATGCGGGTGAGGAAACGGCCCAGGTGGAAGGTCGTGTCGTGCAGCAGGCTTTGCCCCACGGCGATATGGTCGGCCAGGGAGACCCGACGTCGCCAGAGATAGAAGATGAGCGTGGAAAAGGTCATGATGCCGAGTCCGCCGAGCTGGATCAGGGCCAGGATGACGGTCTGGCCGAAAAGCGTGAACCGGGTTCCGGTATCGACCACGGTCAGTCCGGTGACGCAGGCGGCCGAGGTGGCGGTGAAAAGCGCGTCGAGAAACGACACCGCCCCGCCCCGGCAGCTTACCGGCTGGTGCAGCAAAAACGCGCCGACGAGGATGGCCCCGGCGAACACGTGGATGGGCAGCGCCAGGGGCGCGAACAGTTTCTTATGCCACATGGGGTCCGAAGGTAGCGCAGGGAACGTCGATTCTCCAAGGCCCCGCGCGCCAAAAAAATGGGGGGCTCGGTGGGAGCCCCCGCGCGGGAGATGAAGGAGAGGTCAGAACAATAGGGAGGTATTGTCTGCTCTGGGTCCCCTAATATCCAAATCCCGTGCCAATACATTCGATAAGATTTTCTCTTTTTATTCAAGCATGTTGACAGGATAAGTAAATATGTATAGGTTCCTGTCGCGTCAGAAAAGTGTCCTGTTTTACGGTAAAACCGGAGATGTTGCTGCAAAATGGGAAAATCGTGACGCCAAACCGAGTGGCGCTTGTACGGCAAGCGTGCGCGCTTGCCAAGGGAAAAGAAACCGGGGGAAAACCTTTCTTGCAGAAAGGTTCTCCCCCCGGGCCCCCTTTCCAAAGATTTACAGCGGTTACAGAGCGGTATCGTTTAGTCGCCTGTAACCGTTAAAAGTTTTGGGGCGGGGAGAGCGCGAGAGGGGAACCCTTTTTCAAAAAGGGCTCCCCTCTCGCATTCGCTTCCATTTCCCTTCCTACTTCTCGTCCGGCAGGAAAACGCGGATGATATCGTCGACCTGGGCTTCGGCCGCGGCCACCACGTCGGGCAGGCGCTCCACGGGCACGTCCAGGGTGTCCCAGGCGGCCGGGGACAGCGGCGGGGCGTAGACTTCGCCGCTCGAGCCCAGGCCGAGGGCCCCGACCATGGCGTCCGCCGTGTGGGTGAGGGCCGGCATGGGCATGCCCATGTGGGAGAGGTTGCCGTGGTGGTGGCGCACCGCCTTTTCCAGGCTTTCCGGAAAGCGCCATTTGCGCAGGAGCATGCCGCCGAGGGTGGCGTGGTCGAAGCCGAAGAGGCGTTTCTCGGCCTCGCGCAGCAGGATGCCTTCCCGCCGGGCCAGGGCGAGGGCGTGGGCGGCGTGGCGGGCCACGTTGCGGTAGAGCACCAGCCGGCCCATGTCGTGGAGGAGTCCGGCCACGAACAGCCGCTCCACGTCGAGCCCGGCCTCGGGGCCGGCCAGGGTCGAGGCGATCACGCCGCAGCCGACGCTGTGCTTCCAGAAGGCGCGCATGTCCACGAGCCCGCTTGGCAGGTCCTTGAAGATGGCGATGACCGAGATGCCGAGCGCCAGGGTGGTGAGCTGGCGGCTGCCGACGATGGTCACGGCGCGCGACAGGGTGTCCACCTTGACCGGGAAGCCGTAGAAGGCGCTGTTGACCAGGCGCAGGAGCTTGGCGGCCAGGCCCGTGTCCTTGCCGAGGGCGTCGGCCGCCTCCCGGGAGGTGCTGTTGGGGTCGTTTAACACCTCGTTTATGCGCACGAAGACGTCGGGCAACGAGGTGAGCTTGGGGTCGGATTCGATGATGGCCATGGGGCCGGGCGCCGGCGTTTCCGGCGCGGGCGGCAGCAGGTCCGCCGGTATCGGGCCGGGCAGGGACAAGCTGGCCGGGCCCCGGCAGACGAGTGTCCTAGCCGCCCGGGCCAGGCTCAGGTCGTAGAGCGCGGCCATGGCCGGATGGGCGAGGTCGGCATGGACGAAACGCGGGAGCAGGAGTTCCTTGGCCTCCTCGATCGCCTGGCTGTCCGGCGTGGTCTCCGGCGCGATTTCGGACGCTGGAAACTGCTCCGCGTCCTCGCTGCGGCAGACCGTGGCCGCGCCGACGCCCCAGACCGGGAACAGGCGCAGATGCCGTTCGGTCAGAACGGTTTGCTCCGGCAAAAGCAGCGTGCCGTCCCGCCGGCACACCGGCTCGGCCAGAATCATGCCCGCGGCAAGGGCGGCAAGGGGAAGGCTTGTGTTCATGGCATGGCCCCGGGAGGCGCGCACGGGCGGCCTGTTTGTCTCTTTGAGATAGGTATTCCGCGCGATTGTCAAGGAAGGCGGGCCGGGCCGCGCCGGCCCTGGAAAACGGACTGTACATTTTTCGGCTCGCCGCTACCATGCCGCCGGGAGCGTACACCACATGGTCAAAAAGCCGCTTGCGGTCGTGATGAGCCTCGATGTCGAGGAAGAGGGACTCTTTTCCGGTTCCTACCCTCGGGAGGGGGGAGGGCTGTCCAATATCCCCCGGCTGCGAAAGCTGGGCTTCCTGCCCCGGGACTTCGGCCTGCCGCTCACGTTTCTGTGCGATTATCCGGTGGCCGTCGACCCGGCCAGCGGCGAGACGATTCGCGACCTCGTCTCCCGCTTCGGCGGCGAGATCGGGGCGCATCTGCATCCCTGGAACACGCCGCCCTTTCCGGACATGCCCTGGCCCGAGCCGGTATCCACGGCCGTCATGCCCCTGGACGTCTTCCGGGACAAGCTGGCGACGCTCCAGCGGGCCGTGGCCGCCTTTGCCGGGGCCCCGGCCGTATCGTTCCGCATGGGCCGGTGGAACCTTTTCAAGCGGGCCATGGCCGTGCTGCCCGAGGCCGGTTTCCTGGTCGATTCGAGCGTTGCCCCGTTGCGCCATGTGCCGCGCGGGCCGGACCATTTCCTGGCCCCGGCCGATCCGTACTGGCTACGTCCGGCCGGGCCGGAGGGCAAAAAACTGCTCGAAGCGCCGACCACCCAGGTGCCGCTGGTGCCGGGAACGCCGCGACTGGCCCATGCCTTGGCCGGGCGGTTGCCCCGGAAAGCCGGGGACGCTGTGCTCGGGGGATTCATGAAAACCGCCACGCTCGGGGTCAATCCGGTCTGGATGCCCGAGGCCACCATGCGGCTGGCCGTGCGGACCCATGTCCGGCGCGGCGGCAGGGCGATCACCCTGTTCTGGCATTCCTCGGAGCTTTTGCCCGGGGCCAGCCCGCATTTTCCGGACGAGGCGGCGGTGGAGGCGTTTTTGGCGAAGGTCCGCCGCTTCGCCGGCTGGCTGCGGCGGACCTTCGACGTGCGCGGGACGACGCTCAAAGAGCTCGCCGGGCCGGCGTTCAGCTGGCCTGACAGGAGCCGTTCGTCGTCTCGTCCTTGTAGTACGGGGGAGTGGGGCTAGACAGGCTGCGGCCGTTCTTGTCGAAGATGGGGTAGCTTTTGCGGCCCCACTTCTGGAGGCGGAACTGGACAGAGGTGGCCAGCACGCCGAGGCCGTAGGTGCAGCTGCGGCGGAAGTTGATGGACGAGGCCTCCTCGAAGTACTTGGTCGGGCAGGACACCTCGCCGATGCGGAAGCCGAAGTAGATGGTCTGGGCCAGCATCTGGTTGTCAAAGACGAAGTCGTCGGAATTTTCCCAAAGCGGCAGGGTTTCCAGCACCTTCCGGGAGAAGGCCCGGTAGCCCGTGTGGTATTCCGAGAGCTTGGCCCCGAGCAGCAGGTTCTGGCTCAAGGTCAGGAAGCGGTTGGAAACGTATTTGTAGAGAGGCATGCCGCCGCGAAGGGCCGTGCCGCCGAGGATGCGCGAGGCGATGACCGCGTCGTATTCGTCGCTGGTCACCAGATTGGCCATGGCCGGGATGATCTTCGGCGTGTACTGGTAGTCGGGGTGGACCATGATGACCACGTCGGCGCCGGTCTTGAGCGCCTCGGCGTAGCAGGTCTTCTGGTTGCGTCCGTAGCCCCAGTTTTGTTCGTGGCGGAAGCAGCGCAGGCCAAGCCTTTGCGCCTGCTCAATGGTGTTGTCCCGACTGCAATCGTCGACGAGGATGACCTCGTCGACGATGTCCTTGGGGACTTCGTCATAGGTGCGTTCGAGGGTGGAGGCCGCATTGTACGCGGGCATGACCACCACCACTTTTTTTCCGTGCATCATGGGTTGTCGCTCCAGGGGGTCGCCGGATCGAAAATGAAACGGCGGAATGCGCCGCATGCAGTGACGCGGCCAAACGAGGCACTAATCCCGAAATCGGGGTGTCTGTCAACCTTTGCCGGGGGGGAGGATGGCGAAGAGGGTGCGAGAGGGGAACCCTTTTTGAAAAAAGGGTTCCCCTCTCGCGCTCTCCCCTCCCCAAAACGTTTAACGGTGACCGGTATGATAGCGATATCATATTGTAATTATTAAAAGTCTTTGGAAAGGGGGCCCGGGGGGAGAACCTTTCTTCAGAAAGGTTTCCCCCCGGCTCTTCTCCCCCCGACTCCATTACATGCGTTCCCGAAGCGGCCAGCCCAGGGGCGGCGGTTCGCGGGTGGGCAGCACGGCGCAGGCGTTCGGGCCGTCGCTTTGGGCCGGGACCACGCTTGCGGGCAGGGGCAGTCCGGCGAATCCCGTGTTCGCGAGGCCCACGTCCAGGCTGAGCCGTGTTCCGGGGGCGCTCCACAGTTGCGCCCCGCCGCCGGACAGGGCGAAGCGCACGTAGAGTTTTTCCGCCGGATGGGGCAGGCGCACCTCCCGGGCCATGCGCATTTTGCCGCCGTACCAGAAAAAATCCCCCGCGCTGCGCAGCTCTCCAAGCACGTGGTATGTCGCGCCGTCCGTGGAATAGGTTGCGCGCACGCGGTTGTGTCCCGTGCCGTCGGTCAAGACGCGCGGATACCAGGCCAGGCGAAAGCCGGTGATGGGGGCGGCGCCGGGGGCGGCGGTCACGGCGTAGGTCAGAAAACACGGCGCGTCGCCGGCGCAGGTAAGGGCGGGCGAGCCCGGCACGGCGGCCACGGCGTGGTCGAGGAGCGTCTGGGAGAGCAGGGCGGAAAGCGGCGCGTCGAAGCCCGGGGAAAAGTGGACCAGCCCTTTGCCGTCGGCGTCCAGGAGCAGCTTCGATCCGGCCGGGGCGGCGACCGGCAGGGTGAGGCGCGTTTTCCCGACGCGGACCGTCTGGCCGGCGAGGTCTCCGGAGGCGACAAGGCCCCTGGCGGTGATCGCCCGGCCGAAGCCGGGGAGGACCGGGCGCGGTGCGGACGATACGCTGGTGAAGGGGTGGCGCAGGCCGGGGTCGAAGTATCGGGCGCGGATATTGCCGGCGGCGTCGGTCAGGGTCGCGACCGGCGCGTCGTCCGGGTAGGTGGCCAGATAGGCGGCCAGGGCCTCGGGGCCGCCGAGCGACAGGTCCGGCCGGTCCGTGTCGGCGAAGCCGAAGAGCGTCTCCCCGCCGAGGACCGCCGCGCCGTCGAGGCCCGGCAGCACCCGGGTGTTGGCCGCGATGGCCGTTGCCCGGCGCTCCCAGACCGGCCTGACGGCAAGCGTGGGGGGCGAGGCCGGCGGGGCGAGGCGCAGGCCGGCGAATTCCAGCGCGCCGTCCACATGGCCGGGGTCGAGGCCGAGGGCGATGTAGACAAGCCCCGTGGCCGGGTCCGGAGCGGGCAAGTCCACGGTGAGGCGCTTATGCGTCGTGCCCGGGGCGAAATCGGCCGCCCGGACCGTGGCCGCCGTGACCAGGGCGTTCGGGTCCGTGCCCACGGCCACCGTGGCCGTGGTTTCCGGCAGGGAGGCCTTGCCCGGGCGCAGGGAGAAATCCACCGTGGCCCGCGCCTTGGCCTGCCCAAAGCCGGGCGGGGCGGCGAAGGCGAAAACGGCCCGACCCGGAATGCGGCAATCGTACAGGGCCAGGGTGGCGTAGCCGAGGTCCGGGGCCATGTTGTCGGCGCTGTAGACGTCGGCGAAAAAGGACAGATCGGCGAAGTCGGCGGCGTAGGGGACGTCCAGGGGCAGGGGGGACCGGTTGACCACGCCGCCTTTGGCGCTGTCGGCCCAGAAGCTCTTGGCCACGGGCACGAGGCCGGCAAGCGGCCGTTTGTGCACGAGGTCGTCCGGGGTGAGCAGGAAAAAGCGGCGGTAGCGGCGGTCGGGCAGGGCGGCGGCTGTGCGGAACGCGCCGCGCAGATACCAGTCGGCGACGATCTTCAGGTGCCGGTTGCGGTAGTAAAACAGCCAATCCACGTTGTCCTTGGCCGCGATCAGGTCGGCCAGCACGCTTTTGATGCTCGGGCTGTCGCGCTTCACGTAGATGGGCAGCGTCTCGAAGGTGGGCATGGAGCAGGCCGCGGCCAGAAGCACGGCCAAGGCCGTGACGCTTTTGGCGGACAGGCGGCGAAACAGCGCGCATACGGCCTCGATGCCGCCGGCGGCCAGGTAGACATAGAGAAAGAAGATATTGACCAGATAGCGGATGGAGACATGGATTTGCGTGGGCAGGGCGGCGGCCATGCCCAGGGCGCAAAGGGACCATATTCCGAGGGCGCAAAGGGGCCGCAGCCGGCCCATGGCGATGTGGCGCGCAAGCCCGACGCCGGCCAGCACGGCCAGAAAGGCCGGCCAGGGCGCGCCGCCCTGGTAGTAGGCGGCGGCGAAGGCCTTGAGCACGGCGGCGAATCCGGCCGAATCGAAACGGTCGCCTGTGGGGCCGTCGGCATGGATGGTGCGCACCTGGAAGATGTGGGCCGGCAGCCAGGGCAGGTAGGCCGCGAAGACCGCCACGGCGCAACAGGCCGCTTTTGCCAGGAGCCGCAGGGCCGCCCGCCGCTCGCGTCGCCACAGCAGGGCCGCCCTTGCCGCCACGATGAGCCCTTCGGCGAAAAACGTGGCCGCGGCCAGGTACGACGCGTAAAACATGAGGATATTGGCCAGGGTGAAGCCGATCCAGTCGCGCCGCCGGCCGGTCGCGGCCAGGGCCCGGGACAGGAAATAGAGCCCGAGCAGGGCGAAAAGCAGGTAGAGGGCGTAGGGCCTGGCCTCGCGCGAATAGTGGATGTGGAAAAGCGACAGGGCGCAGAGGGTCGCGGCGGCCATGGCCGTGGTGTTGGAAAAAAGCCGCCGGCCGAGCAACCAGACCACGGGGATGGTCAGGGTGCCGGCGATGACGCTCGGGAGCTTCACCGCCCAGTCCGTGGCTGGGAAGAGGACGAGGCTTGCGTGCACGAGCAGGTGGAAAAGCGGCGGCGAGGAGTCGAGGCTCACGTCGCTCGGCCCCTCGAAGGCCAGCGACGGCAGCATGTCGCGAAGCGGCCAGGAGGCCCGGCCGAGCGTCACGAATTCGTCCCACCACAGCCCCACCACATCCAGGGCGTAGAGCCGCAGCCACAGCCCGACGAGGGTCAGGCCGGCGATAAGGGCCCAGTCGGGCCCGAGGGAAAAGGCGCGACGCGGCGCGTGGCTGTCGGCAAAGGTCATGGCGCGGCCCTGCCGTCCAGGTTGGCGTCGAGGGTGGCGCGCTGGGCCGGGGTGAGTTCCCGAGCCGCCGTGGCGGCGGCGTCCCTGGCGGCCTTGGCCTCACCCGGCGAAAGTCCGGGCAGGCGCAGGGCCCGGCCCAGGTGCCAGTAGGCCCAGTACGGATCGGCCGGGACGCCCCGGCCGGCAAGCAGGGCCTGCCCGACGGCCAGATAGCCCTGTGGCGATCCGGCCCGGGCGGCCCGGAAAAACCAGGCAACGGCCAGGGTGGGATCGGGCGTCCCGTCCGCGCCTTCCAGGGCGAGCTGCCCACGGACCACGGCCGCGCCGGGGTCGCCGGCGCCGTAAGCCGCCTCCAGACAGGCGGCCGCGCCGGGAACGTCGCGGGGCGCGGCGGAAAGAAGGGCTGTCGCGGCCGCGACCAGAGCCTTGGCGTCGGCGGTTTCCCCCGCACCGGGACAGGCGGCGGCAAAGGCCGTCGCGGCCGCCAGCAGGACGCAGCCAAGGGCCGCGCAAAGGGCGGCAAGAAGGCGACGGGGAGCGCAATCGGCGGAAAAAGACGGTTGCGGCAAGAGCTAGGACCTTTTTTCGTGGGGATACTTGCAGGCGGGCCTGCCGTTGTCTTTGCCGAGCATGCGCACGAAGATCTCGCCCGTGGTCGAGGCGAAAACGATCTTGCGGCCGCGCTCGCCGCCCACGTTGGAGGCGGCCACCCGCAGTCCCAGTTCGGCCAGGGTGGCGAAGGCGATCTCCACATTGCGCCGCCCGACCGAAAGCTCGTCGGCGAAAAGGGCGCAGGCGCCGCCGAACACCTTGCACTCGATATGGTGCAGCGGCACGCCGCGATAGGTGAGCCGGTGGACCATAGTGGTGATGGCCGAGTCCACGAACTTGTAGGGCGTGCCCTCCGCGCCCTGAAGGCGATATTCCGCCGCCCTGGGCAGCAGGGCATGAAAGATGGCGGCCAGGCCGTGCCTGGGCGCGAAGAAGGTGACGGACACGCAGGACCCGAGCACGGTATGGGCCATGGTCGGCCGCTCGTAGAGTCCGCCTTGGGCCACGTTGAGGAAGGCCACGTTATGGCCGGGAAATCTATCTAGAAGGCCTTGCATGGGGGGGATCGTTTTCGAAGTCATCGGCCTCGAGCGGATTGTCGGCAAGGCCGAGGCTGGCCAGGGCTTCGAGCAATGTCTTCGGGGTGAAGGGTTTGGTGACGTAGGCCTGGGCTCCGGATTCGAACTGGGCGCGCAGCATGTTGCCCGGATCGTCGAGGCTGGAAAGCATGACGGCCGGCGTGCGGCGTTCCTCGGCGATGCCGTCGGCGGTTTCCTGGCGGCGGATGCCGGCCAGGGCGTCGTGGCCGGAAAGTTCGGGCATGAGAATGTCCATGACGATCAGATCGTAGGTCTGGCCTTTTTTTCGGGCGGCCTGAAACATGGCCAGGGCCTCGCGGCCGTTGGCGGCCTCGTCCGACGTGAAGCGGTCGCCCAGGGCCTGGATGATAAGATAGCGCTGGTAGCGGCTGTCGTCGACGATCAGGGCGCGAGGCATGGGTCACCCTCCGTTTTTTTCGTGTCGTGTCTTCGAGGTCCGTTATCCGTCTAGCCGGGCCGACAGAGTCATGAAATTCCCGTTGCGGCGGCGTTGTCGCCCGTGCCCTTGTCCTCGGCCAGCGCGGCGTGCAGCAGGCCCGGGACATCCACCACCAGGGCCATGTCCCCGTCCTCGGTGACCGTGGCCCCGAGCACGCCGGCCACCTTGCCGAGCGCCCGCCCCAGGTGCTTGAGCACCGCCTGCTTGCGCCCGACCACCCCGTCGACCACGAGTCCTGCCCGGCCTTCGTCGCGGCGCAACGTGACCACATGGGAGGTCTCCGGCGTGGGGCCGGGCAGGCCGAAAAAATGGCGCAGGCACACCAGCGGCATGGGCTCGCCGCGCAGTTCCATCACGCCCCGCCCCCGGTGCATGGCCGTCGCCGGCGGCAGCTCCAGGCACTCCTCCACATAGTCGAGGTGCAGGTAATACGTTTCCGCCCCCAGCCGCACTTCCAGACAGTCGATGATGGCCAGGGATACGGGCAGGCGGATGGTGAAGACGGACCCGGCCCCCGGGGTCGAGGCCACCTCGATGCGGCCACGCAGGGCGTCGATGCCCTCGCGCACGGCGTCCATGCCCACGCCCCGTCCCGATACCGCGCCCACCCGGTCGGCCGTGGACAGGCCCGGCAGGAAAATCAGCTCCAGAGCGGCGTGCGCATCATAGGGCCGGTCCGGGGGAATGCGCCCGGCGGCCACGGCCTTGCGCCACAGCTTGGCGGCGTCGATGCCCGCCCCGTCGTCGGCGATGGCGATGACCACGTCGTTGCCGTCCTGGCGGGCGGCCAGGCGTATGGTCCCGCGCCGGGATTTGCCCAGGGCCTGCCGGGCGTCGGGCGGCTCGATGCCGTGGTCCACGGCGTTTCGAAGCAGATGGATGCAAGGCGTATTGAGCTGTTCGATGACGGCCTTGTCAAGCTCGGTGTTCTCGCCGTCCATGACCAGCTCCGCGTCCTTGCCGAGCGTGGCGCAGGTGTCGCGCACCAGCCGGCGGTATTTGGGAAAGCTGATCTTGATGGGCAAAAGACGCAGGCCCAGCACCTGGTCGCGCAAAAGCGCCGCCAGCCGCTCCACCTCCTCGGCCACGTCGCGCAGCTCCTCGTCCGGGCGGCGGGCGGACAGGGCGGCCAGCCTCGCCTGGGCGATGCCGAGTTCGCCCACGCGGTCGACCAGGATGTCGAGTTCCCGGGCGTCGATGGCCAGCTTGCGGATGCGCTCGTCGGCCTTGGCCTCGCCCGGGGCCGTCTCTTCGACGGGTTGCGACGGTTGCGCGGGGGGCTGTTCGTGTTGTTCGAGCAGGGCGGCCATACGGGCCATTTCCGGGGCCACGTCGCGGCGGCTCCCGGCCACGGGGGCCTCGACCATGGTTTTGATCACGTCGAAAACGGCCAGAAGCTCGCCGATGAGCCCCCGGGTGACGGGCAGCCGCCCTTCGCGCACGGCGTCGAGGACCGATTCCACGGCATGGGCGAGCTCGGCCAGGTTCGCGGCCCCCACGGCCCCGGCGTCGCCCTTGATGGTGTGGGCGGCGCGAAACACGGCCGCCACCTTGGGGCCGAGCGCGTCCGGACCGGCGGATTCCAGGTCGAGGATGGCCGCTTCGATGCCGCTGAGCTGCTCCAGGCAGCTTTCGGCGAAAAGTTCGAGTATTTTGTCGTCTTCGACCATGGTCGTGGCGTGACTGGCACGCCACGGAAGTGTACGGGCCAAGGGCCCTGGAAGCAAGGAGCATCGGCGCGGAAAGGGACGCGGCGCGTACCCGGGGGGCCCCCTTGTCTTACGAAAGGAGTCCCCCAGGACCCCCTCCCCAAAGACTTTTCCCGATAACAGTATATCACCGTTGAAAGTTTTTGGGAGGGGAGGGCGCGGGAGGGGAACCCTTTTTTCAAAAAGGGTTCCCCTCCCGCATCTTCTTCCCTTCTAAAGCGCCCCAAGGGGCGCGCGGCGGTCGCGGACCACGGAATTGCCGGCCCGGGATTTGGCGAACTTTTTCACTTCCGCCACCCGGTGGCTCAAGTCCTCGAAGGTGATGGGCGTGGCGAACAGGCATTCCAGGATGCCGATGGACAGGGTGATGAAGGGAAAATCCTTTTCCACCCCGTCGCGGCTTTTGCCCCGGATGTAGCCGCGCTCACGGTCTTCCGGGGTGTAGAGCCTGGGGACCTCGGCGGCGAAGGCGGCGACCACGGCGTCGGCCACGGCGTCGGCCGCGCCGCGGGCGGCGATGACCACGAAGTCGTCCCCGCCGACGTGGCCCACGAAATCGCCGGGCGAGCCCTGGCGGGCGACGGCCTCGCGCAGGACCTGCGAGGTGAGCAGGATGACCTTGTCGCCCTGGCTGAAGCCGTAGACGTCATTGTAGACCTTGAAGTTGTCGAGGTCGACGTACATCATCGAGCAGGGCAGTTTTTCCCGGCCCCGGCGCTGGAATTCCTGTTCGATGGCCACGTTGCCGGGAAGCCCGGTCAGGGGATTGGAGCCCTTGGCCAGCTCCACCTGGACCTTGGCCAGGGTGTCGAGCATTTTTTGCACCGACACGGTGCCGCACAGCTCGCCGTCCCGGGTGATGACGATGTCGTCGTAAATCTTGGTGGCCACGCGGTTCATGGCCAGCCGGGCCGCCTCCTCGATGGGCGTGTCGCAATCCACGCACAACGGGCTTGCGTCCATGAGCCGGGTGATGCGTTTCCTGTGGTAGAGGTCCACGCCGAACTTGGAGGCCAGGGCCTTGTCCAGATTGTAGTTCATGAGCAGCCCGGCCGGGGCCTTGCCCTCCACCACCACCACGCTGCACATGGCCGGCTTGTCGGCCAGAAGCGCCTTGACGTCGCCCACGCGTTTTTCCGTGTCCACCTCCAGGCACGGGGCCAGCAGGTCGCCCACCGGGGAGGAGCATTTCCAGTCTCCGACGTTGGCGTGGCCAAAGCTGGCTTTCGGCGGTATGGGCATGCCGCCCTCGGGCTTGGGATAGGCCGGCGCGCCGAGGTAGTAGCCCTGGGCGGCGTGGACGCCCATGGAGACGAGGGAGCTTAAGGCCAGATCGGTTTCCACGCCCTCGGCGATGACCTTGGCCCCGATCTTTTCGGCCATGAGCACGAGGGTTTCGACCATCAGCCGCTTGAAGGGGTTGCATTCGATGTCGCTCGTCAGGGTGATGTCGGCTTTGAAGAAATCCGGGCGCAGCCGGGCCAAAAGCATCATGTTGGACTGGCCCGCGCCCACGTCGTCGATGGCGGTCAGGAAACCCAGGTCGCGGTAGGTGTCGAGGATGTCCGGCAGGGCGGCCAACTCGCTTATGGACAGGCGTTCGGAGAATTCGAGCACCATCTGGTTGCGTTCGAGATTGTACTCGCCGACAAGGCGGGCGAACTCGCGGGGTTGGCGGTCGTGGCCGGACAGGCTCGCGGGGCCGACGTTCAAGAAGAGTTTTTGCCGGGGATTGAGCCGCCCGACGCCGGAGACGGCCTGGCGCCACAGGCATTGTTCCACCTCCAGGGCCTTGTCCGTGGAGCCGAGCAGCTCGAAAAGCCGCAACGCGTCCTGGATGGGGATGCCGGAGCCGCTTCGGGCGTAGGCTTCCCAGCCGGAGGTCGCGCCGGTGGCCAGGTCGACCACCGGCTGGTAGACGACGCCCGTGAAACCCTGGGCGAAAAGGGTCTTGATTTCCGCCGGGGAGGGGAAGGCCGTCGCGTCGATTTTTTGCTGGGCCAGCCGCTTGGCCTTGCACACGGCGGCGAAAAGAACGGCTGTCTGGGACATGTCCCGGTCGGGCTCCAGCCGGGCGAAGCCCACGCGCAGGTCGATCTCTTCGCCGCACACCAGCCGCATCCGCTCGATGGCCGCCCCGGTAACGGCGGCCCGGTAGGCCAGGTAGAGGAAAAACAGCTCGTCGGGATCGCTGCCGTCGTGCTCGAAAAGCAGCACGTAGTCCCCGGGCGAGGCTTCCTGGATGAAGTGCAGCGCGCCTTCGGGGTAGATGGCGGCGAAGCGCTCGATGGCTTCGTCCAGGCAGGCGCGCAGGCAGGCCAGTCCCGCTTCCATGCCGATGCCGGAGTACTTCAGGTGAAAATCCGCCACCTGCAAGGTCAAGATGGCCAGGTCGCCTTCCAGGAGGTTGCCGGTGCATTCCAGAAGCGAGGCCAGGCGCGGCCGGACCTGGGGCACCTTGCCGGCCAGGGATTTGTTTTGTTCGAGCATGTGCTTGAACATGATCGAGGAATCGAAGAGTTGCTGGTTCACGCTCCCTCCCCAAAACGCCCCGGGCGCGCACGGTCTGCGCTTTTCCTAAGCCCGAATCCGGGAAAAAGCCCGTCGGCGGCGGCAAGGGCCGGTGACATTTCATTGACAAATTCGCGTCGCCTGTGATGATCGGAGTTTTTCGGATAGCCTCGGAAAGTCATGCGTGGGAAAATGCCGTTTGCGGGTCTGCTGGCCCTTCTGATTTTGCTGTCGTGCCGCGGGGGAGCGGCTCTGGCCGATGCGGCGGGGCTTGGCTTCGGCATCATTGCGACTTCCGCCTCGCAGACGCTGCTCGACGCCTGGCGGCCGCTTCTGGCCGACCTGTCCGCCTTTCTCGGGGAGTCCGTCTCGCCCAGGATCTATGACGACTATGCCGGCGTGATCTGGGCCATGGCCGCCGGCCGCGTCCAGGTGGCCTGGCTCGGCAACAAGTCGGCCATCGAGGCCGTGGACCGGGCCGGCGGCGAGGTCGCCCTGCGCAGCGTCGACCCGGCCGGGCGCACCGAATATTACTCCCATCTGCTCGTGCGCCGGGATTCCGGGCTGGCCGACGTCGAGACCGTTTTCGCCCGGGCGGGGCGGCTCACCTTCGGCGACGGCGATCCCAATTCCACTTCCGGCCACGCCGTGCCGGCCTACTATCTGTTCGCCTCCCGGGGCATCTCCCCGCGCGCCGTGTTCAAACGGGTGGTTTCGGGCAACCACGAGGAGAATTTCCTCGGCGTGGGCACCGGCCGCCTCGACGTCGCCACCGGCAACAGCGTCGATCTGGCGCGCCAGCGGCAGCGCTATCCCGGGTTCGCCCGGGATGTCGTGACCATCTGGACCTCGCCGCCCATTCCCTCGGACCCCATCGTCTGGCGGGCCGATCTTCCGGCCGGGCTCAAGGACCGCATCCGGGCCTTTTTCCTGGGTTACGGCCGGGCCGCCCCGGACAAACCGGCGACGCGACTGGCCCACGAGCGGAAGATCCTGGCCGCGCTCAGCCGGTCGGGCTTCGAAGCCTCCGACAACAGCCAGCTCACGCCCGTCCGCATCATCGAACTGTACCGCGAAAAGCTCCGCCTTGCCTCCACGAGCGGCCCGGACCGGGAGATGAGACGAAAACGGCTCGAAACCATAGAGGAACAACTGCGCCGGCTCCTGGCGATGCAGGCGAACATGTGACGCCGCGCCCAGAGGGTGGGGGCGTTTTATAAACGACATTTCACGGGCATGTCGCGTCAAAAGGGCATGCGCGAAGGTCGAGGATACGACACGAGCATGGCGATTTTCGGTAACCGTCCATACCTCGGGCTGGCCACCAGGGTCCTGCTTCCGGCCTTGGCCGTGGCCCTGACCGTGGCCGCGATCATGTATCTGGTCTTTACGGCCCGGTTCGCCCGGCAGGCCCAGGAGGACCTCAAAACCCGCCTGGACAGCCTGCTCACCGCCCAGGCCGCCGAACTCGAGGCCCCGGTCTGGGAATTCGACCAGGCCACCATCGACCGGCTTTTCCGCAGCTATGCCCAGAACCCGGACCTGCAATGGATCCGGCTCTACGACGCCAAGGGGACGCTCGTGGCCCATTCGGGCGCGGACCCGGGACCGGGCGTGCGGATCCTTACGGCCAGGCGGAACCTCATCCATCATGCCGGGGGCGAGACCTACGCCGTCGGCCGGCTGGAGGCCGCCTATCACGACGGTCGCATCCGCCAGGGGCTGGCCAGCCGGCGGGAAGCCGACCTGCCGACTGCGGCCGCGCTGATCGTGCTTTTGGCCGCCGGGCTTGTATGGGCCGTGCGCTGGCGCATCGGCATGCCGCTGGGGCGTCTTCGCGACGCGCTGACCCGCAGCCATGCCACCGGCCGGCGCGAACCCCTGCCTTGGACCAGCCGGGACGAGATCGGGCAGGTGGTCGCGGCCTACAATGCGCTGCTCGGCGAGATCAACCAGCACACCCGGCAGCTCGAGCGGGCCAACGACGAGCTGGAGACGGAAAACGCCCAGCGCCGGCTGGCGGAAAAGCGCTTGCTCCTTTTTAAAACCGCGGTGGAGGCCACGGACGCGGCCATGGTCATCACCGACCGCCGGTTGACGGTGCTGGAGGTCAACGCCGCCTGCCTGCGCATCACGGGATTCGCCGCCGGCGAGCTGCACGGGCGCTGCGCCCGGGAGACCTTTCTAGCCGCCCACGACGCGACCCTTCACCGGGCCATGCTGGACGGCCTCACCCGGCGCTCCGCCTGGTCGGGCGAATGCCCGGGCCGGTCGCGCTCGGGCAAGACGCTGCCGCTGCGCCTGTCCATAAACGCTCTGCCCCTCGACGACGACGCCGGCAGCCATCTGGTGCTGGTCTTTTCCGACGTCACCAAGGACAAGGCCACCGAAAAGCTCCTGAAAAACCTGGCCTATTCCGACGCCCTGACCGCGCTTCCCAACCGGGCCCTGTTCCTGGACAGGCTGGAGCGGGAAATTTCCATCGGCACGCGGCGTTCGCGCGGCTTTGCCCTGCTTTTTCTCGACCTCGACAACTTCAAATACATCAACGACAGCTTAAGCCACTCCGTGGGCGACCAGGTGCTTTCGCTCATTGCCGGGCGCATGCGCGCCTGCCTGCGCGACGAGGACACCCTGGCCCGCATGGGCGGCGACGAATTCACGGTGATTTTGCGCGAGACCACGGACCCGGCGGTGGCGGCGCGCCTGGGCGAGAAGCTCGTCGATGCGGCGTCGCGGCCCCTCAAGGTGGAGGGCGCGGCCATCGAGGTCGGGGCCAGCATCGGCGTGGCCCTTTTTCCGGCCGACGGCCGGGATTCGGACGCGCTCATGCGCAACGCCGACACGGCCATGTACCTGGCCAAGTCCGAGGGCGGCGGCCGGGTCCGTTTTTTCGAGCCCGCCATCGCCGAGGAGGCCAAGGCCCGCCTCGAACTCAAAAACAACCTCAAGCGGGCCATCGAGGAGAAGGCGTTCGTTCTGCGCTACCAGCCCATCGTGTCCATGGCCACGGGCGTGGCCGAACATTTCGAGGCGCTGGTCCGCTGGATGCGTCCGGACGGCATGGTCCCGCCGGATCGGTTCATTCCCCTGGCCGAGGAAACGGGGCTCATCATCCCCATCGGCCGGCTCGTGCTGGACATGGCCTTTGCCCGTCTGCGGCGGTGGCGCGAGGAGGGAAGCTCCATACGCCTTGCCATCAATATCTCGCGCAACCAGTTCCAGGACGAGGATTTCGTCGAGGACCTCATCAACAGGGCCCGGGCGGCCGAGGTCGACCCGGCCACGGTGGTGCTCGAGATCACCGAATCCATGATCATCGCCGACCCCCAGGCGGCCAAAGTCATCCTGGGACGGCTCATCGTCAGCGGCTTCCGCATCGCGGTGGACGACTTCGGCGTGGGCTATTCGTCCTTAAGCGTGCTGGTGGAATACCCGGTGCACATCGTCAAGCTCGACAAATCGCTTATCAAAAGCCTGGAATACGACGTGCGGGCCCGGTCCATGGTCTCGGGATTCATCGCGCTGTTCCAGCGTCTGGGCCTGGAGGTTGTGGCCGAGGGCGTGGAAACGGCCTCGCAGCACGAATTCTTGTCCCTGGCCGGCTGCGATCTGGCCCAGGGCTGGCTCTACGGCAAGCCGCTGCCCCCGGAGGCGGCAAGCGCCCTGGGCCGGGCGGCGGCCGTCCGGCCGGACAACGCGGCGGACGACCGGGACGCCGCGCCCTCCCGCAAGCAGTAGCGCCCCGTTATCCCGCCGCCAGCGTCTGGCCGAGGGCGGCGCTGGACGGCGTCCCCGGCCAGGCCATAACCGGAATCACGCCAAAGCCCACGATCGAACCCGAGTCCGCGTACAGGTATTGCAAGGTCTGCATGTCCAGCACGCCGAACATGGATTTGTAGGTGTCGGTCTCGTTGTAGGACATGACCGTGTAGTCGGTGTTGTCCAGGATATCCGGCAGGGTTTGCGTGTAGGCCGTGTCGTCGAGGCCCAGGGTGTGGCCGATCTCGTGCAGGATGGTCTCGTAGCCGAGCGTCCCCGGCCGCGCGTCGGCCAACGTCCCGCCCCACTCGGCGTTGTCCAGGTAGACGTAATCCTGGCGGTCGATGGTGGTCGTGCCGTCGTCGGCGGCGATGAGTACCTCGTTCGTGCTCGTCAGGGCCAGGGTGCCGGGATCGGCGATGTCCGCCGTGCCGAAGGCCACGTCGGCGCCGGAAACGTCGGCCGTTTCCACGAAATGGAGTCCGGTCAGCGGTTCGGCCGTGGCGTAGACGAGCCGCACGGCCGCCTGCTGTCCGAGGTCGAGGGGGGCGAAGTCGACGACCGTTTCGCCCGCCGGCAGGGCCGTGGTCATGAAGCCGTAGGTCACGGTCAGCCCTGTGGAGGGCGATTCCTCGGTCCAAAGGGGCAGTCCTTCCCAGACCAGGGAGTCGATCAGGACATCGCCGCTTAAGCTGGCGTAAGCGGCGGACAGGTCGGTTTGGGCCATGGGTTCCTCCGGCGGCGGGAAGCGCCGCGTTGCCGCTGCCTAAACGATGCTTCGGATGAAATCCACGCGCTTTCAAACGCCGGCGCGTTTTTTCTTCTGCACCCAGAACTGGTACATCTCGATAAACGTATCGGGATACTGTTGTTCGAAGGTGTTCCAGTCGGACAGGTTCGTTGCCGGCTGGTCGGACGGATGGAGCCGGCGGTAGGCTGTCAGGGGCGCGGCGTCGAGGTCGAAGCCCAGAAGCCGCAGTCCGTTGTCGTGGAGAAACGACTTGATCTCCAGCAGGTCGGTGGTGTGTTCGCAGACATGGAAGAGCATGTCGCGGCAGCCGCTTAAGCTGAAAAAATCGCACAGGAGCACCTGGCGCAGGGGATCGTCCGGCGGCAGGCGCAGCAGTTCCTGACGGCAGCGCCGCATGGACTCCGCCGTGGCCGTATAGCCCTTGGCCTGGAGAAAGACCCTGGCCCGCACGATGCCGCGCCTGGCCAGCGAGCTGTAAAAGCCGAGCCGCATGCAGCCGCCCGGGCGCAACAGCGTCAAGAGCGTGCGCCAGCCGGCGAAAGGATCGGCCAGATGGTGCAGCACGCCGGAGGCCTCGATGACGTCGAAGCGGCGGTCGAGCGCCCCGAGGCGCAGGATGTCGGCCTGGGCGAAGGCGATGTTTGTCGCACCGGCCTGGGCCGCCTTGCGTTTGGCGTAGCCGAGGCTGGCGAGGCTTAAGTCCAGGGCCTTGACGTCCGCGCCGCGAAAACGGCGGGCCGTCTCCAGGGCATGCTGGCCCGTGCCGCAGCCGGCCACGAGCACGTCGAGGCGGTCGTCGCGGCCAAGGGGCGTATAGGCGACCAGCGGGAAGCGGCGGCGCATGAAAGCGTCGAAGGCCACGGGCGCGTCCACCGGCGCGACCCGCACCCAGCGCGGGTAGGGGTTTTCCTCGTACTGCCGGCGCACGCGCAGCGACACTTCGTCGTCGATGGGGGTAAGGCGCTCCATGGATTCTCGAAGCCTCGCCTCGATGGCCGGTTGTCCCACCTGCTGGTCGACGACGGCGGCCAGGGGCTCGGGCCAGTCGCGACCGGGCAGCCGGTCGGCCCCGACAAGCGCGCCGAGCAGGCCGTAGGCCCCGGCGGCCGCGACCCACAGGGCCGGAAGCGGCCGGTCGGCGGCGAGAGCCTCTTCCAGCCCGCGCCGCAGCGCTTCGGCTTGCCCCGCTTCCGCCTCCGAGACGGCGAAGGCGTATTCGTTGATGCAGCATTGCCGGGCCAGGGCGGCGTAAAAGGCCAGCCCGGCCGGCTCGGCGAGGTCGTCCGGCGGCGTCTGGGCCGCGACGGTCAGGAGCGCCGCGCGGGCCAGGGTCAAAAAGCGCTCCATCTCCACGGTGGGCATGGGCGCGGCCGTAAGGAGCCGGGCGAGCAGCGGATGGGCGGCCAGTGCCGCCGCCCCGGCCGGGGCGAAAAGTTCCGTGGCGGGCACGGGCTCGGGCCAGGCCGCGACGGCCCGGCGCAGGCACGGCCCCACTTGCGCGTCGTGCTCCAGCACGCGCGCCGCCGGTCCGGCCAGCATTTCCGGCCGGTCCCACGGTCCGGCCAGCGCCCGGCCGAGCATCCCGAGGCCAGCCGCGTCCAGCTTCCAGGGCGGCAGGCGGCGCAAACAGGCGCAAAAAAGCCGCTTGGCCTCGATGCCTTCCCCGACGGCCAGGGAGTGCGTGACATATCCCATGGCCAGGGCCGGGTCGGCCTCCTGGGCGAGCAGACAGCCGGCGAGCAGGTCCAGGGCCTCGGGCTGGTCCGGGCGCAGATGCAGGGCGGCTTTGGCGCACGAGGCCGCTTCGGCGTGCAGGCCCAGGTCGGCCAGGATCATGCCCCGGCTGATCAGGGCGAAGCCGTACTGGGGATCGGCGGCCAGGGCCTGGTCGTAGCAGGCCAGTGCCTCCTCCAGCCGGCCCCGCGCCTTGAGCGTGTTGCCGAGGTTGTAGTGGGCCTTGGCGTGGCCGGGCGCAAGGGCCAGGGCGCGGCGGTAGCTTTGGGCCGCCTCCTCGTGGCGTCCGGCCGCCTCCAGGGCGGCCCCGCGATTGGTCAGGGCGGCGACCGAATCGGGGGTGAGCTCCAGGGCCCGGTCGTAGCAGGCCACGGCGGCTTCGAGGTCGCCGGTGTCGGCCAGGGCCAGGCCGAGGTTGGTCCGGATGTCCGCGACGTCGGGGGCCAGGGCGGCGGCCCGGGTCAGGCGCGCGACCGCTCCGGCCGCGTCGCCCCGGGTCAGGCGCAGCGTGCCGGAGACGCTGAAACCGAAGACGTCCTGCGGCAGCCGCAGGGCCAGGGCGTCGGCGCGGCGTTCGGCCTCGTCGCGGCCGCCGGCGTTGACGAGGGCCACGATGGCCAGTTTTTCCTCACGGACAGGATCCAGGCTTGCAGCGGGGGGAGCCTCCTCGGACATGCGCATACCGACCCTCCGGGGTTTTGGGAGTTACGGTCACGATTATCAGAAATCCCGGGCGCGACCAAGGCGTTTTCGCGGCCGGCCGGGCTTTTCGCCGCGCTTTACGCTTCTTCCGGACTGCGATATTTTGGGAAATGGCGGCGTGTCGGCAGGCGCGCCCGCGGCCCGATGTTCGGGGGCCGGGGCGGCCGACCGGATGCTTCGCCGGATCCCAAACGCCAGAAAACAAAGGAGGTATCGGGCATGGCGGTATTTCACTGCAAAAACGCGGACGATGTGCTGCGGGCCGTGAAGGACTACAACGTTTCGTTTGTCCAGTTCTGGTTCATCGATGTTCTGGGCGTGCT
Source organism: Solidesulfovibrio fructosivorans JJ] (assembly GCF_000179555.1). NCBI lineage: Bacteria > Pseudomonadati > Thermodesulfobacteriota > Desulfovibrionia > Desulfovibrionales > Desulfovibrionaceae > Solidesulfovibrio > Solidesulfovibrio fructosivorans. The sequence goes on from NZ_AECZ01000002.1 coordinate 137,368, forward strand.
CAAAAGCTTCCAGATCACCCCCCGGGAACTTGAAAACGCCTTCGAGGAGGGCATGGGCTTCGACGGGTCCTCCATCACCGGGTTCACCAAGATCCAGGAATCGGACATGGTGGCCTTTCCCGATCCGTCCACCTTTCAGCTCGTCGCCTGGCGGCCGTCCGACCGTCCGGTGGCCCGGCTTTTTTGCGACGTGAAAAATCCCGACGGCACGCCCTTTGCCGCCGACTCCCGCTACGTGCTCAAGCGGATGCTCAAAAAGGCCGCCGACCTCGGCTTCACCTACTATGTTGGGCCGGAACTGGAATTTTTCCTGTTCGCCAATTCGACCCAACCGCAAATCCTGGACTACGGCGGCTATTTCGACGCCCCGCCGCGCGATTTGGCCAACGACGTGCGCCGCGACATCAATTTCGCCCTGGAATCCATGGGCGTGGCCGTGGAATACAGCCACCACGAGGTGGCCCCGAGCCAGCACGAGATCGACCTGCGCTACCAGGAAGGCCTCATCATGGCCGACTACGCCCAGACCTACCGGGTGGTGGTCAAGGAGATCGCCCGCAAGCACGGCTGCTACGCCACCTTCATGCCCAAGCCCCTGTTCGGGGAGAACGGCTCGGGCATGCACTGCCACCAGTCGCTTTTCCGGGGCTCGAAGAACGCCTTCTACGACGCCTCCGACGTCTACCACCTCTCGGCCGAGGCCAAGAGCTACATCGCGGGACTGTTGCGCCACGCCCCGGAATTCGCCTGCATCACCAACCAGTGGGTCAACTCCTACAAGCGGCTGGTGCCGGGCTACGAAGCCCCGGTTTACCTCGCCTGGGCCCGGCGCAACCGTTCGGCGCTCATCCGGGTGCCCATGTACAAGCCGGGCAAGGAAGCGGCCACGCGCATCGAACTGCGCAGCCCCGACCCGGCCTGCAACCTCTACCTCTGCTTCGCGGCCATGCTCGGCGCGGGGCTCAAGGGCATGGAGGAGGGCTACGAGCTGGAGCCGCCCATCGAGGAGAACATCTTCAAGATGACCGACGAGGAAATGGTGGCCAAGGGCATCTCCTCGCTGCCGGGCAGCCTGCGCGAGGCCGTGGACCATCTGGAGAAAAGCGAACTGATGCGCGAGGTGCTCGGCGACCATCTGCACGCGGCGCTGATCGAGAACAAGAAGGCAGAGTGGGACGCTTACCGGACCCAGGTCACGGAATGGGAGATCGAGCGCTATCTGCCGATTTTGTAATCCCTTCGCAACCGGTCCTTTTTGAAAAGGCCGACCGAAGGCGGCCTTCAGGCTGCCAACAAAGTCCCCGCCCCTGGCGGGGACTTTGTTGATCGTGCGCCGGAGCAAGAAAAGGAGGAGGCGTCACAACGACGTAAAAGGGGCGACAATGACCAGTATAACTATACTATTAAAAAGGGTATGCATTTTCGTATGGCGCTTGGCATTGCGGAATATCATCCGGGATAGTCTTTCTCATGATTTCCAAAATGCAAATGCGCAATACGGGAAGCGAAATATCCGCGAAGGCCAGGAAGTCTAGCCAGACAGCCAAACCATTTCCAACGTTCCTTATAAAAATCAAAATAGTTCCATTCCGTTACCAACTGGAGACAAGGATGCCATGCCGTTAGGTCTTTCGCATTTTTAACGCTCCATAAAAATTCCGGTACGCTGGCCGTCATCTTTACGGATTCATGTTTGTTGCTCTTGCCTACAAGGAAGGGCGGCAGTATTTCCAACAGCATTTCGGCACCAGCGAATCGATTCACCATCGCCCGGAACAACGGTCGCAATCTTTCTTCCGGAAAATACATGAACAAGCCTTCGGCGATCAGCAAGAAGGGCCCCCTGGCCTCGACGGCATCCATCCAGGATAGGTCGAAGACGGATTTGGCGATGCAGCGGCAGGTTTCATTCTCCGGAAAAAACCTGCGCCGCCAGGCGATGGCCTCGGGCAGATCCAGGTCGTACCAACAGACATTGCGGAGAGCCAGGCGATGGTACCTGGTGTCCAGACCCGCCCCAAGATTGATCACCACCACGTTTTCGTTGCGATGAAGAAAATCGCGCACAAAATCATCCAGAAGCATTGTCCGCACGGCAACGCCGACCTGTGTGAGGCGCGCCTTGTTGAATCTGGAAAAATCGTAGTCGATGCGCGCGAGCATTTCGACGGCCTTGGGATCACGAACGATGGGTCGCGCGGACAGTGTCTCCATGGCCTTCGCCCAAAGGGGTATGAGCATGGTTTCCGGAATGCCCCGGAGAGGCTCTTCCCTGCCATTGCCATGATCCAGGTGCGGTGCTTCCGCCACGCGGCTTTCCATATCGAGAGCCCGGTTCACGCTTTTTGTCCGGCGACAAGCAGGCTGCTCTGGTGATGCCCCGCCGACGCCACGGTGATGTTGTCGAAACCAACCTCGCGGAGGACGTTCTCGAGAAACTCCCGGCCGATGGCATGGGTGGAGTAGCCGGCCATGCGGGTCATGAATTCCCGTCCCTGAACAATGGAGGCGGGAACACGGCTTTCGGGGCTCATGTGATGGGAGACAACCCACCCCCCGGGCGTCAGGGCGGCGTGGAACATGGACAACACGTCCGCGAGGTTGTCCATGAAGCCATAAAGCACGTGGGAGACGAACAGCAGATCGTATCGTTCCGACTCCAGCGACGTCTTGCGCAGATCACAGGAAAAGGCGGTCATCCTGTCGGCATACCCCCTGGCGGCGATGCGGTCGGCCGCCGCCTCGGCCACTTCCGGCAGATCGACCAAGTCCGCCCGAAGACGCGGGTTTTTGTCGAGAAGGGCCATGGCGAAGGTGCCGTGGTTGCCGCCCACGTCGCACATGCGCCGCCATCGGTCGAACCCCGGCAAACCGGAGAGGAAGGCCACGGCTGCCTGCAGGGGGCCGATTCGGGCGAACTGCTCGGCGCCCTCCAGGGTGTCCTCCACCGCCCAAAGCGCGTCGGTATCACTGCGCAGGTCCGCCGTGCCGCGCAACAACCCCGTGAAATCCGTCGCAATGCTCCGGATGAATCGCTGGTTCAACTCCATGCCCTTGCCCATGAAAAACGGGGAGTCATGTCTGAGATATTCCGCGGCAAGGGGCGTTGCCCGATATGCTCCCGCGTCAGTGGCGAGCAGGCCAAGGGATGCCAGCAACGCAAGCAGCGCCTCTGTTTTCGCCTCTTGGAATTCGAATTTCGCGGCGACCTCACTCGGCGCGAGGGAGACGTCGGCCAGAACGTCGAAAATGCCGAGGCGCGTGCTTTCCAAGACGGCGCGGGAGGCTATTTCGGATATCGCCAGTGCCTCGAGGAGAGTGAAATCGGTTTGGGGAACGGACAAATTTTGCGTCATGGGAGAGCCTCCTTGTCGCATGACCAGCTGAAGGAAAAATATCGATAACGAGAATCATTGTCAATGACAACTCCCGTCGATCATCTCACATGTCAATTGTCCGGAGAGGCCGTGATTACAATCGCATATCGGAACGGGGGCTGCAAAACCAGCCATGGTGAGCCTTGTCCTTGCCTGGGCCTCGAACGGAATAATGCCGCTGCGACCGTCCGAAGAACCAAGAAGGGGACCCTCGACCATCTCTCGGCGGGCTTTGCCATGAGACGCCCGGTTTGGCCCAGGCGCGCCATGCCCGGCATTCGACGACCGGGCGCGCACTCCGGTCACGGTCTTCCGGACGGACCCACTTCCTGACAGCCTGGATACGCTCTTCTTCCAAAATTGTTATTTTTTGCTTGTCAGAGATGGCAAATTGTGCCAAGCAGACCTCGGTTTTTCCGTGTCTTCCGTGGTATGCTTCAAAAATGAAGGATGTTTCAAATTTGTAGGTTGTTTTCGACCCTCAGACACCCTTCTCGAAGCAAAACGAGACCGAGTTTCCAAAAAAATATTATAATTCGATATATTATTAAAATGGCCTGCTTTTTGCTGGTTACCGGTCCGCGGGGCCGAGGAGAGCGGCCCGCGCGATGCGATCATGGCAGCGGCGGCCTACGGCCGACAATATCACAACATCTTCTAAGATCAGGGGGGTTTATGGCACACAGACGGAATCTCTACAAAATGGGCGCGATGGCGGCCCTGGCCGTTTTGGCCCTGCCCGCGCTGGCCCTGGCCCAGGACGCGGCCGCCAAACCCGAGTTCCTGTCCATCATGGACGGCAACACCATGTGGACGCTCGTGGCCGCCACGCTGGTCATGTTCATGCAGGCCGGCTTCGCCATGGTCGAAACGGGTCTGACCCGCGCCAAGAACGCCGGCAACATCCTCATGAAGAACATGTTCGACTTCGCCGCCGGCTCCATCGCCTTTTTCCTGATCGGCTACGCGCTCATGTTCGGCGACGACATCGGCGGCTTCATCGGCTTTTCCAACTTCGGTCTGTCCCACGCCAATACCGCTTCCCCTGACGGCCTGTGGAACTACACCTACTGGTTCTTCCAGTGCGTGTTCGCCGCCACCGCCGTGACCATCGTCTCCGGCGCCATCGCCGAGCGCACCAAGTTCATCGCCTATCTGTTCGTCAGCTTCGTGGTCACCGCGCTGATCTACCCCATCTCCGGCCACTGGATCTGGGGCGGCGGCTGGCTGTCCAAGTTCGACGCGCCCATGATCGACTTCGCCGGTTCCACCGTGGTCCACTCCGTGGGTGGCTGGATCGCCCTGGCCGGCGCCATGCTCATGGGGCCGCGCATCGGCAAATACACCGCCGACGGCGTCTCCCGGGCCATCCAGGGCCATAACCTGCCGCTGGTCGCGCTTGGCGTCTTCATCCTCTGGTTCGGCTGGTTCGGATTCAACCCCGGCTCCACCACCGCCGCCACCGGCAACATCGGCCTGATCGCCGTGACCACCAACCTGGCCGCCTGCGCCGCGGCGCTGACCGCCATGATGACTTCCTGGATCCGCTACGGCAAACCCGACGTCTCCATGTCCCTTAACGGCGTCCTCGCCGGCCTGGTCGCCATCACCGCCGGTTGCGCCAACGTCTCGCCCATGGGCTCCATCATCATCGGGCTTTGCGCCGGCATCCTGGTCGTCCTGTCCGTCGAATTCATCGACAAGGTGCTCAAGATCGACGACCCGGTCGGCGCCATCTCCGTGCACGGCGTGTGCGGCGCGTTCGGCACCCTGATGGTGGGTCTGCTCGCCAGCCCGGATTTCGGCGGCGTGGCCGGCCTGCTCTACGGCGGCGGCATGGCCCAGTTCATCACCCAGGTCATCGGCGTGGGCGCGGTGTTCATCTGGGCCTTCGGCACCGGTTTCATCACCTTCTCCCTGCTCAAGGCCACCGTCGGCATCCGGGTCACCGAGGAAGAGGAACTCAAGGGCCTGGACATCACCGAGCACGGCTCCGAAGCCTACAGCGGCTTCCAGATCTTCATCACCGAATAAGCACGGGATACCGGGAGATTATATATGAAACTCGTTACCGCCTATTTCCGGCCTGAAATGCTCAATGCCGTCAAGCAGGCCCTGTACGCCAAGGGCATCCATGGCATGTCCGTCACCAACATTGCCGGCTGCGGCCGCCAGAAGGGCTACACCGAGCAGTACCGCGGCGTCATCGTCGAGGTAAACCTGCTCAAGAAGCTGCGCCTGGAAGTCGCCTGCGCCGACGGCAAGGTCGCCGACGTCATGGACGCCATTTCCTCCGGCGCCAAGACCGGTAAGGAAGGCGACGGCGTGATCTTCGTCCAGGACATCTCTGACGCCCGCCGCATCCGCACCGGCGAGAGCGGCAACGGCATCCTGGGCTAGCTTCTTCCCGCCCAGTCCGGAACCATCCGACAAAAAGGCCCCTTCCGCTCGCGGGAGGGGCCTTTTTGCGCGGCATTGGACGGGGAAACCGTGTCTCGGGAGGGCGTGACGGCCGTTCCGGGGCTGCCGGCCCGCCATGGGAGGACTGCTCGACGCGCCGGGAAAGGCGGAAGGCGCGGGTGGGGCTCCCCGCTTTCGCGCGCGGCAATGCCGCATGGAGACGCAGCCATCTTGACAGCAAAGCTGGACGGTGCGCATGTTGGCGACACTGGAGGGCTTTCATGGACGCTCCCGGCCCCGGCGATACGCGGCATTTTCGACAATTTTGCGATGCCCTGCCCGAGGCGGCCCTGCTTGTGGACGCCGAAGGCCGGGTCCGGCATGCCAATGCCGGGGCGGTGCGCCTTTTCGGCAATGTGTGCGGCCATTCCTGTCCCCTGCCCGGACCGTCCGCCCAGGACGGGGGCGACCGGGAATGGGCCGACGGCGGACGTCTCTACCACATCCGGCGCATCCGGCTGACCGCCGCCGACGGCAGCCTGTTTTTTCTGGATTGGATTCGGGACGCTTCAGAGCTCGCGGCGCTGCGGGGCCAGCTCGCCCGCTGCCAGCGACAGTTTTCGACCATCGTCGAAAACGTCATGGAAGGCGTGACCATCGCGGTGAACGGAAAGCTGGCCTACGTCAATCCCTTCATGGAACGCCTCACGGGCTACGACGCGGCCACCTTGCTCGCCAGGCCGTTTACCACGTTTCTCCACGAGGAAGACCGCGACGGCGTGCTGACGAACCACAAGCGGCGCCTGGCCGGCCAGCCCGCCCCGCCGGGCCAGGTTTTCCGCATCCTGACGCGGCGCGGCGAAGCCCGGTGGGTCCAGGCGGTTTCGGCCCGCATCGAATGGGAAGACGCGCCGGCATCGTTGAGTCTGCTGTCCGACATCACCCCCCAACGTCAGGCCCAGCTCGCCTTGGCCGAGCTTATCCGCGACCAGGAATCCCGCATCGCCAGCCGTACCGCCAGCCTGCGCGAGGCCAACCGCACCCTGGAAACCGCCAACGAACGGCTGACCCGCGAGATCGAGGAACACGAGCGCACCGCCCGGAAACTCACCGCCGCCCGCAAGAAGGCGAGCCAGGCGTCCAAGGCCAAGTCCATCTTTCTGGCCAACATGAGCCACGAGATCAGGACGCCCCTGAACGTCATCCTGGGCATGGCCGATCTGGCCTTGCGGCCGGACAGCCAGGGGCAGGTGGACCACGTGCGGGCGCTCGAAATGATCCGCGAGGCCGGCGCGTCCCTGCGCGCGCTCCTCGGCGACCTGCTCGACCTGTCCCGGATCGAGGCCGGCCGGCTCGATCTCGAATCCATCCCCTTTTCCCCGAGCCGGGTCCTCGACGCCGCCTTGTCCGGCCATGCGGTGCTGGCCGCGCGCCAGGGGCTCGCCCTCGAGGGCCATGTCGCCTCGGACGTGCCGGAGACCCTTGTCGGCGATCCCGGCCGGCTCGGACAGGTGCTGGCCAATCTGATCGGCAATGCCCTCAAATTCACGCCTGCGGGGCGTATCGACGTGTTCGTGCGCCGGGGCGACGGTGACAAGGAGGGCGGCTGTCCCGAGCCGGAAGTGGTTACCCTGCTTTTTTCCGTGCGCGACACGGGAGTGGGCATCGATCCGGAAAAGAGAAAGGCCATTTTTCAGAGCTTTCGCCAGGCCGACGAATCCATCACCCGGCAATATGGCGGTACGGGACTTGGGCTGGCCATCTGTCGCCGTCTGGTCGGCCTGCTCGGCGGACGTATCCGCGTCGCCAGCCGCCCCGGCGAAGGCAGCGAGTTTTCCTTCACCGCCCGCTTCGCCCTGCCGCAACCGGGGCAAACCGCTCCGGCGGAGCTTGGGGCCGCGCCGGGCGCGGGCGCAACGGCCGGGCCGCCCTTGCCGCCCCTGGATATCCTGCTGGCCGAGGATTCGGAGCTTTCCGCGGAAATGCTCCTGACCTTCCTCGTCCCCCGGGGACACCGGATCACGCGGGTGGTCAACGGCCGGGCCGCCCTGGACGCTCTGGCCATGGGCCGCTTCGATCTCGTGCTCATGGACATCCGCATGCCGGTCATGGACGGCCTGGCCGCCACCCGGGCCATCCGGGACGGGCGGGTGGAGGGCTGCGACCCGAATCTGCCCATCCTGGCCCTGACCGCCCATGGGGCCACCAAGGACCGGGAACGCATCCTGGCGGCCGGAGCCACGGATTACCTGTCCAAGCCCGTCAACCTGGACAAGCTGCTTGCGGCCATGGCCCGGATGACGACGGGAAAAGGCGGCCGCGCGTCGCCGCCGGCCGCTCCCGCGGCCAAAGCCGGGGCAACGCCGCCCGGCGGCGCGGAGGACGTCCCGTTCGATGCCGGCCGCGCCGAGGCGCTGGAGAATCTCGGCGGCGACAAGGACCTCTATGAGCGCCTGGTGACAGTCTTTTTACGGGATACGCCAAGGGATCTGGAACGGCTGCGCGTCGCCTTGGTCGAGAGCGATACGGAAGCCACGGTCCTCGTCGCCCATACCCTCAAGGGCAATGCCGCCGTGGTCGGGGCAAGCCCGGCCTCGGCCCGGGCCAGGATGCTGGAGATGGCCGCCCGCCAGGGGCTCACGGACGCGCTGCCGGGCTTGTACGACCCCTTGGCCGCGGCGTTTGGCCGGGCCCTTGAGGGCTTTGCCGCCAAGGGCCTCAAGCCGGCGTCGTCATAGGACGGCGCGGCCGGCGATCGTTTGGGGCGCGTCGTTCGCGCGCCGCGCCCGCTTCTTGCGCATGGGCTTTAGCCGACAAGGGCCTGGGCCACGGCCTCGAGCACCGTTTTGGCCTGCAGCGGTTTGGCCAGGGCGCATTTCGCGCCGTAGCTTCTGGCCCAGCCCAGCGTTTCGGTATCGGTGAAGGTGCTGCCGGCGCTCATGGCCACGATCGGCAGTCCCGGACGCATCTCCAGCAATTCCTTGATGGTGGCCAGTCCTTCCTTGCCGGGCATGAAGATGTCCACAAAGGCCATGTCGGCCGGGCTTTCCCGGAAGGCGGCCACGGCGGCGTCGCCGTCGGCGGCTTCCGCGACCGTGTGCCCGGCCTTTTCCAGAATGTCGCGCAGCATGGTGCGCGTGATCGCCGCATCGTCGACGACAAGAATCCGTGCCACGATGGTTCGCTCCTCTTACGCCGCGCCGCGTCTAGGCCGGCAGTTGCCCGGGGCCCGCATCGCCGGAGTCCGTGGATTGCATCCGGGCTATCAGTTCGTTCAATTCCGCGGCTTCCTCGTTGAGGCCGCGCACCGCCGTGACCGAAGCCTCCATGCCCTCGCGGATGTCCAAGGCCACGCGGCTGACTTCCTCCGTGGCCCGGCTGATCTGGTGGGCCGTGGCCGACTGCTGTTCGGCGGCCGTGGCGATGGTCCGGATCTGGTCGGCCGTGCTCTCGACCATGCCCACGATGGCGTCGAGGGCCGTGCCGGCCTTTTCGGCGATCCGGGTGCTGCGGGCGACGGCCTCCGCCGCCTTGATCGTTTCCTCGTTGCCGCGCCGCGCGCCTTGCTGCACGGCATCGATGGCCTGGCCCACCTCCCGGGTGGCGGCCATGGTCTTTTCGGCGAGCTTTCTGACCTCGTCGGCCACGACCGCGAAGCCCCGTCCGGCATCGCCGGCCCGGGCCGCCTCGATGGCGGCGTTTAAGGCCAGCAGGTTCGTCTGGTCGGCGATGTCGGAGATGACGTCCAGCACCTTGCCGATGCCTTCGGCGCGCTGGCCGAGTTCGCCCATGTCGGCGCGCAGTTTCTCGGCCATGGTCTTGACGTCCTCGATGGCCCGCATCACCTCGCGCACCATGTCCGAGCCCTGCCGCGCCTGTGACTTGGCATCCTCGGCGCTGCCCGCAGCGGCCCCGGCGTTCTGGGCGACCTCCAGCACGGTGGCGTTCATTTCTTCCATGGCCGTGGCCGTTTCCTCGGTGCGCCGTCGCTGGTTGGACACGCCGTCGCTCGTGCGGTCGATCAGCTCGGCCAGGGATTTGGCGTTGTCCGAAAGCCGGGTGGCAATGCCCTCGGCCGTGCCGGCGGCCTGGGCGATGAGGCTGTTTTGTTCGACCAGGGCTTCCTGCTGGAGTTTGACCCGGGTCAGGGTGGCCAGCATGGCGAACACGCCGAGCATGCGTCCGTCCTCCCCGCTTATCGGCGCGGCGTCGATCTTGACGAAGAACCGCTCGCCCCAGGCGTAGGTCCCGTCGTACTCCACGTTGGTCATGATCTCCCGGTGGCCGAGCACCTCACTTAGCGTCTTCGACACCGGGGGGTGCGCGGCGAAAACGTCGCGCAGGTTGCGGCCGGTGTAGTGCTCCGGCTCCTTTTTCTCGCCCAGGAAATGGGCCAGCCAGCGGTTGACCAGAAGCACCGTGCCGTCCGGGCCGGCCACCACGCAGGGCATGGTGATGGAGTCGAGGATGCCCCGGGCGAATTCCAGCTCTTCCTTGAGCTTGGCCACCATGGCCCGGATGGAGGACGCGAGCTGGGCCATTTCCGCCGTCAGTTCCGCCCCCACCGATGCGCCGAGTTCGCCGCCGGCCACCCGGTCGGCGTAATCCACGATGGCCCGGATGGGCCGGTTGACCAGACGGCGCATGATGAGAAACGTCAGCGCCGCCATCAGCACGAGAAAGGCGACGGAGGCGATGACGAGCTTGACCGCGATGGCGTGCACGGCCTTGTCCAACTGGGCCGATTCGTCGGCCACGGCCTGGTCGATGCCGTCGATATAGTCGCCCATGCCGATGATCCAGTTCCAGGGCCGAAACAGCATGACGTAGCTGAGTTTGGGGTAGAGCTCCTTGGTCGCGCCCCCGCCCGGCAACGGCTTGGACCAGTCGTAGGTCACGAAGCCGTCGCCGGTCTTTTCCACGGCCTCGAGCATGGCCTGGGCGATGTTCTTCGTGTTCGCCGGGAAATCCTCCACCGCGCCGTCGGCGCCGGATTGCAGGCTCCTCGCCCGGTTCTGGTCCGGCATGTCCATGACCTTGCCGTCGAAATCGGGCCGGATGGGGTGCATGACCATGCGCGGAACGGGTCTGGTCGTGTCGTAGATGAAGAAGTAGTTGCCGTCGGGCAGGCGCATCTTGGACACCTGCGCCTTGGCCTCTTCCCGAAGCCGGGCCGTGGCGTCCTCGATCCAGGCTCCGGAGCCGAAGACCCAGCCAAGTTGCGGCATAAGGCGCACGTAGGAGACCTTGGGCTTGGGATCGCCCGGCGCGTCGGGCTTGTCCCACATGTAGGACACCATGCCCTCGCCGGAGGCCTTGGCCACCTTGACCATGTCGTTGAAAAGCGCCACGCCCTTGGGGTCGCGGAAGCCGGAAAGGTCCTTGCCGTCCAAGGCGGGCTTTACGGGGTGCATGACCATGCGCGGAGTCAGGTCGTTGATCCAGATGTAGTTGCCGCCGTCGAAACGGGCGTCCCTGGCCATTTCCTTGATGCGGGCGAGCAGCTCCTCGCGGGGCATCGTGTCCTTGTGGGCGGCGTAAAAGGCCTCGGCCTGGTTGACCACGGCGTCGACCACGGCCTTCAGGCGGTCGTGGGCGCGTTTTTTGAGCGCCTCTTCGTCCTTGGACACGTCGTAAAAGTAGTTGATGACTCCGTAGACTTGCTTGACCGTTTCCATCTCCCGCGCTTTGGCCTGGGCGTAGAGCTTTCGCCGCAGGGCCCGGCCGTTGTCGTCGCGGTATGCGCCCAGTTCGTAAATGAAAAAGCCCACGGACAGCGCGGAGAGGGCCGTGAGCATGAGGATGCTGACAATGACGATCTTGAGGCTGATGGACCAGTCCTTGATGCTTGTCATGGCGTCTTCCCAGAGGCTCTCGCGGGTTGTCGTGCCCCGGGTCGGAAAGGAACCGACCGAAACAAGGTGTGTCAGAATGAAATATTCTATGAACGAAGAATTATCGGATGGCAAGGGCGCGCGCTCGGAACATCTTTTCTTTTGGCCGGACCTTTGGCATAAGGCTGGCAAGATGCGCCTATGATCACGTTCTACGAATTCGCCACCAATCTGTTCGACCCCATTCACGTCGTCTGGGAACACCCTAAAACACGCCGGGCCGTGGCCATAAGCCAGGTGCTCGCCTTTTGCGTCGGCCTTGTCGGCATCGAGCTCAACGTGCGGGGAGTTCTGCCGCCGTTTCTGGCCCGCATCACCCCGACGTCCCATTTCTACGCCATCAACCTGGCCTTCACGCTGGTGCTCGTCCAGGAGGTGATGGACCTCATCTTCGTGCTGCCCTGTTCGGTGACCAAATCCCTGGGCAAGCAGTTCGAGGTGCTGTGCCTCATCTTGCTGCGCGACGCCTTCAAGGAGCTGGTGCATCTGCACGAACCCATCGCCAGCGCGGATTTCGGCCATGTGCTGTTGCCCATGCTGGCCGACGGCGTCGGGGCGCTGCTCGTCTTTATCGGATTGGGATTTTATTACCGGCACTATCGGGCCCGGACCCAGGGGCCAAGGGGGCCGTGGCTTTACCCGTTCGTGGCCTACAAGAAGTTCCTGGCCTTTTGCCTGCTGGTTTTCTTTTTGTCCTTCGGCCTGTGGGTGGGCTGGCAGGAAGTCGTCTACGGACAGCATCACGACTTTTTCCTGATCTTTTACACGGTCCTCATTTTCAGCGACATCTTTATCGTGCTGTTGTCCCACACCTATCTGCCGGCGTTCGAATCGATTTTCCGCAATTCCGGTTTCGCGCTGTCCACGCTGCTGATACGGTTCGCCCTGGCCGCCCCGGCCTATTACGCGCCGCTTCTCGGCGTGTGCGCCATGGTGCTTGCTTACGGCGTTTTCGTGGCCAGCGACGCTTTCGCCAAGGACGGCTGATCCGGCCTGGGGCGTGGACATACGGAGGTCCGGCATGGAAACGGTTTATTCCTTTACGCCCATCGGCGTTATCCGCAGTCCCTATTCCAGTCTGGCCGGCATGCCGGTCCAGCCCGGCGGGGCGCGAAACGCCCTGGGCCGGCTGGAGCTTTTGCCCGAACTGGTCCCGGCCCTGGCCGACCTGACCGGGTTTTCCCACGTCTATCTCATCTACGTCTTCCACGCCTCGCGGGGGTTCGACCCGAGGGTGGTGCCCTATCTCGACGACACGCCGCGCGGGCTTTTCGCCACCCGCGCCCCAAGACGCCCCAACCCCATCGGGCTTTCGGTGGTGGCGGTGGAATCGGTTGCCGGCAATGTGGTGACCGTGCGGGGAGTCGATGTGCTCGACGGCACGCCGCTTCTCGACATCAAGCCCTATGCGCCGGGCTTCGACGCCCCGGGATGCGCGATACGCTGCGGCTGGATGGAGGGCCGCGACGGGGCCGTGGCTTCGACGCGGGCCGACGCCCGGTTCGCGCCCGAGGACGACGGGGAGGCGGAGAAGGTTTGAGTGCCCCGATCGGGGTTAGTGGCAGCGCAGTTTGCCCGCCTGGGCCGCGCCCACGGCGAAGATGAGCGGCCGCACCCCGGAGGCCCGGCCCACCTCGCCGCGCGTGGCCAGGGCTGCCCGCTTGTCGCCGTAGCGTCCGGCCAGCACCCGGTAGCGCCGGTCCTTGCCCTTTCCTTCCACAGCCACGCAGGCCGGGATGCCCCGGCGGCGGATTCTGGCGGCTTGCGCGTCGGCGTTGGCGGCATCGGCGAACAGCCCGGTCTGCAAGGCGTAAAATCCGGTTGCCGGCGCGGCGGCCGGCTTGGCGGCGGCCGGTTGGGCCGGGGGTCCCTTCGCGGTGGCGGCGGGTTTGCTTGCGGCCTCGGACGGTGCGGCCTTTGGCGCGGACTGTGGTTGGGGCGTCTCCGAAGCGGCCTCGGGGGCCGGCTTTGGCGCGGCTTCGCTTGTCGGGGCCGGGGCCGGGGCCGGGGCGGTGGGCGCGGCCGGCCGCGCGTTGGGAGCTGCTCCGTCCGGCGCTCCGGGCAGGGCTTCCTCGGCTGCGGGAGGAGTGACGATACTTCGGATCGCGGACCCGACCACGGTGAAGGACGCGGCGGCAAGCCGCGTTTCGCCGTCGTAGACCGCAAGCGACCATTGCCCGGGCATGGCCCGGCCCGGCGGATAAAATGCGTAGACGATGGCCGCCGGCTCCCCTTTTCGCGCCGATACGCGCCAGCGGTCCACGGCCGTGCCGTCGCCCGTCGCCGTGGGCCGCGTGAGCCGCGCTTCCAGGAGGACCGTCCCACCGCCCGCCTCGCCGGCCGGGGTGAAGCGGCAGCCGAGCCCCTTGTCCGTGTTCAGGACGGCTTCGCCCGGCCGCACGTCCTTGGCGGCGGGCCAACCGTCGGCAAGGCCGGGGTCCGTGGTCAGCGCCCCGCACACGTCGAAGCCGAAGGAGCCGGATCGGGGAGTCTCCTGCGCGGCGCAAAGCCTTGCGGGCGAAAGGGCCAGGGCCAGCAGCAGGCAGGCCGCGCCGAGACGGGACAGGGAGAGGCGTTCGGACATAGGCGGCGAAGCTATCCGGCGAGGTGCTCGAGCAGGCGTTTGGCCGGGGCGTAGTCGGGGTCGAGCTCCAAAGCGGCGCGCAGGCAGTCGCGGGCTTTGGCCAGGTTGCGGCAACGGTGGTGGGCCGTGGCGATGTTGTAGCCGACCGAGGGCGCCTGGGTCATGAGTGTCGGATCGGCCGCCAGGGCTTTTTCAAAAAAATCCAGCGCGATATCATGCTGCTTGCCGTCGGCGTGGGCGACGCCCATGTTGTAGAGCAGGCCGGCGTCCCCGGGGGCGATGTTCAGGGCCTTGGCGTAGTTTTCCACGGCCTGGGACCACAATCCCTGGCGGCGGAGCAATATGCCGCGATCGTTGAACATCCATAAATCGGCCTGGGACAGCGCCTCGCCCTTGGCCTCGATGGCCTCCGTGACGAAGCGCAGCGCCATCTCCTGGTCCTTTTCGCCGATCTTGCGGGCGATCTCCATCAGCGACTCGCTGACCATGTCCGAGGCCACCCGGGTGACCACGCGCCGGGCCTCCTCGAAACAGCCCTTGGCCTTCTCGGTGTCGCCTTTGGCCAGGTACGTCTCGCCGATTTCCACCTTGCGCTCGAAATTGAGTGGCGACAGGCTGTCCAGGCGCGTCAGGTAGGCCAGCCGCTTGTCCATCTCGCCGGATTCCCGGCACAGTTCGACGAGCCTTTTGAGCGGCTCGATAAAGAGCTTCTCCACCCGGGCGGCGGCCTGGTAATGCTTTTCCGCGGCCTCGTATTCCCCCCGCTTTCGCGCCACATCCCCCAAAAGCAGGTGGCACTTGAGGCTGTCGGGCTTGATCTCCATGGCCTTGGCCGTGATGCGTTGCGCCTGTTCCAGATCGCCCGATTCGATCAGCTCCGCCGCCCGGTCGAGGAGCACGCCGAGCTGGTTGTTGGGACGGATGGCGAAGGCGATCTTCTCGATGATGGCGTTGGCCGAGATGGGCTTGGTGATGAAGCTGTCGGCCCCGACCTCGTGGGTCAGCACCATCTCCTCCCGGGAGATCTCGGTGCTGGCCACAATCACCCGCACCCGGTCGGCATAGAAGTTCTTGAGCACCTTGATGGTCTTGATGCAGGTGGTCTTGCGCATGCGCCGTTCGAGAAAAAGCAGCAGCGGCACGGGCAGGCGCGTCACGGCCTTGTTGGCGAAGGTCACGGCCTCGTCGTATTCGGCGGTATCGCGGCATGTCGCCCGCACGTCCACGCGGATGCCGGCCAGGGTCAGCTTGACCATGCGGGCGAAGCTCTCGTCGTCGGTGGCGATGACCGCCATGCCGCCCGCGGCGAAATAGTCCAGGACGATGCGCTCGTAACGTCTGGTCGCCTGGTCCGTTTTGACGCGCATGATGTTGTTGGACATGGAAAACCTTTTCTATGTCTCCGGCAGGGCGTTCCTGACCCGGCGCAGAAGCGCCAGCAGCTCCGGGTCGGTCATGTCGGAGGCGGCGGTTTCGGTTGTGGGTGAAAGCACCTTGAGGGTTTGTTTGCGAAACGCGCCGAGGTCATGCAGACGTTCGATCAGCCCCGGGTCCACCACCTGTCCGGCCACGGCCGCCTTTTCGCCGGTGCCGAGACAGATGTCCTCTTCCAGAACCATGCCGGCCGTCAGGGACGTGACCGAGGCCTCGCCCCGGCTGTAGCCTTCCCGCGAGCCGGCCAGTACGCCGAGCAGTTCCAGCGCCTTGGGGTCGTAGAGCCCTTCGCGCTCGGCCATGACGGCCAGGGCCTCGTCGCGGCCGACCCCCGAGGTCAGCAACCGGTCGTAGTCCAGGGCCACCTTGAGCAGGCGCGAGCCGAGGGGAATTTGCTTGCCCGAGGGGCCGTCCGTTCCCTCGCCGGCAAAAGGCGTTTCCTGGTGGCGAATGATGTGGGCCACTTCGCCGAGTTTGGGGATATTGTCCAGAATGTCCGCGCCGATGGCCGGATGGCGGGCGAAAAGCGCGGCCCGCTCGCCCTTGAGGGTCCCTTTCGCCCGCAGGGTGGCGAACATGGATTCGGGCATGACCATGGCCCCGAGCTGGGACAGGATGACGGCCAGCTCGATGCGCCAGATATCCGGGGCGTCGCAGTAGCGGGCCATGTCCGTGACCAGCCGCTTGACCCGGGCCGAACGGGCCGTGGCCTCGGGATTGAGCAGCTCCAGCAGGTCGGTGAGCACCTTGATGATGCCGCGAAGCGACCCTTTGAGAAATTCCTTTTCACCCGTGACCTGGAGATACTGGGCCACGCCCGCCGCCAGGGCTTCCTCCAGTTCCTCCTCGGGGCAGGGCTTGGCCAGGAAGCGGAACACGCCGCCGACGTTGACGGCGCGCATGGCTTCCTCCAGGCCGGCATATCCGGTGAGCATGATGCGGATGGTGTCGGGACAGGCCTTTTTGAGCCGGGCAAGCAGTTCCAGGCCGTCGATGCCGGGCATGCGCAGGTCCGCCACGACCACGGCGTAGGGGCCGTTCTCGGTGACGGCCTCCAGGGCGCGAAGCGGCCCCTCGGCCACGTCGATGGCGAATTTGCGTCGCAGCTTGCGCTTCAGCGATGCGGTGAGTTCCGCGTCGTCGTCGACGAACAGTATTTTTTGTCTGACGCCCATGCCTGATGGATTGAAGTGGTTTTATGCGGTCCCGTCGCCGTTTTCCGCCGGAAACCGAAGGAAAAACGTGACGCCTTCCCCCGGCCGGTTCGCCACCTCGATGCCGCCGCCGTGGCGGGACATGATGGCCTGGCTTATGGCCAGCCCCTGCCCCGTGCCCTTGCCGGCGGGCTTGCTGGTGAAAAAGGGGTCGAAGATGCGTCCCTCGTCGGCCGGATCGATGCCGGCGCCGTTGTCCGCCACGGCGACGGTCACGCCCTGGGGCTCGAGGCTGGTGGCGATGGCGATGCGGCCGTGTCGCCAGGGCTCCCGGCCCACACGCTCCTCCACCGCCTGGGCGGCGTTTATGACCACGTTGAGCAACACCTGGGACACCTCGTGGGGTTGACCGTACACCAAAGGCAGCCCGTCAGCGAGTTTTAATTCCACCTCCGCCACGTGTTTCCAGGCGTTGCGGGTGATGGTGACGATGTCGCGCACGGCGGCGTTGATGTCGAAAAAAAGCGATTCCGCCGTGCCCGGGTGGGACATCTGGCGCATGGCCGCGATGATCTCGGACACCTGGCGCAGGCCTTTGCGGGAATTGGCGATGGCGGCGGGGATCTCCTGGCGCAGATAGTCGAGTTCCGCGTCCTCGAGCAGCGCTTCGAGCTCCTGGCCCACGGCGGCGATCTCCCCGCCGGCTCCGGCGGCCAGCGCGGCCAGACGCCGGCAGGCGTCGGCCACGCGCAGGATGTCCGTGAAGGATTCCTCGAGGAAGCCGACGTTGTAGGTCACGTACTGGACGGGGGTGTTGATCTCGTGGGCGATGCCGGCGGCCAGGCAGCCGATGGCCTGCATGCGCCGTTCCTGGAGCGTCTTGAACTCCCGGGCCTTGATTTCGGCCAGGTCCTGGCCGAGGAGGAGCACGCCGGGCCGGGACCCGGACGCGGCCGGCGGCACGGGGTTGACCGTGAGTCCCAGCATGCGTTCGTCTCCCCCCGGTATGCGGCAGCGCACCTCGTCCACGCGCACCGGGGACAGCCTGTCGCGGCTTGCGGCCACGGCCTCGCGCAGCGCCTGCCCCTCCCAGTCAAGGGGCAAGGCGAAGAAGTCCTTTCCCTTCGCCTCGCCGGCCGCGATTCCGAAGGCGGTTTCGGCGCCAGCGTTGAACCGGCGCACGCGATCCTCGCCGTCCAGGCTCACCAGGATGGAGCGGATGGAGGCGAGCAGCATTTCGATGTCCTGCCCGGCCATGGCCATCTCCCGTTCGGCCGAGACGCGCCGGCTGATGTCGCGCACGATTTCGGCCAGGCCGAAGACGCGGCCGTCCGGTCCCCGCAACGGATGGCAGACGCTTTCCACCTGGCGCGTCGCGCCGTCCGGCCCGACGACGTCGGCCACGCGGCTGACCGGCTCTTCGGCGGCAAGCGCCTGCTCGGCCAGACAAGGCCGGCAGGCCTCGCCCACGGCCGGGCAGGGGCGGCCCACGACGAACTCCCCGGGATAAAAACGGCGCAGGGCTCCGTTGGCGGCCACCACCTTGCGGTCCGTGTCCAGAAAGCACAGGCCCACAGGCAGCGCGTCGAGCAGGGCCTCGAAATACGGGGCGCGGAGATCGGGCCCGTTTTGGGGGCGTTGCGGGCGGGACCGGCTCACGAGGGCGTTTCCTCGATCCAGATGGCGAAAGCCGCCTTTCCGGCCGGCGTGTCGCAGCGGATGCCGAGCGACTCCTCCCGGGGATGGAAAAACGCGCCGTCGCGGGTCATGCGCATTTCGTGGGAAAGCAGCGAGGCGTCCCGCAGCATATCCTGGAAAAAAACCAGGACGCACGTAAAAAACGCGTCCAGGGGATTCTCGGCCGCCGTTGCGCCGGCTTCCCGGCAAAGACCGGCGGCGAGGGGGGCGCTTAGGCCGATGGCCGCGCACAACCGTCGGCGTCCGGAGAGAATGCCGGTGATGCGACCTGTTTCCGGGTAGACCGCCATGTCTTCGGGTTGGCCGAGGGCCGCCACCTCCAGCGTAAGCCCGGCGAACCGGCGCATGACCCGTTCCGTCGCCATGACCAGCAGTTCGGCCGCCTTGTTGTCGGCGAAAAAGTCCTGGATGTAGCGCAGGCTGACTTGGCCGGATTGGCGCAACGCGAAGTGGCGGCCCAAAAGCCGCTTGTACTGCTCCCGGTCGATGTGGCCGCGAAGGAGCAGGGCTTCGCCGAGATAGGTGTGGTGGACCTTCTGGAAAAACAGCAGCTGGTCGAGGTCCTTTCGGGAAAGCCGGCGTTCCTCCACGGCGATGTCGCCGAAAAGCCTGGGGTCGGCCCGCTGCCGCCGGCAGATGCCGTTCACTTCGCCGGGGCTGAGCACGCCCCTGTCCACGGCCATCTCGCCGATGCGCCGGTTGTGTTCCTTCTGGAAGCGCAGGCCGTCGGCAAGCTGTTCTTCGCTGATGGCCCCTTGCTCCACGAGAAAACGTCCAAGAAAATTCATGGCGATCCTCTTTCGATGCGACCGGACGCCGCCGGTCACCACTCGGCGAACTCGTCGTCGCGCCCGCGTTTCCCGAGGATATTCTCTTCCGCTTCCTTCTTCGAGACGGCGCGCAGAAGGCCTTGTCCTTCCTCGAAAGCGGGATTTATGGCCAGGCCCATCTCCAGAAATTTCCGGGCCAGCTTGAACTTGCCCTTTTCGTAATAGGTCCTGGCGATGTTGTAGAGCAGGTTTTCGTCCCGTTTTGTCAGGCGGTACGCCTTGAAATAATACCGCAGGGCCTGGGCATACATCTTGTGTTTGCGCATCTTGATGCCGAATTCGTTGAAAAGATGCTTGTGCTCCTCGCCGAAGGCCGCTTCCAGGGTGATGATGCGACGGCACACCAGGTTGGCGTTGTCCACCTCGCCCCGGTCGAGATAGGTGAGCCCCAGGCCGAAGGTGGCCCGGATGTGCTCCTCGTCCACGCGCAGGGCGTTTTTGTATTCGAACTCCGCGGACATGAACTCGGCCTGCTCCCGGTGCTCGTCGGCCGCGTCCACGGTTTCGCGCACCTGGCGCAACATGGGCAGGACCTTGTTCATGTACAGGTCGGGCTCCGGCAGGTAGTTCGAGAGCAACTCCTCCTTGGTCACGACCCGCGACTTGCCCGACGGGATGAAATGTTTGTTGAGGACGCGCAGGAGGTAGGAGCCGTCTTTTTGCTCCTCGGCAAAGACGTGGATGTTCTGCTGCACCTTGCGCTTGGTGGAGCCGAAGCCGATGACGGACTGCTCCTGGGTGGAAAAGACTCCCCGGAACAGTTCCTCCTTGGGGTGTCCCTGCGGCGAGGGGGACGAAGACGTGGCTTCCATGGCGGCGTCCTTACCCATCGAGGATCTTGGCGAAGGCCAGTTTTTCGGCCGGCGGGACCAGGACCCGCCAGCGCGGTTTCCTGCCCAGGTTCGCGGCGAGGTCGGCCAGCCGCCGTATGGACGCGGCATTGAGTTCGAGCCCTCGGCCGAGGGTCAGCTCCCCCTTGAGGTCGAGCACGTCCTGGTCGAGCAGCATGCCCGGGGCGAGTTCCTCGGCCTCGGCGAGACGGGGCTCGAAACCGTCCGGCAGGGTGGCCAGGGTTTCGAGGGCGTCGAGGATTTCCGGGTCGTACCAGCCGAGACGGTCGCGCATGCGCTCGATGGCCAGGGCCACGCCCTCGGCTTCCCGGCGCTTGTGCCGGTACATGGCTTCCAGGGTGTCGAAATCCAGGGCCACCTTGAGGATGCGCGCGCCGTAGGGGATCTGTTCCCCGCTGACGCCGTCCGGGGGCAGGCCGCCGCCGTCGTAGCGCTTTTCCTGATAGGCGATGATTTCGGCCACCTCGCGCAGGCGCGGGATGTTGGACACGAGGTCGGCCGCGATCTTGGGATGCATGGCGAATTCGTAGGCCTTGTCGCCGGGCAGTGGGTCGCCCCGGTAGGCCTTGCGCAAGGTGTCGGCCGGCATGGCGGCGCAGCCGATCTGGGACAGCATGGCGGCGAGTTCCAACCGCCAGGCTTCCTCCATGCCGAGGTACACGGCCAGATCCACGGCCAGGCGCTTGACCCGGGAGGACTTGCCGAAGGCTTCCGGGTTGACCATCTCGAGCAGGTTGGTGAGCAGCTTGATGGTGCCGCGCACCGTGCCCCGCAACAGCTCCTTTTCCGAGGCCAGAAGCTGGTGCTGGCGCAACGCCGCACCCAGGGCCTCCTCCAGCTCTTCTTCGGGGCAGGGCTTGGTCAGGAAGCTGAAGACCTTGCTTTTGTTGACCGCGGCCATGGCCACGGAAATGTCGGCAAAGCCGGTGAGGATCACTCGAACGGCATCGGGGCACAGTTCGCGCACCCGGCCCAGAAATTCCACGCCGTCCATGCCGGGCATGCGCAGGTCGGAGACGACCACCGCCACGTCGAGGCCTTCTTCGAGCAGCGTCAGCCCGATTTCCGGGCCCGCCGCCGTTTCCACCGTATATTGCTTGCGAAAGGCGCGGGCGTATGAGGCCAGAATCTCCTGATCATCATCCACGAACAGGATGCATGGCTTGTCCATGGGGGCTCCAGGGAGGACCGGCATGCGACGGATAACCGGCCCGATCCTCCCTGGATAGGGCATCTTGGACGGTTGTTCAAGACACGAGGCGTCCAGATAAGCTATAACGGATGTCAGGTTTGTCCCGGGGCCATCATCCCGGCGTGCGCGAACGGCGGCAGGACGGCGAGCAAGGCGGTTTTGCCCCGTCCGCTCCAGTCCCCAAGCGACAGGGACGCCTGCAGGCGGTAGGCCCCGGACTGCGCCAGGTCTCCGTCGCGGACGACATAGGTCAAAAAGCGCGTCTCGCCGTCTTCCGTCGTGATCGCCGCCTGCCACCTGGCCGTGGACCCGTCCGGCTTGCGCACCATGATGGCCGGGGCTGTCGCGGCGGTGATGTCCCGCCCGCAGTCAAGGACGATCCGGAGTCCCGCATCGCCCTGGTAAATCGCATCGGCCATGATCCCTCCTTATGCTCGCTCCGTTTCGATGGGGGAAGCCAGGCGTATGGCGACGGCAAAAGGCGACGCCTTTCGCGCCGTCGTCGTGATGGGCGAGGTCAGGCGCGCGACTTCGCGTACGGGGGCTTCCACGGCCAGGGATCGCGCCAGCAGGCCCAGCAGGGAAGCCGGCGCCCCGGCCGCGCTTGTCGGCGTGGCGGCGGCTGTCCGGGTGACGATCGGGGTTTGGACGGCGTACGGGGCCACGATGGCCACTGACGCCCCCGCATGTTCGCCCGTGGCGAACGATGAGGTCTCGGCCGCCACGCCGGCGTCGACCCTGGCCGCGTCATTGGCCTCCCGGGCCGTGGGGCCCAACGCGGTGGACGGGACGGCCGCCTTGGCCGCGCCGGTTCCGGATGCCGCGTTCGCCCCGAAAGACCCTTGCGCGGAAGATACCGCGACAAGCGTCGTCGGGACCTGCCAGGCGACATGCAGCTCGGGATATCCCGTGCCGTTGCCAAAGCAGTAAAACACGCGTTCGGCGCCGGAAGAGCTTGCGCTATCCAGCACAAAGATCTGCAGGGCGTTTCCCGCCGCCCACCCCGCCCGGTCCACGACCTCCTGGATGGCGGAAGCGATATCCGGAGAATCGTACGCCTGTGCCGTCCAGTCGCCGGGAAACCAGTCCACGCCGCTGGATTTCGCGCGGCTGTTGGCGTCGGCAATGGATGTCGGCGCGGACGGGGAGTCGGCCAGCTCGGCGCGAACGCTCCAGGCTATCGGCGACGAGGTATGGTTGCCGTTGGAGGTGAGCCGCAAGATCGCGGACGTGATCGTCGCCCCCTGGGGAATGGCGACATTTTGGAACCGTGCCCAGGCGCTTTCGCTGTTGCCGCTGTAGTTGCCCGCGGCGGCTGTCCGGCCGTTGTAGCCGGTTGATGAAAACCAGCCGCCGTTATTAAACCAATAGCCGGTATCCGTGGAGGTCGCGGGATGAAAGACGCAGCTCGCCATGGATGGGCCCTAGCGCATCACCACGACGCCGCCGGTGTCGAATTGCACCGTGAACGTGCCGCCCGTAACGCCTTTTTCCTCGCCGAAGTCGAGCAGGCACACCAGCGGACCGGTCAGCGCGCCCACGGTCTTGTCGGCATAGACGGCGGCAAAGCGGGCCGTGACCGTGGCTTCGGTCCAGCTCGGATCGTCGGCGTCGAGCACGGCCGCGTCGCCGGAAAGGGTCCAGGTCACCCCGGCGAGGGCCTTGCCGCCGCTCGTGTAGCCCGTGCCGGAGACTTCCTGTTCGGCCAGGTCGGCATAGACGGTGTGGCCGGCATTTGGCGTATGGGCGCTGGTGAGCAGGGCCAGACGCAGGGTGTCGGAAGCCAGGGCGAAGACGCCGTCGCCCAGGGACCGCTTGAACGCCGGATAGATCAGATTGGCCATGACTGTTCCTCCTTGGTTAGACCTTGTAGTTGTAGTTGTGGTTGTAGCTTTCCCGGAAGCCGTTCGACTTGGTGGTCGATTCGCTGACGGAGCGCTGGGTGGACTCGGTGGTGGAGGTGTTCGTGCGCTGGCCGATGGACTCGCTGTAGCCGATCTGGGCCGAGGCATTGACGGAGCTTAGGGCGCTGGCCGCCATCTGGGCCGAGACCTGGGCCCCGGAACGGATCTTCTCCGCTTCCAGGCGCAGCTCGCCGAGGGAATTTTGCAGCAGCATGTCCGCTTCCTTGATGGAGACCTCGGCCGCCTTGAGATAGGCGTCGATCTGGCCGGCATGGTCCTTGGCGCGCAGGTCGGCGTCGGCCCGGCGCGCGGCAAGGCGCGCTTCGTAGCCGCGAAGGGCCAGCTCCTTGTCCCTCAGCAGCGCCTCGGCCCTTGCCCGGGCCTGGGCCAGTTCGGCCTCGAAGCGGGACACGTCGGCCTTGTGGGCCTCGAGCCTGACCCGGTTTTCCTCGGACAAAACGGCCAGCCGCGTTTCCGCCACGGTTTTGGTCGCGGCCACGCGTTCGCCGTAGGCCCGCACTTGCTCGGCGTAGATGTGCGCCTTGGCCTCCTGGCCGGCCATGGCCGCGGCCTGGGCGTTGTAGCGGGAGGTGTTGGCGTTGACGCCCGCCACGTAGGCCTGGATTTGGGCCTCGTAGGCGTTTAAGCGGTCGCGGCCGAGGGCCGACTTGGCCGCCGCGCCCTCCATGCGGGCCTTGTAGAGCCCGACCAGGGCGCTGACCCCGGACAGTTCGGCCAGATACAGGTCGGCGGCGCGCTTTTGGGCCTCGCCGGAAAGCCGCGCCCCTTCGAGGCGCACCTTGTAGGCCTCGAGGTCGGACAGCGCCGCCCGGATGCGGGCCTCGAACACCGCCGCGTCGGCCTGGTAGCGGGCGAGCTGGGCGTTGTGGATGGCCACTTCGGCGTTGAGGGCCTCGTAGCCGTACTGGGCCAGCGCCTTGGCCCCGTCGAAGGCGCGGGCGGCGCGCTGGTTGAACAGCTCGATGTTTTGCGCCTCCAGGGCCAGCGCCTGTTCCACGGCGGCCCTGTCCGCCGCCACAGCCAGGTCGGCCTGCTTGGACAGGATATTGAGGTTTTCCTCGGCCAGCCGGTCGGCATGGTCGGCGTAGATCTGGCGCATGAGCTCGGCCATGGGACCGCTTAAGGCCGAAGCCCCCCGGGCGGCGAAAGCATCGCCAAGTTCGGTGAGCCGTTTGGCCAGCTCGTCCTCGGCCCGTTTTTGCGCCCGTTTCCAGAGTCTTTCCTCCAGCTCGGCCCCCTGGCCCGCGCCGCCGTCGACAAGGGCCTTGGCGAGCTTGCCCGCAATCGCCGCGCGCACCGGCGAGTCGTAGGCCTCCTCTCCCGGCAGGACGAAGAGGTTTCCCGGCGCGACAAGCTCGGGCATGGGCGGCCGTTCCCCCTCGAAGGTCGGGGTGATGGGGCCGGGCAGTTCGGGGATGGTGACGGCATCGAAGACCGGCGGATCGGGCAGGACGATGGCCGGATCGGCCGGGAATTCGATGTCCGGCACGCCCGGCGCGTCGCCCGGGGCCTCGGGCCAGGTCAGATCCGGATCGTCCGGCAGGCTGATCTCCGGCGGGGCGACGGTGAAGTCCGGCGTTTCGATGCCGTCGAGGCTGGTGGTGGCCAGTTGCGGGGCTGTCGGCGCGGCGACCTCGCCGAGGGTTACGGCCTCGAGGTTCGGAACATCGGGCAGACCGGCGTATTCCGGCGCGTCGGGCAGGTCGGGCAGGTCCACGGACGGGTAGGTGAGTCTGGCTACGCCGCCGAGCTGGTTTAAAAACGAGATGGCGGAAAGCCAGGCGTCGTTGGCGTAGTTCTGGGCCGTGTCGAACTTGTTGCGGACGATGCCGGCCGCGCCGGTGGAATCGCTCATGACGCCTCCTTGGGGATGATGATCGGGGTGAGCCCGGCGGCGGCCGCCTGGCCGAGCTCGTGGTCGTCGGCCACGAACAGGCCGGTGAGCCCTTCGAGCTGGAGCAGGTAGGCCTGGTCGGCGGACAGGGCGTAGTGGAAAAAGCGGGGCAGGGCCACGTCCATGACCGGATTCATGCGGTAGGCCCCGATGGCCGCGCCGGTGCGGCCGTTATGGAGCGTCCAGGCGTTGACGCCGCTGGCCTGGTAGACGCAGGCGTCGTCCATGGCGCAAAGGGGCTGGTTTCCGGTCCAGACCGAGGCCGCGGCGTCGTCTTCCCGGGCCACGTAGACGCGCACCGTGCCGTCCGCGCCATGGGTCATGGCCACGTGGTGCCACAGCCCGTATGTGAGGGGATCGCTCAGGGCCGGGGCGAAGCCGAACTGGCTTTCGAAGTTGGACAGGCGTGCTCCGAGCAGCCGGTTGCCGTTGTAAAGAAAGAGCCCGGCCGCCTGGAGGCCGAGGATGAAGCCGTGGGGATGCGGGTAGGCGTGGCCGGCCGCGTCGCGGTAGGCGTCGCCGGTTAGAAGCGGCGCGTCCGGGCAGGCCGTGTCCACGCGTCTGGCCCCGGCAAGCTCCTCGATATGGGTGGTGAAGTCCGTATTCCAGGGCGGCCAGGGATAGGTGACGGTTTCCGTCCAGCCTGGGTGGAGATGCGGCGAGCAAAAGCCCAGCACCGGGGAGATGCCGCCCGGGCAGTCCCAGGTGAAGTCCGTGCCGTCCCCGCTTTGCAGAAAATAGGCGCGGAAGGGATTGCGCACGCCCATGGCGTCGTAGGTGTAGTCGTATTCCAGGGGCTCGTGCAGGCGCACCAGGCAGCTGACGGAAAAAGGCGCGTTGTCGGGAATGTGGGCCCGGCCGAAAAGCAGGCCCGAGGCCGCGCCGCCGGGGAGCGCGAACACGCCCGGATCGCGCGCGATGCCGGCCTGGGGCAGGCCTTCGGGCATGGCCAGCCCGGCTTGCGAGGGCGCGATGACGGTGACGTCGTTGCCGAGCCCCAGGGACCAGCCGGCCAGGTCGCCGTCGGTGACGGCATTTTGCAGGCTTGTCATCCCCTCGTAGCGGGCCAGGCAGTCCGGGATGGCGAAAAAATCGCCTTCCCTCTCCGGGAGCGGCCGGAGCGGGGGACGTTCGCCTGCCCGGGAACTTCCGTGGCGCGGGGCCACGATGTCCACCCGGTCGAGGCTGCCGGTGCGGGCGCACACGATGGTTTCGCCGCCGGAGAGTCGCAGGACGCGGGAGCAGACCGGCAGGTCGAACACGTTTTCCCGGTCCATGATCGCAAGCTCCCGGAGGGCCTGGCCGCGCAGCCCGGCAAGGGTTGCGGCGTCACCGTCGTAGCGCAGGCGCGGCGTGGGGCGGAAGTCCCGGTTCACGCCAGCCTCCGGTCAAGGGGCAGGGCGACGAGGCTGACGGCCCCGAGATCGAACGCGCCCCGGGCGCGGCTTGCGATCTCCACCCGCCAGTGGTTGCCGCGCCCCCGGCCGAGCCGGGCCACCGCGCGGCCCGGGAGCCCCTCGCTTCCGGCCGGTCCGGCCGTACCTTCCAGGACCGAACCATCCGAACTTTGGGCGGAAACGGCGGTTTCGCCGTCGATACGCCCTTCGAGGGCAACGCCGAGCAACCGTTTGGGGCCGGGCTGGCCGCAGTCGGTCGCCGGTAGGGTCAGGCGCGCGGCAATGGGCGCGCCGTCGTCGGTGTCGCCGCCGAGGCGGTACAGGCGCGTCCCATCGGAGAAAACGACCGCCTCGCCGTGGCGGCAGGCGGCAACGACCGGCAGACCGGCCAGGCTCGTTACCGCGCCGCTGTCCAGTTCCAGGGAAAACCCGATGGTCGTCATCACCACTCCTCGCCGACGGCGGCGTCACAGGGACAGCTTTCCAGAATCGCGTCGCCGGGCCTGGCCAGGCCGCGCGCGCCAAGGGCCGCCGCCTGGAGCATCGCCTGTACGATGGCGATTTCCCGGCCCTCGGCCAAAGCCTCCGGCACGGGCAGGGACAATCCTCCCGGGGCCAGGGAACCGGGCGTGCCGCCGGCGGCGCAGCGCGGCCGGGGAAGCAGGCAAAGCGCCCTTGCGACGCGTCCCGCCTCGCCATGGCCCAGGTTGCGCCACAGGGGCATTGCGACGCGCCCCGCGACCAGCACGCCCGTCCGGGCCGCACCCGCGCTTCGCGCCCGGCCAAAGCGCATGGCCGCCGCAGCGCCGCCGCCCGCCTGGGCGGCAATTTCGGGAAGCGACGGGGCAAGACGGGCCTTGCCGCCGCAAGCCGCGCCCAGGGCGGCGGCCGGGAGCGTCACTCCGGCCTGAACCGACCCGGCCGAACCGGATACGGTTGGATGCGGGATGCGGGCAGAACCGCGCGCCCCCGCGCCTGCCCGGCAGCGCATCCGGCCGGAGGGAACCTCCAGGGAGGCGTTGCCGCCGAAGGTGCCTGAAGCGTCGAGGGCGGCGGCCGGAAGCGCCACCGCGTCGGCCGTGGCCCGGGCGAAAAAGACCGCCGCGTCCTGGCGCACCGTGAAAAAGGAGCCGGCGGTCAAGGCATAGTCCACCACGGCGTAGTAGGCCGCCGCGCCGAGCACGGGCAGGCCGGCGACCGCGCCCTGGGACGCGCCGCGTGTCCAGTCGAGGGCCACCCAGCGGCCGTCGGTAACCCGTCGGTAGCCCACCCAGCTGTGCCCCTCGCGGTCGATGCCCACCCGGCCGAAAGCCGTGACCAGCCGGTCGGCCGGCACCCCGGCGGCGAGCAGCAGGGCATGCAACAGGATGGCCCCGTCCTCGCAGTCGCCGCAGCCCCGGAAGGCGGTGCCCAGGGCGCAGTTCCAGACATCCGCGTCGTCGCCGTCCGCGACGTAGGCCACGCGCCGGGCCACGGCCGCGAGCATGGCTCCGGCCAGGACGTCCCAGCCCGTCGACGCATCCGCCAGCGATGCGGCCACAGTGGCCAGTTCGGGATCGTTAAGGCAGAGCAGGCCGACCACGGCGGCGGACCCGGCCCGGCTGGTCACAGGGCTGTCCAGGCCGCACAGGTAGGCGTGGGCGGCGAGGGCCGGCAGTGTCGCCGCACCGGAGGCCATGCGCGCGGAAGTGGCGTCCAGGCCGTAGGCGGCCATGGCCGGCAGCGCGGCTTCCCCGCAGGCTCCGGCGAGCCCCAGGCCGAACAGGGGGGTGAGCGTCGCCCGGGCCTTGCGGGCCAGACTGGCCTGTCCGGTGATTCCCGGGACCGGCAGGCTGCCCCCGCCCCAGGCCGGACGCCAGCCGTCGGTGGTCGCCAGAACGGCCAGTCCGGTCAGGGACAGGCTTGCGGCCGGCCGCCAGTCGCCCGAGGCGGCGATTTCCGGCCGGGGCAGGGGGATGCCATCGGCGGCGGTGACCACGCCGCAGGTGCCGGTGCCCGCAACATTGCATTGGAAGGCGGCCAGGCCCGAAGCGGTGAGGTTTTCTTCCTCCACGGCCTCCATGGTCAGGATGTACCGCTCAAGAGAGGACATGGCGCCTCCCTGGCAGCACGAGCCGCACGCGCACTCCGGCAAAGGGGTTGTGCCGCGAGCTTTGCTTCGGCGCGGGGCCGGCGGAGGACGGTTCCGCGTCGCTCAGGTCCTGGAGGGGCCGGGGAAGCAGGGGCGGCACGGGGCGTTCGGTCGCGCCGGCATCCGGTGCTTCCGGTATCTCCGGTAGAGGGGTCAGCATGGGCGTCACCTTCGGGAAAAAGGATTGTCGGCGGACTCAGAACGTGCCGTAGAGCACGAGTTCGGACACGAGGTAGGTGCCGTAGATGTCCGGCTTGAAGTCCGAAATCACCATGCGGTAGGCCAGGAAGTAGTGGCTGTCGGGGATATCCATGCGGTCGGACAGGAACACGGCCGGGTCCCACCAGGAGCAATCCTCGTCGTCGTAGGGGCTTTTGTAAACCATGCGCATTCCGGTGAAGTCCTTCATGTCCAGAAGCGTGCTCCAGTGGACCTCGTCGTTGGAGCCTTCCAGGGTGAAGCTGGTGGGATTGGCGCAGGGGCCTGAGCCGCAGGGGCAGTAGATGCGCTCGTCGGAGACGCTGCAGGCGAATTGGAAACCCGTGACTTTAAGCGGCTGGGCGAAGCGCGCGCCCACGTATTCGGGCACGGCGTTTTTCGGGTCGGGCCGCCAGCAGCCGTTGACCATATCGCCCTGGCCGATCATCTGGTTGCGCACGGACCAGGGTTCGTAGGAGCCGCAGGTGGAGTAGAAGACTTCGCCCGAGGCGCGCACGACGCGGTCCTCCTCGGCCGGGACATGGCCGAAGACATCGTTGAAGCGGCGTACGAAAAGCAGGTCCCGGTAGAGTTCCGGCGCGGCGGCGTCGGGGCTGACCATGGTGACGGCATCGCCCGAGCGGCTGTAGATGGAGATGGATTCCATGGCGATTTCCTACAGTTGGAGGGCGACGTCGCCGCCGAGTTGCAAGGTGCCGGTCACCACGATGCCGCCTGCCGGCATGTCCCCGCGATACCAGAGCACGCTGGTCCGGCCCGTGCCGTCGTCGTCCTGGAGATAAACGGTGTCCGGCGCGGCAAGGGGGGCCGACAGGTCGGTTTCGGCCGGGATCAGCGTGTCCCAGACGTCCACGGTCTCGAAGGAGCGGTACACGCCCGTGGCCTCGACCCGGATGCCCTTGACCAGAGCCAGGGCGTAGCGGGAGGCGTCCGCGTCCGGCAGGTAGAACCGGCCGTAGCCGTAATGGGCCAGCTTGAGCGAGAAATCGTCGTCGTCGCCGGTGTCGGAATAGATGGTTTCCAGCGTCGGCAGGGGTTCGCCGGGGGTGAGGGTCCCGGAGAGCACGCCGCTTCGGGGCGTCTGGGACAGGGTGACCCGGCTGCCGTAGGAATAGGGGGTGGCCCGGGCCGTGTCGAAGGCCTGGCCGCAGGTCACGCGGATGCGGGCGGGAAAGCCTTCGAAGCGGCAGTGCATGGAAAGCGGATAGATGTCGGACATGATCCCTTCCCCGCCGGCATGATGCCGGGTTTCATCTTCTTTGGTTTGATTCGGTCATCTGGTGGTTGGCCGGTGGGAGGGGTGTGGCGGCCGCGTGCGGCGTATATTTTGAAGAATACGCCTTCGCGCCCGCTCCACCCCGCCCACCGGCCCAGGCCACGCGTCCCATGAGCGGGGGTGATTTCCGGCTCGATCACCTTCCACTGACACGGGCCCTCCGCCCCATGTTCGGGAACGATTTCCGCCCCGATTTTTCCCAGTCCTGATCTTGCGATCCAGGTTTGGGACCGGTCCCTGGCAGGCCATCCCCCCCGGAGACGGAATCCTCTGCGCACATGAGCGGACAACCCTATGGTTTCTCTCCGAATTTGAAGTTGTAACCTTCTGAAACCTCTTTAAAAGTTTTTGAGGGTAGGGGGTCCGGGGGGAGGGAACTTTTTTCAAAAAGTTCCCTCCCCCCGGTTCCTCCCTTCACCTCCCTACGAGGCCGGCATGGTGACGACGAAGCTGTCGATGGTGGTGGTGGCGCCGGCGGTGATGGCGGTGCTCGACATGTTGAGCTGGGCTCCGGAGGTGGAGACCGAGCCGTCGAAGCGGGCGTGGCTGGTATCCGATCCGGTGGTCATGTCGTTGGCGTAGAAGCGAAACCAGCCGGCGGTGCCGGTTGTGGCGGCCGCGCCGGACCAGACCTCGGAGGAGGCCTTGGCGCAGGAGCCGCCGGAGGGTTCGGCGAAGTTGAGGCCATTTACGGCCGTACCGGCGGTGAAGGTCCCGGAGGAGACGGTGATCTCCAGGAGATGGGAGACGCTTTCGCCGTCGTCGGCGCTGGAGGGTTGCACGCCCGGGAAGATGCGGATCACGCCGTTTTGCATGATGGTCTTGAAACCCTCGGTGCCGAGCAGCTTGTTGCGAAGACCGGTGGAGAGACGCAGGGCCATGGGTGGCGCTCCTTTGTGTTGTTGCTAGGCGTTGATGAAGAGCAGGTAGCGGCGGTTTGTGGCCACGGCGCGGGCCTTCCCCGGCGGGATGGCGGCTGCGGCCAGGCGCGTGACCCGGCCGTCGGCCTCGCCCCGGTAGACGCCGTCCGTTCCGGCCCAAAGGGCCGCGTCGCCGGCAAGCGTCTGTCCGGCCACGGCCTCGCGGCGACCGGCGGCCAGGGTTGCGTCGCTGCCGGGCAGGGGCGGCGTGGGGCAGACCCGCTTGAAGGTCATGGCCTTTTTCGGGTCGTACCCGGCGGCAAAGACCACGCCGGCGTCGTCGCCGATGTAGAGCCCGCCGCCGACGGCGCGCAGAAACCGCACCTGGCCGGTGGCCGGCGGCAGGAATCCGGCCACGCCGTCCACCCAGTCGAAGAGCCCGGCCCCTTCGGTAAAGCGCACCAGATTGCCGGAGGCGATCCAGATGCGGCCGGCAAAGTGGGCCAGGTGCTTGCCGGGCGGCGGCGGGACGAAACGGCCGGACCGGTCCGGGCCGGGATAGGTTCCTCCGCCCCAAGGCAGGGCCGCGCCGTCGCGGAGGCGGCCGGTTTCGAAGCCGTTGGTGAAGTAGACCGTGTCGCCGACGGTGAGGAAGACGACGCGGCCTTCGGGGGTGAGGTCCCCGCGCAAAAGGCGCGGTTCTCCCTGGCCGGGGATCAGCCAGATGCCGCCCTCGCGCGCGCCGTAGAGGTTCGCGCCGTCGGAGAAAAGCGTCGTGAATCCCGCTTCCCCGATGGCCGCGTAGCCGGGACGGCGGCGGATGCGGCCGGAGACGACCTCGACGTTGACGGCCCGGGCCAGCTCGAAGCGACCGGTGTCCGGTTCGCAGACCAGGGACAGGGGCGATCCCGACTGGCCAAGGCCCAGGCAGCGGGTGAGCCGCAAGTTCTTGCTCACGGCCAGTCCTCCCCGAAGACCGGCAGGCCGCCGTCCCAGGAGCCGGGCACGTCCACCGGCTCCTCCTGGATGACGGCCGGGCCGGCCAGGGCGACAAGCTCCGCCAGGGCCGCCTCGAAACGCCGGGCATAGGCGGCGGTCTGGGGCTTTTTGCCCTCGGCCCCTTCCTCCAGGCGCTCGAAGATCTCCCGGCAGGCGAAGCTGACCAGAAGCGGCCCGGCCAGATGCGGCGGCAGGCAGGCCGGCTTGTCGGACAGGGTGACCAGCGGATCGGGCAGGCGGTAGTAGCCCACGGTCAGCGTCGCGTCGGCGGTTGGCGCGGGCCGGGCGAAAAGCCGGCCGCCTCCGACGGCCACGCAGCGGATGCGCCCGCGCGCGCCGAAGCGGATTTCCCGCCGCAGCGCAGCCAGGTCCGGAGCCACCCGGACCCGGCTACGCCCGGGGAGGAGGAAGGCATAAACGGGGCCGTGCTGCATGTCCGCCGGCAGCGCGGCATGCCCCTGTCCCGCCGGAAAGGGGAGTTGCGCCTCGGCGGCGAGCCCCGGCAGCCGGGCGGCGGCGGCGGCGGCCATGAGCCCGCGCCCGAGGGCCCGCAGGATTTCGCTCTCGCCGACCGCCGGATCGCCGACGATGTCGGCCACCTCGGCCATAAGCCCGGCCACGGTGTCGGGGCAGGCGTTTTTCCGTCCTTCGGCCGCAGCCCGGGGCAGGGAGAGTTGCGCTTGCGCCATCACATCCTCCAGAATCGTCTTTTGCGCGCGGGGGCTAGTCCAAGGTCAGGAAGCAGGGCTGGCACAGCCCGGCGGTAAAGGCCGCGCCAAAGGCCACGCCGGCCACGGGCTGGTCGGTGTCCAGGGTGGCGTTCATGGCGGTGAGGCTGCCGGCCGTGGCCCCGGGCACCAGCATGCTGCCCACTTCGGCCGTGCCGCCGGCCAGGCAACAGCCCACGCCGCCGGTCTGGGCGAAGTAGTAGTGTCCGGCCGGCACGTCGCAGGGCGTGACCCCGACCGGCAGGTTCTCCTCGGTAGCCGAGGCCGTGACCCCGGCCCAGGGCGAGGGCACAAGGGAGACCTTGGATTCGGTGGTGAGCGCGCCGCGCACGGGCTCGGCCAGGGTGAGGATCACCGTGCCCGAGGCGGGGCAGGCGGTGTTGGAGAGGATGCGATACTGCCGGCCCTGGCCGGAGGCGTCGGCCACCTGGAGGAAGCCGTCCTCGTAGGCGTTTTCGGCCACGGCCGCCGTTCCCACGGTCAGGGAGACGACCCGGTCGCCGACGGCGGCTTCGGTGGCGGCAAGGTTTTGGTGCGCGGCCACGGCGGCCGGGGCCATGCCGAGGCTGCCGGCGGCCAGGGCCGACGCGCCGGCCTTGGCGTAGCGGAATTTGCGGCCGTCGGCGGTGATGCGCAGCGCGCCGATGGTCTCGCGTTTGGCCGGCGAGGTCTCGGCCACGTCCTGGGTGAAGGAGAGCTTCATGGGTTGGGCCATCATTTCCTCCTGAAGAATTGGGGTGTCGGCGCCTAGGACAGGTTGGAGTGGCAGGCGTGGGCCTTGCGGTTGGAACAGATCAGGTTGCCGTGCCAGAGGATCTTCATGGAGCGTCCGGCCGGCCCGGCCAGGTCGACCCAGGGCTGGCGGGCGAAAAAGCCGTTCTGGTGGATGGCGAAGCCGAGGTAGTTGGTGTTGACGGCGAAGCAGTGTCCGGCCGGACAGTAGTCGTCGGCGGCCAGGACCATGCCCTCGTAGACGAGGTGGGTGAAGCCGGCGCTGGCCACGCCGTCGTCGGTGACGAAACGCTGCTGCACCTGGAGGATGCGGGACACCTTGTTGTAGAGCGACTCGGTGGTCACGGCCACGTTGGGCTTGCCGTCGCGGCCGTCGGAGACCTTGGCCGCGCTGCGCAGCTCCTGGAGCGTTTCGAGGCTCATGGTCCCGGCCGCGTTGTTGGTCACGCCCTTCCAGGGGGTGGTGCCGTCGGCGGCCACGAGGTCGGCTTCGGCGATGCCGCCGTAGGCCTTGTCCGCATCGGTGCTGGTCAGCGCCCGCAGACCGGTCAGGGTCGGGGCCTCGTCGCCGGCGGCGGAATAGAGCGTCGAGGCCAGCCAACTGGAGCAGGTGCGCTGGGCGGTCTCGATTTTCTGGGTCACGAACTGCACGGCCGCGTAGTCGCCGCTGGCCGCCACCTCGTCGGTCAAATAGACCGTGGCGTTGCCGTAGGCGTGCTTCCAATGGAAGGCGGCGGCGTTGACCGACACGCGGTCGTCGCTCGACAAGGTGTCGGAGCGGGTGAAAAAGCCGCCCTCGGCGTCGGAATAGTTGAGCGGCACGCGGATTTTTTCACCCCCGGCCGGCCGCTCGAAGAGCCCCGCCTGTCGGTTCATGAGCAGGTCGAGGAGGAAGGAATTGCGGAAGTAGATGTCCACGGCCCGACCGCCGGCGGCCGCGAAATAGTCGCTGGTGATGGCTTCGATTTCGGTCATGGAAAGCGACATGAGGCGTCCTCCCTGGTTGGGTTAGATGTCGCCGGACTGGCGACGGGCCAAAAGGCGGGCGGCCAGCACGGCGTTGATGCCGCCGAACTTCTCGGGCGCGGCCAGATCGGGGTCGGTCCCTTCGCCGCGTCCGGCCCCTGACGGCGCGCGGCTCAGGGTGCGGGCCAGGCGTTTGGTCCGGATGCGCTCCAGGGTCCTGGCTTCGCCTTCGGCGGCCGCGTCCTGGCGGGCCTTTTCCAGTGCGGCGTCATGGGCCTGTCCCTCGGCCTCGAGCCTGGCGGCGAAGTAGGCGCCCGCATCGTCCAGCAGCGGGTTGGCGCGTTTCTGGACTCCCAGCGCGCCCGAGGCGGCCAGTTCCCGGTAATCCGGGTGCTCGGCCACGAAACGGGCCATGAGCGCGTCGCGCTCGTCCTGGCGGCGCTTGTCCTCCAGGGCGTCGAGGCGCGAGGCGAGC
Source organism: Solidesulfovibrio fructosivorans JJ] (assembly GCF_000179555.1). NCBI lineage: Bacteria > Pseudomonadati > Thermodesulfobacteriota > Desulfovibrionia > Desulfovibrionales > Desulfovibrionaceae > Solidesulfovibrio > Solidesulfovibrio fructosivorans. The sequence goes on from NZ_AECZ01000002.1 coordinate 172,384, forward strand.
AGCGCTTCGAGGCGGTTTTCCAGGGCCGAGAGAAACGACTGCGGGTCGGCGGCAGACGCGTCGGCGGTTGGCGCGACCGGGGGCGTCTGCGGCAAGGTGCGGGGTTCGGCGTCCATATCTCCCCTTGCGGGTTAAAGGGTTGTCGGGAGCCGGCCGAAGCCGGGCCGTCGGCGTATGGAAGCGGCCGCTAGAGGCCGTTTCTGGCGATGAAGCGTTCCCTGACTTCCCGGCGCACCGCGTCGTTTCGGGCCGCGGGGCGGCGAAATTCGCCTGCCTCCATGGGGCGGATCTTTTCGCCGCGCAGAAAACGCCGGTAGTTGGCGCGGCTGGGGTCGGCCAGAAAGGCGCGGACATGGGGGCTTGGCGACGCCTTGTCCACGACGTCGGTCACCGAATCGATCCAGTCGGCGTCGGCGCGGTAGGCCTTGCCCACGGACACGAGGCGTTCGGCCGTGCCGCCGCAGGCGCAGACCCCATCACTTCCGTCCATGGGGGCCATGGCCTCGAACGTCCGACCGCACACCCGGCAGCGGAAGTCATACAGCGGCATGCTCACCCTCCTTCCCGGCCTTTCCGGCAAAGGGGGCCTGGGGGGAATTATTCCCCCCGGCAGGGGAGTCCGAGGGGGCGGCGCCCCCTCGGGGCTTCGCCTCCTCACGCCCTTCCATCCTCTCCAGCACGCCGGCGCGGCTGGACCAGTCGAGCTTTTCGAGCAGATCGCGGCGGTCGATGGCCCCCATCTGGTAGAGGGCCAGGGCTTCCTCGCGCTGTTGGACGCGGGAGACGGGCATGGTGGAGCCGGAGACGACGGTCAGGCGGGCCGGGATGCGGCATTTGGCCCCGTGGATGGGGGCGGCCATGGCCCGGCCGTTTTCGGTGAAGCTGATCCAGCGTTCCTCGGTGTACCAGTTCTGCATGTGGCTCAAAAACATGCGGCCGCGTTCGCGGATCAGCCGGGAGTAGTTGCGGATCTTGCCGCGAAGGAGCGTGGCCGCCTGTTCGATCAGGGCGGCGATGGCCTTGTAGGCGATGACGGGATGGTCGGGGGCCGTGGCGCGCTCGATCTCGCCGATACCGGAGATCTGGCTGAACATTTCCCGGTAGATGCCGAGCACCGACTCGATGTCCTTGGTGTTGTTGGTGAACTCCAGGTAGCGGATGCCCTGGGCGGCGGCCATGGAGGCCGGGTTGACGATGCCCTGGCGGTTGGTGAAGGCGGCGTTGGCCACGCCCGAGTCGCGGGGGTTGATGATTTTGGGCCGGGCGCAGCGGTCCTTGTGGTAGGTGAGCTGGGACAGGCACTTGTTGACCTCGAGCTGGAGCTCGGCGAGCTGCTCGAAATCCGACGCGCCCCAGAGGCTGGCCGGATCGGTGAGCGAATTGGCCAGGGCGAAGGGGAAGCGGTCGTAAAGGTAGCTGGCCACGGCCTCGGCTTCCTGCAACTCCGGGTTGATGGAGGGGTTGCCCTGGTCGGACAGCACCACCTCGCCGGCCCCGGCCACGGTGACGCAGCGAATAAACCCGGGATAGCGCGGCATGTCGCCGTCCATGGTGTAGTCGCGCGCCCAGCATTCGCACACCAGGGTCGCGTCGTCGCTGGGACCGTCGCCGCCGCTTGCGCCGACGATGGTCCGCACCACCTCGCCGAAGCGGCCGAAAAGCCCCTGACGCGAGCCGTCGCCCGTAATCGCCTCGCGGCGGCCGTCGCCAAGCTGGGCCAGAAGGGCGGCGTCGCTGGTCAGCTTGCCGGCCGCCTTGGGCCAGCGGCGTTTGGCTTCGCGCAGGCTCATGGGGGTGAAGTGGAGCACGGCCTCGGCGTCCTGGATGTCCGGGCAGGAGGTGGGGTAGACGCCGAAGGCGAAGGGGTCGACCACCACGGTGCGCACTTCGCCGAGGCCGTATTCCAGGTCCGGGTCGAACACGACCTTTTCCACGGCCACGCCGTAGGTCTCGCCGTTTATGACCGAACGCTCGAAGATGGCCTGCTGTTCCTGCTCGGTCCACCACCAGGCGGCGGCGCGCTCCAGGGCCCGGAAAAGCTCTTCGTCGCCGGCCGGGCCCACCCGGTTGACGTTGAAGGTGGGGTTGTTGTCGGTGAGCATGTTGACGGTGCGCTGGCGGTGCAGGTGGAGCAGGTTGGCGCTGACCAGCGGCACCCCGGGGCGCGCGCCCCCCCGCCAGGCCCGGTTGCGGCCAAGGCGGTAGTTGGCGGTCCATTTGTCGGCCAGGCCCAGCCGCACCTTGTCCGTGACCACGGCATGGAGCAGCTCGAAGACGCGCCGGCCGACCAGTTCCGGCCGGTCGGCCGGGGGCAGCAGCTCGTGGGAACGCGTGGATTCGGCCATTATTTTCCTCCCTTGCGGGTGCGCTTCCCGGCTTCCCGGCGGATGGCGGGCTGCCCGACGGGCAGGGGGCCCCGGTCGGATTCGAGGCTGTCGCGGCTGTCCGGGGCGTAGCCCTGGGGATGGTGGCGGCAGAAGGGACAACGGGCGTCGTCAAAGGACGCCTCGGGATCAAAGGGCGGTGGGAAGCCGGGCTCCAGGGGGCCGAACACGGCGCCGGTCAGCGGCGGAGTGAGGTCGGCGGGGTCAAAGGCGGCGATGGCGGCGTGGCAAAGTCGGCAGCGCAAGATCATGTTCGGGCCTCCCGTTTTGCGGCGGCTTCCCGTGCCGCCCACAATTCGGATCAGTCCATGGGAACCGGCCCAAAACCAGCCAGTTCGCGTCACTTTTTCGGGAAGGGCCCGCTTTGGGCGGAATCGACTGAGCGCTCAGGGGAGAAATGCGTTTGAAAATGAGAAAAAAATCCCAAGGACACGGCATGTTGGGGGCCATTTGCATTGTACCCTGCCGGGCTTTGCGCTAGCTTGGGACGTAACAAAATTTTTTCCCAGGGAAGGAGACGCCTATGCTTGGTACGGAAAAGAAAGTCCGGGCTCTGTACGGCGACGTCATGGGAAGCCAGGCCGACAGCCCGGCCGTCGAGGCCAGGGAAACCGCCACATCGGCCCGGGCCGGGCTTGTCATCGCGTTGCTGGCCGTGATCTTGGCCTGCGGAGTCTATGTGGCCCTGGACGCCAAACTGTCGTCGGTTGCGGGTGTGACGACGCAAATGGCGGCGCTGGACGCCAAGGTCGCGGCGCTGGACGCCAAGGTCGCGTCCTTCGACAAGCTGCCGGCCCAGATCCACAAACAGATGCAGGCCGATCGCCTGGCCGCTTTTGCCGCCGCGGCCCAGGGCCTGGCCGCAAGCCTGGACACCGACGCCCAGAAGGCGGCCATGGCCAAGATCGCGGAAGCGGCCAAGGCGCTTCAGGTCGAGGTGGCCAAATAGGGATACGCCCCGGGGGGGGACGGTAGGGCGGATCTCGTTGTCGGCCTTTCCGGCGGCGACCACCCCGTCGCCTTTGCCGGTGGCCTCGAGCAGGCGCCCTGGCGGAAAGCCGCCGTGTGCGCTCACGGACCACAACGCGTAATCACATTGCCGCGCTGCAAGTCAAAAGGGCCGCATCCTTCGGGACGCGGCCTTTTTTTACGGCGCGGGATGCGGGCGCGCGGCTATTTTTGAAAGTGGGCCAGGGACTTGTTGAGTTCGTAGAGCAGGGTGGTCAGCCGCACCAGATAGGTTTCGTAGAGTTTTTGCACGTCGGAGGCGGCGGGAAGCTCGATTTCCTGGTTCCGGGCCGTCAGGAAATAGACCATGTTGTTGAGGAAGGTGATGATGTTCTTGCTGCGGCTGTAGATGTACTGGTTGACCTCGGCATCGTCCGTCTGGCCGCGTTTGAGGGAGATGTAGAGGATGTCGACGAGGTTGTTGAGGCTGGTCGTGACCTTCTGGTGGGTGTCGAAGAGGAAGCGGAGCTTTTTGTATTCCGCCGCGTCCTTGTCCTTTTCATAGGTCTGGAGCATGGCCACGATGCGGCCGTCGGACGGGCGCGTCTCGTCGTAATACTTGATGACGTCGTCCAACATGACCACGAGGGTCGCCTCGTCGGGGCGGCCGGCCTGCTGCGGGGACTCGGCCAGGGCGGCCGTGGCCGCCAGGGTCAGCAGGCAGACGAGGGCCGTCGGGCGGAAGATGCGAAGAAAAAGTACAGTCGGCATGGCATCGGGTTCCCGGTTCCTGCGCGCAGGAAGTTACGGCTTCTTCTTTTTGTTGCAGGTGTCGCAGGGGGCTTCCTCGCCGCCCTTGGGAGCCACTTTGCGCAGCACGTTTTCGAAATCCTCGAGCGGGGCCGCGCCGCGCACCGAAACGCCGTTGACCAGGAAGGTCGGCGTGGCTTCGATGCCGAAGGCCCGGGCCTCGGCCACATCGTCGTCGATGCGTTTGGCCAGGGCGGGATTTTTGAGATCGCGCTTGAGCTTGGGGATATCCGCGCCAAGCTTGACGGCCAGGGCGTAGAGCGCCGGCTCGCCGGCCTGCTCGATCTCCTGCTGGGCGGCGAAGACCGCGTCGTGGAAGGCGAAGGCCAGCTTCGGGTCCTGGGCGGCCAGGGCCTCGTAGAGCAGGGCCGCCTGCCGGGACAGGTCGTCCGTGGCGTAATGCTTGAAGAGCACCCGTACCGAGTCCGGATGGCGCTCCATGAATTTCTTGAGGGTCGCGGCGCCCCGGGCGCAGTAGGGACACAGGAAATCGGAATAGACCACCACCGTGATGGGGGCTGTCGCCGGACCGCGCATGGCCCGGGCCGGATCGATGACCGGGGACAGGGGCTTTTTGAGCTCCGCGTCCACCTGGGCCAGCCGCGCGGCGTCCTGGTTTTCCTGCTGGCCGGCCAGGACAAGGGCGTAGAGCTCTTGTTTCTGCTTGGCCAGGGCATCGAGGACCATGTCGGGATGTTCGTTTAGGGACTGGCGCACGGCGTTGTCCGAAGTGGCCGGCGAACAGGCGAAAAGGGCCAGGGTGGCGAACATGACGAGAACGGTGCGCGCAAACATTGGCTGTTCCTTTGAAAGCGGATGACCTCGACTGGAGAGCCTACCTTGGGATGGGGGAATTGCAACAATTATTTGTGAAGTGCAAGGGAAACGAGCGGCAACGATTGCATTTTTTTTGCGTTGGGGTATGTATGGCAATGGCCCCTGTCCGCACTGGCAGGGCGGGGATGCATACGGATGCCAAGGAGGCAGCATGAAACGAATCGCGGTGTTTTTTTTCGCGCTGGTGCTGTGCGGCGCGGCTGCGGCGGCGCTGGCCGCCGGGGATGCGGCCAAGGGGGAACAGCTGGCCAAGGGCTGTGCCTGCCACAAGAGCAAAGGTGACCTCAACGGCAAGGACGTGGCTACGCTGACCGCGGCCATGCAGGCCTTCAAGGAAGGCAAGGGCGCCAACAAGGCCATGATTTTCATCATGAAAAAACAGTCGGACGAGAATATCGCCGATCTGGCCGCCTATTACGCCTCGCTGCCGAAGAAGTAGTCTACGGCTTGATTCGTCCGCGTAAAAAAGCCATGGGAACCCGTCGTTCCCATGGCTTTTTTTACAAGGTGGTTTCATGAAACGCGTGCTTTCCCTGACGCTGCGCATCGCCCTTGTGGCGGGCTGTTTGATTTGGGCCCTGTGGGGCGTCGACCTGCGCGGCCTTTGGCGCGCGTTGGCATCCTTTCACTTGTGGGCGGTGGCCTTGTATGCCGTCATGCCCTTGCTGGGGGCCGTGCCGCCGGGGCTTCGGCTGCGTTTTCTCATGGCCGACCGCGTCGACCGGGCGACCGGTGTGCGGGCCTGCCTCATGAGCGTGGCGCTTAACAACGTGCTGCCGGCCAGGCTCGGGGAAATGGCCAAGGCGCTGTATCTGCGCCGCGAAGCGAAGGTGTCCCTGGGCCGGTCCCTCGAGGCCGTCTTCTGGGAGCGGTTTTTCGATCTCAACGCCTTGCTCGTCCTTGGCGCGGCCGTGGCGGCGCTGCTCGGCCAGGGGATGGTGCTGTATCCGCTTTTGGCCGTGGTGGGCGGGGGCTGGTGCTTTTTGGCCCTTTTGCGGCTGCGCCCCGGCGCGGCCCATGCCCTGACCCGGCTGATCCCGATCGAGGGGTTGCGACTTTTCGCGGCCGAAATCCTGGAATTTTTGTCCGTCAACCTGCGGATCGGCTTCCTGGCGCGGCTGGCGCTTTGGACGCTTGCCACCTGGACCGGCTATGCCGTCATGTACGCCGTGGGGCTTTGCCTGATGGCCGGGCTGCCGGCCGATCCTGTGCTGGTGCTGACGGTCTTCGCCGTGGCCACCCTCGGCTTCGCCATACCCGGCGCGCCCGGGGGCATGGGCGTGTACGAGGCCTCGGTGGTGCTGGCCCTCGGCTGGTTCGGGGTGGACCGGGACCGGGCCTTTGCCGTGGGGCTGGCCATGCATTTGCTGCAGTATCTGCCGCTGACCTTGGCGGGGCTGTGGAGCCTGGCCGCAAGCGGCATGAGCCTTCGCGACCTGCGTAGCCAGGCGCGCCAGGCCCGGGAGGAGGCCGTCTGAGGCCGGGCGCGCGGGGACCGGCCGTCTCCGCGCGAGCCGTCGTCTATTTCACGGGCACGGCGTTCCCGCCGAGCTTTTCCCGGTGCTTGTCCAGGTGCCACTGGTAGAAGATGTCGGTCAGGCCGGCGATCACGTGGTCCTTGACCGGCAGCCAGCGGAGCTTGCCGGCCTTGGCGTCGATCGTGCCGTCGGCCAGAAATTCCAGGCCCAACAACTGGTCGCGGCTGACCCGGTCCACGGCCACATGGCGGATGCGGGCCACCATCCAGAATTCGTGCGATCCCGTCACGCGCGGTTCGTTGAACTGGAGGTGCACCACCACCCGGTCGCCCGTGGCCATGTCCATCTCCCGTTCCCGGATAAGCGGCGCGCGCAGGACCAAGCGCATGCCCCCGGCCGAGATGTCGGCCAGCCGGGCCAGGCCGCTTTGGAAATCGCTGCCCTTGACGGCCGGAGCGTCCAGGGCAAAGCCCCGGCATTTGTCGTAGCGCCATAAAAAGGCCTTGTGCAGCCGCGACAGCTCCGGCTCCACCCGCAGACTCTTGCGCCGCTGGCCGAAGACGAACTTTTCCGGTTCGACGAGACGCAGTTTGGCCTGGCCGGTCCTTCCCGTGGCCGCCGCCCGGATGCGGCTGTCGAAGGTGTAGAAATCCTCGTCCAGGCTGCCGTTGCGCAGCACCACCCGGAAATAGCCTTTCACGTCCAGGCCCACCCAGTGGGGACCGGTCGCGGCCTTGCCCACGCTTTCGAGAACGAGTCCGCGCGGCGAGAAATCCAGGATGGCGCAGTTAAGCTCCGCAAGGCCCGTGACGGGCTGGGGGAGCGACAGAAAACAGCGGGAGCGTTGTGTGATGGCTTCTTCCATGAGACGGCGGGACTGCTTGTGCGCGGTCATGGTGGGGCTCACGACGATGCGATCCGTTGGTTGTCGGAGGGAAAACGGACGCGCTTCGGTTATGGATTGGTACGACAGGCCGGATGCGGGACCCGGTGGACTTTTCCTACAATAGAAATCGCGGCCAGGGCAATGACCGTTTGCAACGAGGGTTTCCTCGTTTGCCGCAGGTCCCCGGACTCTTTTCAATTTTCCCGGCTCGTGCTACCTGGCCGGCCGTGTTCGTGTTGCACGAACGGGGGAATTCTTATGTGCAAGGAGAGGGGAGAAATGGTTGCGGCATGGTTCCGGATCAGCGTCGTTTTTACGGCGCTTCTTTTTTTCGGCGCCTCCGAGGCATGGACCAAGACGGTTTTTCTGGGCGGGAGCCAGACGGTCGGCTGGAACTACGTGGACGGGTTCGAGGGCGTGATCAACAAGGGCGCGGTGAGCAACACCACGGCCAAGATCCTCAAGAGCCTTTCGCCGGTGGTGCGGATGCGGCCGGAAAAGATCTTTATTCTGGAAGGCATAAACGAATTGTGGAGCCCCAACGCCAGCATCCTGGCCCGTTACCGGGAAATCCTGCGCCGCATCGGCCAGGGCTCGCCAAAGACGCTCATTTTCGTGCAAAGCGTTTTGCCGGTGGTCAACCGGCCGGACCTGTCCAATGACAAGATCGTGGAGCTCAACGCCGGGCTCAAGGCCCTTTGCGCCGAGATGCCCCACTGCATCTACATCGATCTCCACAGCCATTTCGTCGTCAACGGGGCGCTCAATGCGAGCCTCACCTCCGACGGCGTGCATCTGCGCCCGGAAGGCTACGCCCTGTGGCGTTCGGTGATCGACAAGTACGTCGCGCTCACGAACGAAGAGCTTACCCGGCCCGAGACCCTGGCCGGACTTGGCGCCCATGCGCCGGTCGTCAACTGACGACGCAAGATCACCCGGGCAAGGCGGGCTTGTCGACAAAGCCAAGTGGATCAGGCCGCTGAGAAGGTTCGCGTGCAAGGCGCAAGAAAAGTCCAAGGCCGACGCGTAGATCACTACGCGAGGGTTTGGAGTTTTGGAAGCAACGCGGCAATCGGGCCTTTCTCGGCGGCCTGAGGCGGGCCTGGTCCGGCTTTTTTTATGCCTTGTCGTAAAACGCCTGCACAAAATCGCCGTTTCATGTATTGGGAAGGCTGGACCCGAAACAGCAAGGAGGATCGTCCCATGAAGCGTGCGCTTGCGGTGCTTGTTGCGTTCTTTGTGCTGTGTTTGGCCGATGCGGCCATGGCCTGGAAGAAGCCGCCCTTTGAAAATGTGGATAAAAACAAGGACGGTTTCATTGTTTACGAGGAAATGGTGGTCTTCAACTCGGGACTGACGCTGGTGCGCTACGGCGTCATCGACCTCAACAAGGACGGCAAGATCGACCGGGCGGAATATGTGGCTATGGGCGGCCGCACGGTCGGCCGGGCGGTCCGGGGCAAACACTACAAGAAGGCGTGGTGGCGCTGCTCGGGCCGGGAGGGCATGGACCTTTTCATGCGCGGCACGGACCTGCTCGTTGCCGGCGACAACGCGGCGGCGGCGGCCATGCTTTCCCAGGCCGTGACCAAGCGGCTTTGCGTGGATTACCTGAGCTACGCCTACTACAACCTGGGCATTGCCTGCATGCGCCTTGGCGATGACGCCTGCGCCAAGGCGAGTCTGGAGAATGCCCGGGCGCTCAATGTGAACAACACGGTGCCGCCGAACGATTTCGGGCTGGCCGGCACGCCTCGGGCGGGAGCCCAGCCGTAGGCGCGCACGTTTGAGGCGTCGGCAAGTGGCGCGGGGAACGCCAGGGCGTTCCCCGCGCCATCCCGGTCGACGCTCTTGACAGGCCGGGTCGGGATGTTCAACCAAGGGCGCAGGAATGCCGCAGGCACTGCGGCGGTTTAGCGGAGGCAGCCCTTGGGCAACGTGCTCATCATCGACGACGATCAGACCATACGCGACGCCCTGGCCAGGGTGGTCACACGGCTTGGCCACGCGCCCCAGATGGCCGCCACCCTGTCCGAGGGGTTGCGCCGGGCCGGAGACCGGGACGTGGATGTGGTCTTTCTCGACGTGCGCATGCCCGACGGCAACGGCCTCGACGCCATCGGCGACATCCGCCGCACCCCGTCGAATCCCGAAGTCATCGTCATCACCGGCTGGGGCGACCCGGACGGCGCGGAACGGGCCATGCGCCAGGGCGCGTGGGACTACATCGAGAAGCCGCCGTCGGTGAAAACCATGACCGCGCCCCTGGTCAGCGCCATGGAGCATCGGCGTCGGGGCCGGGATACGGCCAAGCCGGTATCGCGCTTTCGTTTCGCGGGCATCGTCGGCGACAACGCCAAACGGGCCCAATGCCTGGATCAGGCCGCCAAGGCCGCCCCGAGCGACGTCAACGTGCTGCTGACCGGCCCCACCGGCGCCGGCAAGGAGCTTTTCGCCCGGGCCATCCACGAGGGCAGCCTTCGCCGGGACGGGGCGTTCGTGGTGGTGGACTGCGCGGCGTTGCCGGCGGGCATTGTGGAAAGCGTGTTGTTCGGTTCGGAAAAGGGCGTGTACACCGGCGCGGACCGGCGTCGGGAAGGCGTGTTGCTGCGAGCCCATGGCGGGACGCTTTTTTTGGACGAAGTGGCGGAGATGCCGCTCTCGGTGCAAAAGGCCTTTTTGCGCGTGCTCCAGGAACGCCGGGTGCGCCCCGTGGGCGGGCTCGAGGAGGCGGCCTGCGATTTCCGGCTGGTGGCCGCCACCAACCAGGATCTGCCGGAAATGGTGCGCCAGGGAATGTTCCGGGAAGATTTGCTCTTCCGGTTGCAGGGCGTGAGCATCGAACTGCCGCCTCTGGCCGGACATCCCGAGGACATCTTGGAATTCGCCGACCATTTCGCCGTCGAGGCGGCGGAAAGGTTCGGGGGCGCGCCCCGGGTCTTTTCCGAGGATTTTTCCCGGGCTCTGCTCGCCTACCCCTGGCCCGGCAACGTTCGGGAACTCAAAAACACCATGGACGGCGCATTGGCCCTGGCCGGCGGCGACGAGGTGCTGCTGCCCGTGCATCTGCCCCTGCACATCCGGGTCTGCGTCGCCCGGAACCGGGTTTCCGCCCGGGCCGCCGCGGCCACCACGCCCTGGCCCATGGCCGGGGGAATGCCCCTGGCCGGGAATCTCCCGCCGTTTCGCGAATTCCGCGACAAGGGCGAGGGCGATTACCTGCGCGCCCTGACCGGCCGATACGCCGGCGACATCTCCCGCATGCTCGACGTGTCGGGGCTTTCGCGCTCCAGACTCTACGCCCTGCTCAAAAAGCACGGGCTGACTGCCGCCGGGGCGTAAACGCCGCTTTCCCCCAGTCCTTTCGCCGGCTTTTTTCACGACCGGCTAAAGATGCCCGCCTCGTCCGTCGAAAGGAACATCAAGGAATGTCGCGTGTAACCGGCATGGGGCCGGTTGCGTCGTCGCCCTACCCGGACGGTGCCCAGGTGAAGTATATCGTGATCCTCATCGGCATCATCGGTCTTGTGACCTACATCTTCGTGGGCGGGCCCAATGCCGTCACCGGAGCCGCGGACACGTATGTCGATCGCCGCCAAGCCGTCTGGACCGCCATTGCCGGGCTCGAGGCCAGACGCCGCGACATGCTGATCCGGGCCAGCATGCAAATGGGCTCGGCCTATTCCCCGGTGTCCAAGCTGTCCCGGGGCGGCGCCTACGCCGCCGGCTACCGCACAGGATTCAGCCAGGGCTACTTCGAGGGCAGCTTTCTGGCCGAAAGCCGCCGCCCAAACCCACTTTTTTTCTCTATTCCAAATCCTTAAGAAGAGGATAAGAGAATGCGAGAGGGGAAACCCTTTAAAAAGGGCAGTAGCCCCTCTCGCGCTCTCCCCTTCCTAAATTTTCTAATTGTGACGAGGCGTATTCGGATAACACGCCGTCATTATGAAAAGTCTTCGGAAGGGGGCTTGGGGGAAACCTTTCTTCAGAAAGGTTTCCCCCAAACTCTTTATCGCAACCGTGCGCCGATGCGGTCGGCCACGGTCATGACGGCGAGCACGTAGAGGTCGCTGTGGTTGTAGGCGTAGACCACGGCTTTGGTTTCGGCTTCGGTCATGCCGGGTTTCCAGCCGTGGCCGCGCAGGTAGCTGGCCACGCTCACGATGGCGTCGCTCGGGCAGAACAGGTCGATGACCCCGTCGCCGTCGGCGTCCACGCCGTAGCGCAGGGCATTGGAGGGCATGAACTGGCAGATGCCGATGGCTCCGTAGATGGAGCCAGGGATGGCGGCCGGGGCCTGTTTCTTGGCGGCGGCGTAGCGCAAAAGGGCCGCGAGTTCCTGGTAGGCCCACTGGGACCGGTCCTTGGCGGCTTCGGCGGCGAAGGCGGCGCGGTCCGAATCGCCGTGCAGCGTCTTCATGTACGGGGCGATCTGGTCGAGTTGCGAACTGCGGGCCAGACTCGCCAGGACGCTTAAGGCGTCGCGGTTGCCGAGGAAGGAGCCGAGGTTGGTCTCGACCACCAGGAAGGCGGCGATAAGCTCCGGCGGCGGGCCGTATTCGCGTTCGGCCTTGTCGAAGGCGGCCTTGTGTTCGCCCACGAACAGCGCGGCGGCGTCGATGATGGTCGGGGACAGGAAATGGCGGTAATTGCTGCGGGTCAGGGTCTTGTGGCTGGGCTTGGGCCGGGGCTCGAATTTCTTTCGGACCATGGCGTCGACCTTGCGGGCCATGATTTCTGGCGAATAGGTCACCGCGCCATCGGAGAACGTCCGGGCCAGGGTTGCCTTGTCCAGCCCGTCGGCGGCGAGCCTGCCGACGAGCGGCGTCCAGCCGCCCGCGTTGATCACGGCCGGCGCGGGGCTTGGAGCCGGAGTGGGCGCGGATGGCGGTTCGGATGCGGTTGCCGGGCCGGAGATGGCGGGGACGGCAGGCGCCGCGGTCGTGTCGCCCGTGGCCACCGTCGGCGTCGGGGCGGGCGCGGCATCGATTCCCGCATGCGCCGGTCCGGGGGCCTGGGTGGGGGCGCAGGAGGCGAGGGCCGCCAGCACGGCCAGACATATTGCCAGGCGTAGGAGCAGCCCGCGTGGGGCGTTTGCGCGAGGACGCGTGACCATGGTCAGCGTCCGCGTCCGAATTTCTCGAATTCCGCGAAAGCGCCGCGCTTGGCCCGGTTTTTGGCTTTGATGTCGCGCAGCAGGTCCGCCGCTTCCACCGGAGCCACCTTGGGGCCCCGGGACAGCTGTCCCGGCTCCAGGAACTGGCCGCCGAGATCGGTCAGCTCGTCGAGGGTGAGCATGGACCCCGCCGGTTGGGCGGGCTGGGGCTGTTGCGCCGTCGTCTGCGGCGCGGCTTCCGGGGCTGGCGGGATCGGGGCGGTCGTCTCGGGGACCGGCTTCGGCTGCGGCGTGGCGGCTGGCGCGCTACGGCGCTGTCCGGTGGCGGCCAGGCGCGGTACGAGGGCCTGGCGCATAAGGCGCACCTCGGCCAGGATTTCCTTTTGGACCGCGAGAATCTCGCGCAAAAGCGATTCTTCCATGTCCGGGGTCTAGCATGGGCCGAAAGGTGGGTAAAGCCGTCAAGGCCGATCCAGCTGGGCCACGGCCGGGCTCATGGAGGTCAGGGCGGCATTGGCCAGCAGCTTCGCGCCGTAGGGCGTCAGATGCACGCCGTCCGGGGTGCGGGCCGTGCGCGGGCCGCCCGGAGCGGGCAGGGTCCTGGCGTAATGCCCGGACGCGTCGGCCAGGGTGCGCCAGACGTCCACGTATTGGCAGCCGGGCAGGGCGGCGATCTCTTTGGCGATGACGGCGTTGATGGCGGCCACGTCGGCATTGAGCCGGGGATTGGCCATGACCGGCGAGCCCACCCAGTAGATGCGGGCGGCCGGGTTGTGGCTTCGGGCCAGCGTGACCAGCCGGCGCACCCGCCTGGCGTATTCCGCGTTCCAGCCCGGACGGCCGAAGGCCACCTTCTTTCCGTCCGGCCGGGTCATGGTCTTGTCGTCGTTGGCGGCGATCATGATGACCACGGTATCGGGCTTGGCTTTCGCCAGGGCGGCCATCTCGCGTTCCCAATCGAAGAAATCGGGCCTGGCCAGACCGCTCGAAACCTTGCCCCGGGCGGTAAAGCTGGTGCCGGGGCGGCCGGCCAGCATGGGGCGCAGGGCATTGGCCAGGAAAATGGACAGCGAATCCCCGGCCACGAGCACCGAACGCCCGGGGGCGATGCCCAGCGACGGGCGCGGCGCGGCGGCCTTCGCGACCGGAGCGGGGGCGGGCGACGTCGTCTTCTTGACGGCGACCTGGCGCGGGATCGGAGCCGGCCTGGCGGCGGGAGCGGCCTTCGCCGGCTCGGGCGCGGGGGGATCAAGGGCGGCAAGGGTTACCAGCCGCAACCGGCGGCCGGGGCCGCCGAGGTGATGGTCTTCGTTGACGGCCACCGGACCGGACAGCGGATGGGTGGCTTCCTTGTCCACGGTCAGACGCACCTGGTAGGCCGCGACGGTTTCCCGCACGGCGTGCAGATCCGGTTTGGCGGCGGCTTGCGGGGCGTTGGGCGTAAGGTCGAGGGACGCCACCAGGGTGCGCAGGGAATCGTCGCCGGCCGGCCGTGGCGCTGGAACAGGGTCGCAGTACGGCGCGCTGGGCGCGCCGCAGAGCATGGCCACGAGTGCGGCCAGAAAAAACAGGCTCTTGCCGATCCGGAAACGTGTCGGAAGCATGGCGTCTGTCGTGGCGTCTGGCATGGCGGTGAGGGTGGTTTGCCGCCGTCCGGATCGTCCGGCCGGGGCTTGGCCGGTGGAAATGCAAGGCTCGGGCCGAAACTGTCTTTTACTTACTATCTTGAATTATTGTATTTTGTCGAAGAGGCAGGGCGTCACTTCGCTGACGCCGTTGTCCGAGGCCGGTAAAGCCGGTTGCCTTTTGGCGGCGGCGACGCTAGCGTGCGCCACACTTTGGGCCTATTTTCCGGAGATTAAGCAGACCCCGCGATGAACATCACCAGCTTTGAATTCGCCTTGTTTTTCGCGGCGATACTGCCGCTCAACTGGATCCTGCGCCGCTGGGCCGCCCCCTACAGGGTGTTTTTGCTCCTGGCGTCCTACGTCTTTTACGCCTCGTTCAACGCCAAGTTTCTGCTGATCCTTCTGGTCTTCAGCTTCCTGACCTGGTTTTTCGCCGTGGTCTTCGCCGAGACCTCCGACCTGCGGTTCCGACGATTCTGCATGATCCTCTACGTGGCGTTTTCCCTGGGCATGCTCATTTTCTTCAAGTATTACGAGATGCTCTACATCTCCGCCGACTGGCTCTTCCGCAGCGTATCGGTCGAAAATCCCGTGCCCCTGCTCGACGTCATCATGCCCATCGGCATCTCCTTTTTCACGTTCCAGGGCATGTCCTACGCCATCGACGTCTACCGGGAGCCGGCCAAGGTGGAGCGCAGCCTGATCGAGGTCTTTTGCTTCATCTCCTTTTTCCCGACCATTCTGTCCGGGCCCATCCTGCGGGCCGGCAATTTTCTGCCCCAGCTCAAAAACAACAAAGTGGAGCCGGTGGATTTCACCCGGGCCTTTTACCTGCTCACCCGGGGGCTCATCAAAAAGATCATCATCTCGAGCTACCTGTCCGAGCATATCGTGCGCGCGACCTTCGGCGCGCCCGAAGGGTTTTCCTCGGCCGCCGTGCTGGTCGGGGTGCTGTCCTACTCCGCCCAGATCTACTGCGACTTTTCGGGCTATTCCGATCTGGCCCAGGGCATCGCGTTGCTGATGGGCTTCAACGTGCCGGACAACTTCAACGCGCCCTACATCTCCCAGTCCCTGCGCGATTTCTGGCGGCGCTGGCACATCACCTTCTCCGTGTGGCTGCGCGATTACCTCTATATTTCCCTTGGCGGCAACCGGAAGGGCCGCACGCGCAAATTCGTAAACCTGATCGCCACCATGGGCCTTGGCGGCCTGTGGCACGGCGCGGCCTACAATTTTCTGGTCTGGGGCTTCATCCATGGCTTCGGGCTGGTGGGCAACCACCTGATCATGGAATACCGCAAGGGCCGGGCGGCGGCCCGGGCGGCGGCGGGCATCCTGCCGCCGTCGGGTCCCACCGCTTCGGGCATGGCCTGGGCGACGCTTTGCTGGCTGACGACGTTTTCCTACGTCACGGTGGCCTGGGTCTTTTTCGGGGCCGAGGATGCGGGCAAGGCCGTGGACATCCTGAGACGCATCGCGGCCTGGGACCCCTCGGGCGCGGGATTCCGGCCCACCTGTCTGGTGCTGGTGGGGCTCGTCCTGGCCGTGCAGCTTCTCAATTGGTCGGGCCGGGACGTGTTTCGCCGGGGCTTCGAATGGCTGCCCATGCCGCTGCAGGGACTGGCCCTCGGCATCGCGGCGACGCTGATCCTCAAGCTCGGCCCGGACGGCGTTCTGCCGTTTATTTATTTCCAGTTTTAGAGGCGAAGAAAATGCGAGAGGGGAAACCCTTTAAAAAGGGTTCTCCCCTCTCGCGCTCTTCCCTTCCTCAATTTTTCAACGAATACGGCTCGAGATTGGTAACACCTTGCCATTGCTAAAAATATTTTGAAGGGGAGCCTGGGGGGAGAACCTTTCCGCAAGAAAGTTTTTCCCCAAGACTCTTTTTTTTCCTGTTTTTCCGCCCCATTCCATAAATTTGGTATTTTTCTTGTAAGCAAGGCCCCGTTCTGGTAAGGTGACCCTTCAGGATGGGATACGGCCATGGCGGCTGTGCCAGATCGCAAGCGCCTCGAATCGTTGGGGAAAACGAAGTTCAGGAGGCTTTGGCGCTTGTCGGGGCGCAGCGTTAGGGACGCTGGCTGTTTGAGTTTCTTATACCATCCCGGGTCGCGTTTCTTACATTATCATGCCGCTGCCAGGGCTTGCCGGACGCGATGGGGGTCGCGGAAGGAAGTCGTGGGAGAGGCGATGAGGTGTGTTTCATGCGAAACCCGAGTCAGGCCCTCCTCCTGGCCGTATTGATGGCGTCCCTGATCCTGCCTCCGGTGTTGCCGGCGGCCAAGGCGGCTGCGGCCGGCCCTGCCCATAACACGCGGACGCGCATCCTGCTTGTGGGCGACTCTCTTTCCATCGGTCTTGGCAAGCAGCTGGAAACCGTTTTCGCCGGCCAACCCGGCGTGCGTTTCGAGCATCTGGGCAAGGTCTCGAGCGGGCTGGCCAATCCGGCCTTTTTCGATTGGGACGCCCATCTGACCTCCCTGGTCGCGGCCAGCCATCCCGACATCGTGCTCGTCATGGTCGGGGCCAACGACGACAAGCCGTTGCCCGGCGCGAACGGCAAATCGCTTCCGTTTGGCACCAAGGCCTGGGACGCGGCCTATGCGGCGCGCCTGTCCAAGCTCCATGCCATCGTCCGGGCGGCCAACCCCGGCGCTTCCGTCTATTTCATCGGCGTGCCGGTCATGGCCGATGCCGCCTTCGACAAAAAGATGATCCATATGAGCGGGGTTATCGCGGCCACGGCGCGCCGCCTGCCCGACAGCCATTATATCGACGTGCGCGACGTCCTTGCCGCCGCCGACGGCGCGTTCGCCCCGATGGCCAGGACCCCGGACGGCGGCCTGACCAAGTTGCGGGCCGACGACGGCGTGCATATTTCCGGGACCGGCTCCCGGCTTCTGGCCGGACGCTGCCTGGAAGCCGTGGCCGACCCGGCCGGACTGCCCAGGGCGCGGCTTTTGGCCTCCATAGAGGACAGGAACGCCCGGCCGGTGGCCGGCGCGGCGGCCAAGCCCGCCGTCGTGCCCGTCACGATGGTGGCCGCCGTGACGCCCGAGCCTGCCAAGCCGCGCACCGCAAAACCCCAGGCCGCCAAGCCGGCAGTCGCCAAAGCGCAGGCGCGGCCGGCCAAAACGCCCGAAGTGGCGGTCGCCGCGGCCAAGCCCGCTTCTCCGGCGACTGCCGCCGCCTACACCGTGGCCGACGGCGACACGCTTTGGTCCGTGGCCAAGCGCCTCGGCGTCTCGGCCGATGCCCTGACCCAGGCCAATCCGGGTGTGGACCCGCGCCGTATGTCCATCGGCCAGTCCCTGTCCGTGCCGGCCGGCGGCGCGATGGTGGCCGCGGCCGCGTCGGCGACCCAGTCCGCCCTTGCGGCCGGACATGGGCATATCGTGGCCGAGGGCGACAATTATTGGTCCGTGGCCCGGCGTTACGACGTGAGCGTGGCCGCCCTGACCGCCGCCAATCCGGGCGTGGACCCGACCAGGCTGCGCATCGGCCAGGAACTCGTCATTCCCGGCGCCGCTTCCGGCGCGCCGGTCCATGTCGCGGACGACGGCCGCTACGTGGTGGCCGACGGCGACAATTTCTGGTCCATCGCCCACCGCCTCGGCATCGACGTGGCCGCGCTCACCCAGGCCAATGCCGCCGTGAACCCGCAAAAGCTCCAGCCCGGCCAGGTGCTGTCCCTGCCCGGCGTGAGCAAGGCCGACAGCGGCGACCACGCTCCGGCCCTCGAGTCCCGCACTGTCGGCGACGCCGCCCTGTATCCCGTGGCCAAGGGCGATACCCTGTGGGGGCTTTCCCGCCGCTTCGGCGTGGACCTCGATACGTTGCTCACGGTCAACGGCGAGGTCGATCCGTCCCGGTTGCAGGTCGGCCAGCTCGTGACCATCCCCGGCGGCCAGCCCGTGGCTTCCGCCGAGACCCTGGCTTTTCCGGTGTCCGAGGGCGATACCTTGGCCAGCATCGCCAAGCGCTTCGACGTGAGCGTCGCGGAGCTTATGGCCGCCAATCCCGGCGTCGATCCGCTCCGCTTGCAGGTGGGGCAGGTGCTGCGGGTGCCGTCGTCGCTGGCCGCCGTGGCCGCTTCGGGCTCGGGCCGGCAGACCCCGGCCCAGGCTTCCGTTCCCGTGGCCAATCCCGCCGAGGCAACGCCCGCGCCCGGCCGGAGCCCGCGCCAGCACACCGTGTCGCTCGGCGATACGGTCTGGGACATCGCCCAGCGCTACGGCCTCAGCGTGGAGCGCATTCTTGCCGCCAACAGCGGTCTGGACCCCATGCATCTGCGCATCGGCCAGACCATGCGCCTGCCCGGCGATGCCGTTGTGACCATGGCGGCGGTCCGCTGATTGTATTTTATGGTTTAGGGCCGTCCGAAGGACGGTGTGCCCCTTCGGCGGCCGGCGGGCTGTCGCGGGGTATCGCGGCGGAACCGCCGGGTGGGCCTAGGCTATCGGCCTGAAGTCCGATTCCGGACGGGACGATCCGTTTTTTTTTGCGACCAAGCGGGAAGGGCCGCGAAGGTCCCGGCCATGGGGAGTATGGCCGGGACCTTCGCGGCCCTTGGCGTTTGGGGAACGGTTCCTCTCCCGGCGGGCGGGCGCTTCGCCGGGGAGACGCGGTCCTTTAGAGCATCACCCAGACGGCGATGAGGCCGGTTGCGGTCATGGTGATGGTGTAGGGCAGGGCCAGACGCACCATCTGTCCATAAGACAGCCGGATCAGCGGGGCCAATGCCGAGGTCAAAAGAAACAGGAACGCGGCCTGGCCGTTGGGTGTGGCCACGCTCGGGATGTTGGTGCCGGTGTTGATGGCCACGGCCAGCCGGTCGAACTGGTTTATGGCCGCCGTGACCTGGGGCAGCACTTCCTTGGGCAGCGTGGCCAGGACGTCGGCCCGTTGGATATGGGCGTCGGTCAGCTTGGCCAGCAAATCGGCCCCGCTCATGCCGAGGCCCTGCATTCCGGAAAAGAGCTGGATGAAATGGGCTTTGGTCTCGGTAATGTAGACCGTGGCCACGAACACGTTGTCGCTGATCATGGAGAGCAGGCCGTTGGCCAGGTAATAGGCCGCGGTCTGGGTCTTGCCGGAAAGCGACAGCACGAACCCGATGACCGGCGCGAACAGGTGCTGGTCGTGGATGACGGCCACGATGGCGAAAAAGACCACGAGCAGGGCGGTAAACGGCAGGGCCTCGGTGAAGGCGTTGCCGATCTGGTGCTCCTCGGTGCGACCGCAGAAGGCGGTGAGCAGGATGATGATGGAAAGGCCGATCAACCCCACTTCGGCCAGATGCATGGCCAGGGCGATGACCAAGTATATGGCGGCCGCCGCCTGGACGTACAGGATGGCCCGTGCCTTGTTGGTCATGCCGGCATCGCGCCGGGCGTCGTCTTCGGCCAGGACCCGGCGCACGGTGGCGGGCAGGGTATGGCCGTAGCCGAAGAGACGGAAACGCTCGACACCGACGCAGGTGAGAAGGCCCACGGCCAGAACCGGCATGGAGACCGGCGCCACCTTGATGAAAAACTCCGCGAAGTGCCAACCCATTTCGTGGGCCACCAGCAGGTTCTGCGGTTCGCCCACCAGCGTGCACACGCCGCCAAGGGCCGTGCCCACCGCGCCGTGCATCATGAGGTTGCGCAGGAATCCCCGAAATCCCTTGAGCTCGCGCCGGCAGGCGTCGTCGAGGCCGGTTTCGTCGCCAAGTATGCATTTTCCGGCCGAGGCATGGCGGTGGTAGACCTCGTAAAAGCCCAGGGCCACGGCGATGATGACGGCGGTGACGGTCAGGGCGTCGAGGAAGGCCGACAGGAATGCCCCGGCGAAGCAGAAAAGAAGCGACAGCAGGATTTTCGAGCGCACCTTTATGAGCAGCTTGGTGAAGGTGTACTGGAGCATGTCCTTCATGAAATAGATGCCAGCCACCATGAAGATCAGCAGCAGGATGACGGGAAAGTTGTGCAGAGCCTCGTTATAGAGGGTCTCCGGCGAGGTCATGCCCAGGATAACGGCTTCCAGGGCGAGCAGGCCGCCGGCCGGCAGCGGATAGCAGGAAAGCGCCATGGCCAGGGTGAAGATGAACTCGGCGATAAGCACCCAGCCGGTGACGAACGGGCCGGCCAGCTGCAGCAGGATGGGGTTGGCGATGAGAAAGGCGGCGATCGTCAGTTTGTACCACTCGGGCGAAGCGCCGAGCAGGTTGGAGATAAAAGCCTGAGGCAACGTCTTGGTCATGCGGATGCTCCTTGGGCGCGCGTGATCGGGCGTATCGGCCGATACGATAATAGTATTACAATATCGTAATTCTCTCGTCGGGCCAAGGAGTTCCGGCGGCCGGGCGCGGGGGGTGGGGCCGGATCAGGCGGCGGGCCAGACGATACGGATGCGGCCCGGAGCCATGTCCAGGCGCGCGCCCAGACGCTCGGCCAGGGCGTGGCCTTCGCTTTCGTCCGGGGCGGGGGCCTTAGGATCGAGCCCCTCCAGGGCCAGGGCCGTGCCGTCGGTCTCGGCCCGGGAGGCGACGGTGAGGGCCCGATTCGGGCCGGGGCGCTCCAGGGCGATGTCCAGGCACCAGGCGACAAGGCGGCACAGCAGGAACGGATCGGCCGTGACCGTGGCCGGGTCGCCGGAAAGCGTCGAAAGTTCCACCTTGCGCATGTCGGCCTGCCGGCAGGCCAGGGCCACGGCCAGGGCGGCGGCCTCGGGCAGGGAGACGGCGCGCCGGGCCTCGTCCGGGGTGTGGGCGAAACGGTTGAAGTGGGTGAGCAGCGCGTCGCCCCTTCGCACCTGGCGCAGCAGGCAGGCGGCGGCCGCGGCCAGCCGTTCGGGTTCGAGGGGCATGCCCTTCCCGGCCATGCAAGCCAGGTCCTCGAGCAGGCCGGCCTGTTCGTGCATCACGGCCAGGACGTTTTTGAGTTCATGGGAAACCGAAGCGCTGACGCGGCCGAAAAAAAGCAGGTCGTCGCGTTGCGGCATGGGCGTATCCTCCTCATGCGTCCCCGCGATCGGGGAAGTCTCCGTTAGCCCTGGCCGCCGGCCAAAGCCGTGTTGATGGCGGCGATGAGGTCGTCGATGCGCACGGGTTTGACCAGGTAGCCGGCGGCTTCGGCCGAGCCGGCCCGGAAATCCTCTTCCGAGCCATGCCCGGTCATGAAAATGAACCGCATGCCGGGACGCAGGCGCTGAAGTTTCTTTTTGAGGTCCAGGCCGCTTAAGCCCGGCATTTTCATGTCCAGCACGGCCAGGTCGTAGGCCCCGGCCCGGACCTTGTCCGAGGCCTCGTCGCCGTCCGTGGCGTACGCGGCCTCGATGCCCCGCAAATTGAGCCGTTCGGCCAGGGCCGAGACCAGCTCCTTCTCGTCATCCACGAGCAGTATGCGCATTGTCGGCGTCTCCTTTGGACAGCGGGAACGTCACGGTGAAGGTCGAGCCGTGGCCGAGTTCGCTTTCCACGGCCAGCGTGCCGCCAAGTTCCTGCACGAGCCCGTAGGTGATGGAGAGCCCGAGCCCCGTGCCGCCCTTCTTCTTTTTGGTGGAATAAAACGGTTCGAAGATGCGTTTGACGTCGGCGGCCGGGATGCCGCAGCCGTTGTCCGAGACGCTTACGGCCACGCTCTCCGGGTTGGGCGCGAAGACGCGCAGGCACAGATGGCCGCCGTCGTCCATGGCCTGGAAGGCGTTGTTGACGAGGTTCAAAAGGATCTGCTGCAGCTTGCCCTGGTCGGATTCGATGTCGGGCACGTCCGCGGCGGCCTCCACCTCCACCTTGATGCGGCGGTATTCGGCTTCCTTGGTCAGGAAGCTCAAGACCTCCTCGGCGGTCTTGCGCAGGCTGACGCCCGCGACGTGGACTTCCTGGTGCCGGGCAAAGGACAGCAGGCGCTTGGTGATGGTGCCGGCGCGCTCCACGGAGCCCAGGATGGAGTCGATAAGCCCGGCCAGGCGTTCCGGGCTCGGCGGCTCCTTGGCGTAGCGCAGGAGGTCCTGCATGAGTCCGGCCTTTTCATTGATGATGGCCAGGGGGTTGTTGATCTCGTGGGCCACGCCGGCGGCCAGCCGGCCGATGGAGGCCATGCGGTTGGTGTGCTCCATCTGTTGCAGGGTTTTGGCCCGGGTCTGGTCGGCGGCGTGGATTTTTTCCACCATGTAGGTGGCCACGCCCACGATCACGACCAGGATGACGAGCATGCTCGCGGCCAGAAAGCCGAAGAGGTCCAGGCGCATGGCGTACCAGGACTTCATGAGTTCGGCCTGCCTTTTGACCACCATGAGGATCAGCGGCGTGCGGTCGATGTAGGCGTAGCCGACGATGAGGCCGCTTTCGGCGGTCTCGGTCTCGAAAACCTCGGTGCGCTCCGAGGGAGACGGCACCGGCAGGCGCAGATGCTCGAAGACCGCGCCGTGGGAGCGGGACATGGTCTGGAGCACGCCCTGGTGGTTGATGAGGAAGGCGTCGCCGCCGCCGGACAGGTCGAGGTTGGCGAGGATGTCGTTTATGCGCTGGGTGTCGACCGTGGCGCGCAGCACGAAAAAGCCCCCGTCGGGACGGGAGGCGCGCACGGCGATGACCATGTGGGGGACGTTGCGAAAGCCCAGGAAGATGTCGCTGATGTAATGCCCCGTGGCCGCGGTGGCGGTGAACCAGGGCTCCTTGGAGTAGTCGATGCCGAGCAGGTCGTAGGGGCCGACGTAGGCGATCTGCTTGCCGGTGTCGTCGATGACGCCGAGGTCCATGAAGCCGCCGAAGGCGGCCTTCAAGTCCTTGAGCAGCTCGGCCAGGCGGCCGGGCATGGCCAGGGAGGCGTAGGCTTCCTCGCGGGCGGCGAAATTGAGCGCCGCCAGGCGTTCGTCCACGAAATAGGTCAGGGTGCGCCGGGTATTGGAGGTGGTGATGGTGGTGCGGTGCAGGTTTTCCTGGGTGACGGCCCGCTTGGTGACGCCAAAGTCGATGACCGTCATGATGCAAAGGGGCGTGAGCGAGACGGCGGTCAAGAGCGCTACCGACAGCCACCACAACCGGCGGTAGTTGAACAGGCTTCGGTACGGCCCCCCCGCGTCGGCGGCGCCGTCCCAGAATTGCGGGCGCAAACGGCGGAAAATCCCCATGACGGCCCATCCTTGTGAGCGGATTTTGCGGAAGGCGACCCTTTGAAACGGGTTTTCCCTCCCGCGCTCCCCTTCCTCAAATCACATCGCGCTGCACGTCGGTGTAGGATTGCATAAATGCCAGGGAAGGCTTTGGAAAGGGGAGGTGGGGGAAAACCTTTCCAAAAACAAGGTTTCCCCCCGCGAAAGCCCTCGCACGCGGTGCGCGCGGGTCAACCGGCGGCCTTTTTCGAACGCACCTTCTCGTTGGCCTTTTTCAGGGTTTCGCTCAAAAGCTCGATGTCCACGGGCTTTTGCAGATAGGCGAACGCGCCCAGGCGCATGCATTCCTCGCGGTCGGTGTCGGAGCCGTGGCCGGTCAGGATGATGACCTCGACGTCGGGGCGCTCGGCCTTGGTGCGCTTTAAGACCTCCAGGCCGTCGACGCCGGGCATCTTGAGGTCGAGCACCATCACTTCCGGTTCGTCGTCGGCGATCATCTCCAGGGCGGATTCGCCGTCGAAGACCGCGTGGGCGCCGACTTCGCGCATGGACAGGCGTTCGGAGAGCGTCTGGACGAATTCCCGCTCGTCGTCGACGAGCAGGACCTTGGTCGGCATCTCGAAGTCGGCTCGGCGGTAGATGTCGGTCTGGTAAAAGCCCTTGCCCACCTTGGTGACCACGTCGGCGACGCCGTCGATCTTGCCGGCGATGCCGCGCAGTTCGTTTTCCAGGCGGTCGAGGAGCAGGACCTTCTTGTTGATGGTGAGGGTGACCACGCCGTCACGGGCGCAGACCCACACGTCGTGGCCTTTGCCGGTGACGGCCGTCTCGACTTTCGCCGCGAGCAGGAAATCCTTGGCGCAGCGGCGGGAGGCGTCGGTGACGGCGACGGCCGGGTCGGCCAGATGCTTGATGACGAGCATGGCGGCCTCCTCCACGGACGTTTTGTCCATGGGGATGACCATGTCGTAGAGGGCCGGGGCCCAGGGGTCCTTGGCCTCGGCCACGAGTTTGGTCCAGGTGGCCCGGTCCTCGTCGCCGCGCTCGAGGACGCGCTGGGCGTCGCGGTCGGACAGGCCGGCCTCCTCGGCGGCGGCGGCCCGGCGGAAGGTGGCGTCGGCAATCAGGCAGGCGCGCAGCACGTGGGTGATCTCGCGGGGGGGGAGCAGGGCGCAATAGCCGGCGATGAGGAGTTTTTCCTCTTCGACCAGGCGGGTGGCCAGGGCCAGGCGCAGCCAGGCGGCGGCGCGCTGCTTTTCGTGGGTGAACTTGTTGAACACCGAGGTCTTGGCCGAGAAGGCTTTTTCGATCTTGTCCAGGCCCAGGCCGGAGAGCTTGGCGGCGAGGAGGGTGATGTCCTCGTCGTGAGCGACCGGCAGGCCCGTTTTCTCGGCCAGGGCCGCGACCACCGACTGTTCCTTGCAGTATACGCCGCTGAAAAGGGAGATGACGGACATTGTGGCGACTCCTTGGTATTCGTGCTTAGGCGCCGGGCAGACGGCAAACGCTGGTCAGCGGACAACTCTCGCCGGGGGCGTGCCAGGAGTCCTTGTGCACGGAGCACAGGGCCTGATTGAGATCCGGATAGAGGTGATCCTCGCCGATATGTTCCAGGAGGTGGGTCCGTTTCATGACGTCCATGACGGATTCCTTCACGCCGCAAAGGGAGATGTCAAGGCCGGCGCTGCGGATCCGGTCCACAAGCAGGGACAATGCTTCCTCGCCCGAGGCGTCCATGTCGTTGACGCCGTCCGTGGCCAGGATGATGTGCTTGAGGTTCTTGTTGGACTGCATGCGCTCGGTGATCTGGTCTTCCAGAAAGCTCGCGTTGGCGAAGAACAGCGTGCCGTCGAAGCGCACCACGGCCACATACGGGCATTCGGCCAGCTTGAACACCGAAGCGTCGCGGTAGGCGCTGTCCTCGGTCAGCGACAGGGAGGCCACGCGCGGGCGCATGCTCTTGTAGAGGAAGACCAGAAGCGACAGCACCACGCCGATCATGATGCCCTTGTCCAGGTGCGGGGCGAAGACCAGGGTGGCGAGGAAGGTGATGATGGAGATGGCGCCGTCATACCACTGGGCCTTCCAGGCGTGGATGAAGCCCGAGGCGTTTAGGAGCCCGATGACGGCCATCATGATGACGGCGGCGAGCACGCTCTGGGGCAGGTTGTAGAGCAGGGGGGTGAAGAAAAAGAGCGTGATGACCACGGTGGCGCTGGTAAAGACCGAGGAGAATCCGGTCACCGCGCCGGCCTGCAGGTTGACGGCCGAGCGGGAGAACGAACCCGAGGCGGGGTAGCTCTGGGCCGCCGAGCCGAGCATGTTGGCCAGGCCCTGGCCGATGAGTTCCTGGTTGGGGTCGAGCCGCTGGCCGGTCTTGGCGGCCATGGCCTTGGCGATGGAGATGGCTTCCATGAAGCCGAGCAGGGCGATGATGGCGGCGTAGGGGAAGAGCTTGAGCATGACCTTGAGGTCGAACTTGGGGATGCTGATGCCGGGCAGGCCCGAGGGCACCACGCCGACCACCTGGCCGCCGCCGATCATGGGCAGCGTATCCGTCTTGAGCGGGCTGTTGCCCACGCGCATGATCCAGGTCCGGCCGTCGGTCGCGGCTCCGGCCGGCGCCTCGCCCTGGAGGTAGAAGGCGAGCTTTCCGCCTTCGCCGGGCACGGCGGTGAGCAGGTACTGGCGCAGCTTGGTGCGGTAGAGGCTGCTGTCCTCCTTGGCCACGGTCTTTTGCAGATCGAGCAGGGCCAGCTCATGGGCGATGTTTATGGCTTCCGTGGCGTCGCCCGAGGCTTTGGCCGCATCCTCGCGCGGGGTCATGGCGGCGCGCTTGGCGGCTATGGCCGGCAGCTCGGCGGCGGCCTTGTTGAAGGCCTCGATGTCGGCCACGACCTGGGCCGACTTGATGGAAGCGATGTCCACCTTGGCGTTGTGCTCGAAGCCGATGCCCCAGGACACCAGCGTGGTGATGACCACGGCCACCAGCACGTTGGGGATGCGGGGATTGAGCTTTTTGAGCCCGAACATGATGGCGAAGGCGGCCGCCCCCATGATCAGCGTCGGCCAGTGGGTGTGGTGTACGGCCGCGGCCACCACCCGCATGATGGTTTCATAGTAGTGGTCGGCCGCGTCCACGGACACGCCGAACATCTTGGACAGCTGGGAGGTGGCGATGATGAGCGCGCCGGCGTTGGTGAAGCCGTTGACCACGGGGTGGGACAGGAAGTTGACCACCAGCCCCAGGCGCAACACGCCGAGCGCGAACTGGAAGATGCCGACGAGCAGGGCGAGCAGGATGGCGTAGGCGATGTAGCCTTCCGATCCGGCCGTGGCCAAAGGCGCCAGCGACGCCGAGGTCATCAGCGAAACCACGGCCACGGGGCCGGTGGCGAGCTGCCGGCTGGAGCCGAAAAGCGCGGCCACCAGCGGCGGCAGAAACGAGGCGTACAGGCCGTAGTAGGGCGGCATGCCGGCCAGCTGGGCGTAGGCCATGGATTGGGGGATGAGCACGAGGGCTACGGTGAGGCCGGCTATGGCGTCGGCCCGAAACGCCGCCATATTGTAGCCCTTGAACCAGCCGAGGAAGGGAAAGATTCGCAGCAGCATCAGCAACTCCCGTCACGTGGTTTGGCCAGCATCCTGCGGCAGGATGCGATCAGCTCGTCGAAAAGCGCCCCGGCGTCGTAGAGGTTGCAGGTCTTAAGCCGCAACAGCCCGTCGACCATGGCGAAAAGGATCATGGCGGTTTCCCGGGGCGGAAAGTCTCCCATGGATCCGTCGCGCTGGCCGGCGCGCACCACACGCTCGAAGATATCGGTCAGGCAGCTGTAGATGGCCGCCAGATGGGCCCGGCATTCGTTGTTGTCCTCGGCCAGCTGGTGGGGAAACTGGCGCTGGAGCAGGGTGAATTCATGCTCCATGAGGCCCGAGAGATGGAAGTAGAAGGTCACGGCCTCTTCCATCATCTCCAGGCCCGAGGCGAACTCCCGGCCGGTGAAGGCGGCGTCGTACTCTTCCAGGATGCGGGTTTTGGCCTGCTCCAGAATGGCGATGAGAAGCCCTTCCTTGCTCTTGAAATGATAAAAGATCGTGCCCTCGGCGGTGCCGGTCACCTTGCAGATGTCCTGCATGGTGGTGTCCTGGAACCCCTTGTGGGCGAACAGCACGGTGGCTGCGTAGCGGATGGCTTCTTTTTTCGTCATGTGAAGTCCGGCACAATTCGACTGAGTGCTCAGTCGGTTTTTTCTTATGCCGGGCCCCCAAGCGTGTCAAGAAAATAGGGCAATTTTGTTTCGATTTGAAACACATAAATTATTCTTGTTAATCAATGGATTATAAAAAAATACTCAAAACCTACCTGGAAAAGGTTCTTCGCGTTTCAGTGGTGTTGCAAAGTGGAGGATTAGCCAAATTTACCATAAAATAATAATTAATATAATATGTTATTCACAAAATCTGTCCGAGAGAACCAGCCCCTTGAGGCGTTTTGGGGGAGGGAGGGGGGCCGGGGGAGGGAACCCCTTTTTGCAAAAAGGGGTTCCCTCTCCCGGGATAACCCCGCGTTGACGCTCCCGATAAGTTTGTCTACCATATTCGTATGGATGGCTGCCCCAGGGGCGGCCTCCTCCCGCCCAATCCCCGCCAGGAGGCCGCGGCCATGAAGCTCACCACTCGAAGCCGTTACGGAACCCGCATGATCCTGGACATGGCCCTCCATGCCGTCGACGGCCCGGTGCGCATCAAGGACGTGGCCGCCCGCCAGGGCGTTTCCATCAAATATCTGGAAAAGCTCGTGCGCGAGCTCAAGCAGGCCGGATTCGTGCGCAGCCGTCGCGGGCCGCGCGGCGGGCACGAACTGGCCAAGCCCCTGTCCGAGATCACCGTCGGGGCCATCGTGCGGGCCCTGGAGGGGGATATTTCCCTGGTCGAGTGCGACGGGGAGGGCAGCGGGCAATCCTGCCCGCGCCTGGCCGACTGCCTGACCCGCGAGGTTTGGGCCGAGGCCGCCCGGGCCATGCACGAGCGCCTCGACGCCATCACTTTGGCCGATCTGGTGGCCAAGGCCGACGCCAAGGCGCGTCAGGATGCGGCCTGTCGGTGAATTCTACTTGAACGCACGCGCCCTTTTGCCCTATTGTGGATCAGTTTCCAGCAGAAACAGGCCTGGGGGGATGGGCGCGGCATGGCTCAAGGGGAGAAAAGCGAAGGGCGCAAAAGCGTCCTGATCGTCGAGAACGACCTTGCCTCGGCCGATCAGTTGCGCGCGCAGATCATGCGTTTGGGCTACCAGGCCCTGGGGCCGGCCACGGATGTGATGACGGCCATGGACATGGTCGCCAGGCTCGTCCCGGACATCGCCATCATCGACCTGTCGCCGGCCGATGCCACCATCGGCCTGGACCTGGGGCGCACTGTGGCCGCCAGGAATATTCCCGTCATCTTCACCACTGCCAAGCATGATCTCGGCATCATGTTCCGGGCGGCCCAGGCCAAGCCCAGCGGGCTGCTGCTCAAGCCCCTGGAACCGCATATGCTGGCCGTGGCCTTGGAGACGGCCCTGCGCCTTCGGGCCGAGGATATGCTCGCCCGCCGTTGCCAGGACCTTTCCGAAAGCGAGCGGCGTTTTCGGGCCGTTTTCGAGCAGGCCGGCGTGGGGGTCAATCGCCAGACGCCCGAAGGGCGTTTCATCGAGGTCAACGAACGTTTCGCCCGCCTGCTCGGCCGGCCGGTCATGGAAGTAATCGGCCACTCCTACCGCGAATTCACCCACCCCGACGACCTGGAAGGCCAGGAGGCGGCGTTTCGGGACCTGCTGGCCGGCCGCAAGGATTCCGTGGTCCGGGAAAAGCGGTACGTGCGCCCGGACGGGTCCATCGTCTGGTGCCGTATCAACCTCACGGCCGCCCGGGATAGACAGGGGCACCCCGAGTGCCTGCTGGCCGTCACCGAGGACATCACCGCCCGCAAGCGGGCCGAAACCGAACTCATCAACCAGCTCGCTTTCCAGCGCAGCCTCATGGACGCGGCCGTCAACCCCATTTTCGTCCAGGACCCCGCAGGCCATTACGTCAGCATCAACAAGGCCTGCGCGACCCTTTTGGGCATGACCATCGAAAGCGCCCAGGGGCTGACCGCCCGGGAGATTTTTTCCGACGACCTCTGGGAGGAACTGGCCGAGCGCGACCGGGAAATCCTGAGCCAGGGCGGCGTGCAGGAATTCGAGGTGGCGCTGGAGGATGCCTCGGGCCGGCTGCGTCACCTGGTGCTCAACCGCGCCCGGTTCGACGATGCCGAGGGCCATCCCCAGGGTATTGTCAGCGTGGGCACCGACGTCACCGACAGCAAGCGGGTGGAAAAGGACCTGCGCGACGAGCAGGAGGTGCTGCAGCGCATCCTGGCCGGCATCCGGGCCGGGATCTTCATTATCGACCCCAGGACCAAGCGCATCGAAGACGTCAACCCCGTGGCCGAGGAACTGTGCGGCCGGTCCCGCGAGGAGCTCGTGGGCGAGCCTTGCCGGGCGATCTGCTGGCGGGGCATGGACGGGCGCGAAGTGACGGCCTGTCCCCTCATGGAACGCAACATCCTCAACGAGGAAATGCGGCTCATGCGTCCCGACGGGCGCACCGTGCCGGTGATAAAGACCGTGATTTCGGCCAAGCGTCGGGGCGAGGTGCGGCTTTTCGAGATCGTCTTCGACGTCAGCGAGCGCAAGGCCCTGGAGCGCCAGCTGGCCGTGGCCCAGAAACTCGAATCCATCGGCGAACTGGCCGCCGGCATCGCCCACGAGATCAATACGCCGACCCAGTACATCGGCGACAACCTGCATTTTCTGTCCACGGCCTTTGCCGGGCTCGGCACGGCGCTGTCCAAGATACAGGCCGAGGCCGAACGGCTGGCCGACGCGGCCGGTGATGCCGCCGCGCGCGAAGCCATCGCGGCGGCGAGAAGCGAGGCGGATGTGGATTTTCTGCTGGAGGAGGCGCCGCGCGCCCTGGAGCAGTCGGTGGAGGGCGTGGCCCGGGTCACGGCCATCGTTTCGGCCATGAAGAAGTTTTCCCATCCCGGGGGTGAGGAAAAGACCGCCGTGGACATCAACGCGGCCGTGGAAAACACCGTCACCGTGGCCAAAAACGAATGGAAGTACGTGGCCGACGTGGTCCTCGAGCTGGACCGCGGCCTGCCGCCGGTGTTCTGCCTGCCTGGGGACTTCAACCAGGTCATCCTCAACATCCTCGTCAACGCCGCCCACGCCGTGGCGGAGAGGGTCAAGGGCACGGCCGAGAAGGGCGTCATCACCATCCGTACCGCCGCCGACGGCGACAATCTCGTTTTGTCCGTGACCGATACGGGCATGGGCATTGCCGAGGAAAACCGCGGCAAGATTTTCGATCCGTTTTTCACCACCAAGGAAGTGGGCAAGGGCACGGGCCAAGGGCTCGCCATCACCCACAACATCGTGGTGAGCAAGCATGGCGGCGCCATCGATTTCGAGACCGAACCCGGCCGGGGCACCACGTTTTACGTGCGGGTGCCTTTTGGCGGAAAGCCGGCCGGCGCGCCGTCCGGAGCCAGCGCGTGAAGACCCGAATCCTGTTCGTCGACGACGAACCCAATGTGCTGTCCGCCCTGCGCCGCATGTTCCACGACATGCGGGGCGAGTGGGACATGGCCTTTGCCGCCGACGGCCCCACGGGGTTGGCCATGATCGCCGAGCGGCCTTTCGACGTGGTGGTGGCCGACATGCGCATGCCGGGCATGGACGGGGCCATGTTTTTGCGCGAGGTCCAGATCCAGAACCCCGGCGCCATCCGCATCGTGCTTTCCGGCCATTCCGACCGCAACATGGTGCTCGAGACCGTGCGCCCGGCCCACCAGTTTCTGCCCAAGCCCTGCCAGCCGGCCGACCTCAAGGCCGTCATCGACAGGAGCCTGTCCCTGCGCGAGGTCTTTCTCGACGAGCGCGTCAAGGACGTGGTGGCCCGTCTCGACCGGCTGCCCACCGTGCCCCGGCTCTACGCCGACCTGCTCGGGCTGCTGGCCCAGGAGGAGCCGTCCATGCGCGAGGTGGCCGGGCTCATCGCCCAGGACGTGGGCATGTCCGCCGGCATCCTGAAACTCGTCAATTCCGCCTTTTTCGGCCTGCGCACCCATGTTTCGAGTCCGGCCCATGCCGTCAACCTGCTCGGGCTCGACGTGGTCAAGGCGCTGGTTCTCGGGGTGGGGCTTTTCGACAGGTTCGACAAGGAGGCCTTTCGCGATTTCGACCTGGAAAAGCTCTGGGGGCACAGCTTTGGCACCGGCCGGCTGGCCCGGGAGATCGCCGAACAGGAAGAGGCCACCTCGGCCGTGAAGGAGTACGCCTATATCGCCGGGTTGCTCCACGACGTGGGCAAACTGGTCATGGCCACCAATTTTCCGGACGCCTACCGGGACGTCATCGCCGCCTGCCGCGAGGGTCAGGGCACCGTCCTCGACATGGAGCGGATGTATTTCGGCGCCTCCCATGCCGAGGTCGGCGCGTATCTGCTCGGGCTTTGGGGCGTGGAGGATCCGGTGGTGCGGGCGGTGTACCTGCACCATGAGCCCGGACGCGACCAGCGGGCCGGGTTCTCGCCGCTTCTGGCGGTGCATGTGGCCAACCGCTTCGAGCACGAGCTGGTGGTGATCCACCAGGGCTATGCCTTAAATCCCCTGGACGAGCTGTACCTGGCCGCATCCGGGCTGTCGGACCGCCTGCCCGCGTGGCGCGAGGCCTGCGCGGCGGTGGTGGCCCGGGGACCGATTCCCGAAGATATCTGACGCCAACGCCGCCTGGGCTTGCGGGGCGCGTGCCGGGAGGGACGTTATGGACCTGACGACGACGCTGCACGGAACCTGTCTGGTGGTGGAAATCCATTCCCCGGAAGTGGACCACACGGTCAGCGAGGACTTCAAGGAGGCGGTGCTCGCGCGCTTTGAGACGTCCGGCGCGCGCGAACTGCTGCTCGACCTCGGTCCGGTGTCGTTTCTCGACAGCAAGGCCATCGGCGCCATGGTGTCGGTACGCAAGACCGTCACCGCCAAGGGAGGCAAGCTCGGGCTGTACGGGCTTCAGCCTAATGTGGCGAAGATCATCCGGGTGGTGACCCTCGGCACGCTGTTCGAGGTCTACCCGGACCTGCAGACGGCGCTGGAGCGGGCCTGCGGGTAACCGCGCGCGAAGCGGGGGCGTTGCCGCTTAATCCGAAAGCCGGCGCAACGCGGCCATGGCCAGGTCGTCCTGGAGGATGCCCTTGCAAAAGGGCAGGGCCGCTTCGATGATTTCGCCGATCAGGTCCTTTGGCGCAACGTCCGGGCGCAACAGCTGCAGCAACCGCCTTTCGCCGAAGAACTCCCGTCCCGGCGAGCGCAGCTCCGTCAGTCCGTCCGTGTAGCAAAACAGGATGTCGCCCGGGGTGAAGGCCACGGTCTGGTCCGTGAAGGCATGGTCCGCAATGATGCCGAGGGCCGGGTCCTGGGAGTCGATTTCCACAATTCCCTTCGAAGACAGGATAAACGTCGGCACATGCCCGGCCGAGACCACGGTCAGCATCGGTCTTGTCCGCTCGATGCGGCACAGGACCATGGTCACGAACATGTCCAGGTCGCCGCCGTCGAGCATGTCGCATAAGAGCGTGTTGCACCGGCCGACGATCGCGGCCGGGGTGAGCCGCTCGGCGCGAAGCGAGACGAGCAGGCCCTTGCACACGGCCATGAGCATGGCCGCCGAGGCCCCGTGCCCCGAGATGTCGGCCATCAGCAGGTACACGCCGTCGCCGTCGTCCCAGGCCTCGTAGAAGTCCCCGCCCACCTGTTCCTGGGCTTGGTACACGGCCGCTGAATCGAATCCCGGAAAATTGAGGTCCTTGGGAAGGAGCTGGCGCTGCACGCAGCCGGCCAGGTAGCGCTCGCGGGAAAATAGGGCGTTTTGGGCCCGCAGTTCCCGCCCCAGGCGCGAGAGTTTGAGGTGCAGCGACAGCCGGGCCGCCAGTTCCTGGCGGTGGTAGGGCTTGGAGATGAAGTCGTTGGCCCCGGCCGAGAGGGCCTCGGCCCAGACGCGGCGGTCGGTTTCGGCGGACAGAAAGACGATGGGCACTTCGGCGAGCCCCGGCAGGGCCCGGATGCGGCGGATGGCCTCGATGCCGTCCATGCCCGGCATGACGAGGTCGAGCAGGATCATGTCCGGCCGGGCGCGGCCGGACAGGTCCACGGCTTCGGCCCCGTCGCGGGCCTCGATGACGTCGCAGTCGAAAAGGCCGGTCACATGGCGCTTGATGACTTCCCGGAAGATCGGATTGTCGTCGGCGATGAGCACCCGCGCCATAAAACCGCCCCTCCGCGCCGCCTCAGCGCGGCACGAGGATGTAGGCCTGTCCCGTGCCTTTCATGAGCCCCGCCTGATGGGCGGCCTTGTCGCCGGGACCGAGGTAGAGGTCGAAATGGTTGCCGCGCATGCAGCCCGTATCCTGGGCCATGACGAACCCGGTGAACCGCTCCGAGGCCGGGCCGGGATAGCCGGGCAGGTCGGCGTCCAGGACCATGAGCGCGCCGTAGGGCACGAAGCCCGGGTCCACGGCCACGCTGGCATGGGGCGTGACGGGCACGCCCATTGCCCCGACCGGCGGCGTCTGGGACGGCTTGAAATAGATGTAGCTCGGGTTGGCCGTCAGATACTGTTTGATCTGGCTCGGGTGTTCTTCGAGGTAATGGCGGATGGCCTGCATGCTCATCTCCGCGTCGGTGAAGCAGCCGGCGTTGACCATGACCCGGCCCACGCCCACGTAGCGGCGGCCGTTGCTGCCGGCGTAAAGCACATAGCTGGTGGAGCCGTCCTCCACGAAGCGCAGCCGGCCCGAGCCCTGAACGTGCAGAAAAAAGACGGCAATGGGGTCCCTGGCCCAGCCGATCTCCAGCCCCTTGCCGCGAAGCGCCCCGAAAAAGTCGATGGCCTCGCGGTTGTATTTCTTGGCCATCCTGCCGCCGGGATTGCGGTAGATGGGCCAGGCGTAAGGGCCGTGCTCGGTGCGCGAAACCTCGATGGTGGGCGCGTAGTAGCCCGTGACCAGGGTTTGCGTGGGCAACGGGACCCAGGTGAAATACCGGGCGAGCACGGACGGGTCGCGGTCGAGTTCGGGCAGGATGCGGCGGAAGGTCACAAGCCCCTGGCGCAGGCGGCCCCAGGTGAGCGTTGCGCCGGGGACGTCCACAGCCACGGCCGAGGCGGGTTTTCTGGATGCGTAGGCGATGGAGCGGTCCACGGCCGGGGCCAGGGAGGAAAAGCTTGGAATCTGCTGGCTGGTCGGGGAGATGCGGGCATCCCAGGGGCCGAGGGGCCTGGGCGCTGCCGGGATTTTTTGGGTGGTCGCCGGCCTGGTCGGAGCCGGTTTCCGTACCCCGGCGCAACCGGCCAGGGCGAGTACGGCGGCCAGGATGCAGCAGGC
Source organism: Solidesulfovibrio fructosivorans JJ] (assembly GCF_000179555.1). Taxonomy (NCBI): domain Bacteria; kingdom Pseudomonadati; phylum Thermodesulfobacteriota; class Desulfovibrionia; order Desulfovibrionales; family Desulfovibrionaceae; genus Solidesulfovibrio; species Solidesulfovibrio fructosivorans. The sequence continues at coordinate 207,038 of NZ_AECZ01000002.1, forward strand.
CGACAGGAGACGCGAGAAATTGGATATATGCCGTCGCATATCCGAGCTATAGCGCGGCGCTTGGGCGTTGGCAACGCGGTCGGCGAAAATGCCTGGACAAGGGGCCGGGCCGATGTGTTGCCGCCGTTTCGACCAGTGATAACAATATGCGGCAAGAGTGCTGAAAAGTCAATGTATTGCGTTGTTGTGAAAAAGCGCGGATAGCGTCCACAATCCCCGAGGAACGCATTGCCGCCGTCGGTGGCGTGTCCAGGGAAAATGACAACGGACAAAGGGAACGTAACGCCATGCATGATCGTATTCTTGTTCTTGGAGCGTCTGGTCTTGTCGGCGGCCGGGTTTTGCAATTGCTTTCACGGCACGGCTACGATGCGGTTGGCGCCTCGCGTCGGCAATGCGATGGAGCCTGGGCGCGCTTCGACCTGCTCGATCCGGCCACCCATGCCCCGGCCCTGGCCGGAGTCGGGGCGGTGATGCTCCTGTCGCGGCCGGGCGACACGCAGGCCCATGTCCATGCCGCGCCCTTCATCGAGGCCATGGTCGCCGCCGGCGTGCGGCGCGTGGTCGACCTCTCGGCCTTGGGGGCCGAGCGCCGCCCGGATTTTTCGACCCGCCTGGTCGAACGGCTTGTGGAGGATTCGGGCCTGGCATGGACGCATGTACGGCCGAATTTCTTCGCCCAGATGCTGGCGCGGCCGCCCCTGTCCACGGAAATCGCGCGCCAACGCACGCTGCGCTTGCCCCTGGAGGCGGCCAAGGTGGCCTATGTCGACGCCTTTGACGTGGCCGCCGTGATCTTCCGGGCCCTGACCGACCCGGAGCTTGCCGGCCGGGCGGTCACGATAAGCGGCCCCGAAGCGCTCGACCACGAGGAGGTTGCCCGGCGTCTGTCCGCCGCCCTGGGCGAGACGGTCCGCTATGTCGCCATTTCCGAGGCGGTGGCCCGCGAACTGCTTGCTGCGCGCGGTTTTCCCGCGCCCCAGATCGAGCGGGTGCTGGAGTTTTACGCGCTTTGCCGGCAGGGGCTTTGCGCCACGCCCGACACCCGGACGGCGCGGCTTCTGGGCCGGCCCCTGGGCACGTTCGATGCGGTCATTGGCGCCAACCTGCCGGCTTGGCGGGGGGACGCGGCGTAAGGAGAGAACTTTCGGGCGTCCTGGAGGAGCCCGTTTTTCCGGGGAGGGCCGTCGGAACCGCTTGCCGGCGGACCCCGACGACCCGTCTGGTCAGGGCAGCGGGTGGGTGCGGGCGTAGGCGAGCAGGTCCTCGTAGATTTCCTGGCAGGTGGCCACGGGCACGTCCGGGGCGAAAAGAACCGTGGGGCTGGTCGTGGTGAAAAGCTTGGCCCAGGGCTTGTTCTGCAACTCTTCCCAGGCTCCCCAGCGTCCGTAGCTGATGACGCCCTGCACGCCTTGCAGGCGCAGCTCGAAGGACTCGTAGCCCATGGGGCCCTGCAGGGTCTGGGGACGGCTTTCATGAAACGGCCCGGCCTGGGCGGAAAAATAGAACCAGCCGCCGATCTGGATGTCCCCGAACCAGCGGTCCCCGTCGACCAGGCGATCCGTTTCCATAAGAAGCGTCCTGAAATCCTCGGCCATGCCCGTCCTCCTTGGCGTATCGTGAGGCAAGCTTGTAGCCCGGGGAGCGGCTTCGGGTCAACGGCCGCCGTTTTGGGACAGGGCGAGCAGGTGCTTGAACACCGCCGACACGTAGCGTCCAGACACCACGTCGGGCAGGGGAAAGCGCGGCAGGTTTTCGCCGCCGAGTCCTCCGGCCAGGGCCAGGAACACCTGGCGCGACAGGGTGGCCAGTCCCGGCTCCAGCGCCTTTTCCCACAACCGCGTCGCCGCCTCGGCCTCGATGCCGTTCGTCAGGCAGGCCAGGGGACGGTTGGCGAAAATCAGGCACTTGTCCTGTCGCGACAGCGGGCACAAGCGGGCCCAGGCCGAAAGGCAGTGGGTGTTTCCCGCGCCGTAGCGGGCGGCAAGCTTTTCGATTTCCCGGGAGGCCCCGGCCGCGTCCTCGATGACGGCCAGGCGCGTTTCGCTGTCGAGGTCCACGTTGATGCGGTGGCTGACGTGCACCGCCTCGACAAGGGACAGGGACAGCGGCGTGCGGCAGCAGCGGGCGTGATCGCGCCCGCACCGGGGCAGCCCCTTGGCGGCGATGCGCGCGGCCGCGACCAGCCCGGCGTAATCGCCCAGGAACGGGGCCAGGTCGACCAGATGGCCGCTTTCCAGGCGCGGTTCGCGGATGGTGAGCCGGCCGGCCGCCCGGCCGTAGCGCCGGATGGTCCACCACTGGTCGAAGTTGGCCGGTTTGGCGCGAAGGGGCCGCAGCACCCGGGCGGCCATCTTGTGGCCGAGCCCCCGGCGCAGCAGGTAGGCGTTTAAGACCGTGCCGGTGCGGCCGATGCCGTGGCGGCAGTGGATGAGCACCTTCTTGCCGAGGTAGATGGCCTCGTCGAGCCAGGCCAGCGCTTTTTCCAGGGCCGGCAGGTCCGGGGCTTGCTCGTCGGGCACGGGCAGGTAATAGACTTCGAAGCCGGCGGCGGCCTCGATGTCGTGCAGGTCGCAAAATTCCGCGCACAGGTTGAGGATGGCCCCGATGCCCTGGTCCTTGAGCGACTTCAGTTGCTCGTTGGACATGGGCGCGCCGCCGACGGCCAGATGTTCCGTGACCCAGGTCAGGGGGTAGGCGTGGTCGTCGGTCCCGGCGGTCATGGCTGGCGGACGTTTTCCGGCGTTACCGGTCGGTTCTGGCCAAAAACGCCTCCACCCAGGCGTCGGCGTCGGCCTGGTCGGACAGGCGCATGTCGAGGAGCCGGGTCGCGGCGAGCAGGCAGCCGAGCATGGCCAGGCGTTTTTGCGCGATATGTTCGGGCACGCGGGCAAGGGTCGCGTCGAGCAGGTCGCCGGAGGCGCGCACGGTGAAGCCGAAGTGGGTCAGGATGCGGCGCACGCAGGCCAGGCGCAGGGCCCGGCTGGCGAAATCGGCTCCGCCGCCCTTGAAGCGGAAATTGACGAAGTTTTGCGCTTCCTTGGGGCCGCAGAGGGCGTCCACCACGGTGAAGTGGTAGCCGAAGCGCAGCATGACGTGGGCGTAGAGGTCGGAGATGACGGCGTAGCTGGCCAGATGGCGGGCCTCGCCGGTAAAAAGGCCGGCGCTCGTGCGGTCGAGGGCCGCATCGTCGGTGATGGGCGGTCCCTCGGGCCAGGGAGCGTCCTCGGCGGCCAGTCCCGACCACAGGGCCCACATGGGCGCGCTCTTGATCTGGTCGGGTCGTAGCTCCTTGTCCGTTGCCGCGGATTCGAACACGCCCCCGCCGAGGTCGAGCACGTACATGCTCATGGGCAGGGCGCTTTTGACCTTGCGGGCCGAGGCCAGTCCCCGGCCGTCGTCGCCGACCAGGGAAAACATCTCGGTCACGGCCTTCTCGTGGGCGAAGCGCACGATGTCGTGAAAGGACCTGACCTTGGACGGCGTGAAATCCGGGGAGGCCGGGTCGGTCAGAGTGAGCCGGGCCAGAAGCGGCACCAGCCGCTCGAGCCGTTCGGCCACGGGCGAGCCGGCGGTGGGGGGCGCCTGGGCCGGGCGGCCCAGGAGTTCGGCCACCCGGCCGGGATAGACCGCCCCGGCGTCGGCGTCGACGGTCACTTCCTCTCCCTGGGGCAAAAGCGCGAAGGCGTCCGGCACCCCGGTCAGGACGGGCAGGCCGAATTCCCGGGCCACCGAAGCGAAATGCCCGGCCCGGCTGCCGGAAGCGGCGACCACGGCCGCGAGCCTGTCCACGGCCCGGGCCAGCGTGGTCGGCAGGGTGGGGGTGACGAGCACCGTGCCCGGGGTGATGGCCTCGATGTCGAGGATCGTCGGGGCATGGGCCACCACGCCGGCGGCCGCGCCGCCCGAGGCCCGCATGCCGCCGGCGGCGAGCGGCCGGGCGCCCCCGGCGACGGGGGGGCTCTTCCGGGGCGTTTCGGGCCTCGTCCTCCACGGCCATGGGCCGGGACTGGAGCACATGGAGCGCGCCGTCGGCGGTGGCCGCCCATTCCACGTCCTGGGGCGCGCCGAAGGCGTTTTCCAGGGCCAGCCCCAGTGCGGCGAGCGTGGCGGCGTCGTCGTCGGAAAGGACTTTCGTGTCGGGGGAAAGGCGCTCGAGCAGGGCATGCGGCGGCTCGTGGGAAAGCGCCAGCCGTTCGGGGCTGACGGCCCCTTCGACCAGGTCGCCTCCCAGGCCGGGCACGGCGTAGACGGCCATGGGCGCGCCCGGCGCGGCGCTGTCCCGCGTGTAGAGCACGCCCGAGGCGACGGCCGGCAGCATGGGCAGGTAGAGCACGGCCATGGGCGTTTCCGTATCGGCAAATCCGGTCAGCGCCCGGTAGGTGATGGCCTTGGCCGTGTATTTGCCCGCGACCACCTTGCGGTAGGCGGCCACGGCGTCGGCGGCGTCGACGCCGAGCAGGCTCTCGTACTGGCCGGCGAAGGAGGCGCGCCCGTCCTCGGCCACGGCCGAGCTGCGGGCGGCCAGGGTAACCGTCGTCCCGTCCGGATTTCGGGCCAGGGCGGCGGCGGCTTCGGCCAGCGGCCCGGCCACTTCGTCCGGCACCGTGGCCGCCAGGACCAGCCGGCGGATTTCGGTCGCCGCCGTGGCCACGTCGTCGGGCTTGGACAGGTCCACCCGGCGCAGGGCGCGGTCGATTTTCGGGCGCAGTTCGCAGGCCTCCAGGAAATAGCGGAACGCGCCAGTGGTGACCACGAACCCGGGCGGCACGGGCACTCCGGCGTCGACCGCTGCCCGGGCCAGATTGGCGGCCTTGCCCCCGGCCCGTCCGGCGTCGCCGGCCACATCGGCGAGGGGCACGACAAAGGGCTGGGCCATCTCGTCCCCCGGCACGTCCAGGGCCATCTGGACGTAAAAATCGACCTTCTTGGCGTATTCCGGCAGATCGAGATAACGGGTGGGGGACAGGCGCGAAAGCCGGGTCACCATCTCGTCCACGGCGGCGCGCAGCCGCTTGGTCAGGTGCACCACCCTGGCCCAGTCCGCCACGGTCGTTCCGTAGTGGATGTCCTCCACGGCGGCGATCAGCTCCAGGCAGACGTCGTCGAAGCGCAAAAGTTCCCGGAAGGCGTTGTACTTTTCCCGCAAGAGCACGCCCGGGGCAAAGACCTGGTAGGTCCAGCGTCTGAAAAGTTCCTTGGAAAACACGTCCCCTCCGGCCTATCCCGCGTCCAGACCGGCGAGCGCTTCCGCGACCTTGCGCTCCAGCTCTTCCTTGTCGATGGGTTTGACGCAGTATTCGCAGGCCCCCAGGCGCACGGATTCCCGGGCGGTCTCCAGGGTGGGATAGCCGGTCAGCATGATGACGCGGGTTTCCGGGGAGAGCTTCTTGATTTCCTCAAGGACTTCCACGCCGCTCAATTTCTTGAGCTTCATGTCGAGGATGGCCAGCTGGGGCTTTTTCTTGGCCACATGGGCCAGGGCCTCCTCCTCCTCGGTGAAGACGCCGACGGTATGCCCTTTGCGTTCGAGAATGCGCTTGATGACGACGCCGGCGTCGATGACGTCGTCGAGAACGATGATTGCGGCCATGGGCGTTATCCCTCCATGGGGCCGGCGGGCAGCGGCCCGCCGATGGTTTCTTCATGCTCGAGGGGCAGATCCACGATGAAGACGGCTCCCGGACCGGGAGCGCCTCCCGTGTCCACGTTGTCGAAAAAGCCCTGGGGTACGGGGCTTTGCACGCTGATGGAACCGCCGTGGTCCTGGATGATGCCGAAGGAGACGGAAAGCCCGAGGCCTGTTCCCTGGCCCACGGGCTTGGTGGTGAAAAACGGGTCGAAAATGCGCGAGCAGTTCTCGGGCGGGATGCCGGGCCCGGTGTCGGCGAACCAGGCCGTGACCTTCTGGTCGGCGACGAAAAGGCGCGAACGCACGAGCAGCGTGCCTCCCTGCCAGCCCATGGCGTCCCGGGCGTTGGAAAGCAGGTTGATCCAGACCTGTTTGAGCTTTTCGGGGTCGCCGTAAATGATGGGCATGCGGTCGTCGAGGTCCGTGACGATGGCCGCGTGTTCGAGGGAAAAGGCGTGGCGCACGAGGGTGATGGCTTCCATGAGCGAGTTGTTGAAGCACATTTCGATCTTGGCGCTTTCGGCCTGTCGGGAAAAGCCGAGCAGGTCGGCCACGATTTTGCGGCAGACCTTGGCCTGTTTCTCGATGGTTTGCAAATCGGCATGGATCTGGCTGTCGGTCGGCACGTCGTCCTGAAGGAGCTGGGCGTAGCCGAGGATGACGCCAAGCGGGGTGTTGATCTCGTGGGCCACGCCGCCGGCGAGCTTGCCCAGCGACTCCATCTTCTGGGACTGGATGAGCTGTTCCTGGAACTGCTTGAGCTGGGTGACGTCGCGGGCGGTGCGCAGGAGGCCGATGGCCCTGCCCCGGGAATCGGTGATGGGCACGCGCACCACGTGGAGCCAGACCGTGGTTCCGTTGCGGCGTAGCGACACTTCCCTGTCGCTCGGGCGCGAGCTTGCCAGCACCAGGGCGTTTTCATCGTGCATGGCCATGCCTTCGTCGGCCGGGAAGATGTCGCGGTCCGTGGTCCCGACGATGTCCTGGGGATCGAGGGCGACAAAGGCGGCAAAGGCGCGGTTGACGGCCAGATAGGCGAGGTTTTCGTCGAGCAGGCAGACCAGGTCCGGGGTGGCGTCGAGGATGGTGCGCAGCAGCCGCTCCTGGCGCTTGAGCACCCGCTCGGTCCGGCGCAGCTCGTCGAGGTGGGTTTTCAAGGAAACGGCCATGACGTCGAAGGTTTCGGCCAGATCCTGGATCTCGTCGCCCTTCTGGGCGGCGTAGACCGGGCAGCCCCGGCACGATTCCGGCCCCTCGCCGCGCTGGTCGGGCGAGGCGGTCAGCCAGCAGCGGCGGTCGCGGTCGCCGTAGGCCGGACAGGCGGTCTTGTCGCAGGCGAGCATGGACGAGCAGGAGAAAAGGGCGCGCGGCCCGGCCCGCTGGTCCAGGTTGCCCTTGACCACTTCCTCGGCATGGGACTTGAGGCGGTTGATGCGCTCGGTCACGCGCCGGGCGAAAAGCGTCGAGGGGGCCAGGGCCGCGATCATGGCCGTTGCCGAGTAGAAGACGATCATCAGCGCCAGCCTGTCGGCCCCGGCCTCGGCCTTGGTGCGCGAAAGCCCGATGCGGGTGGTGCCGAACGGCGTGCCGACAATGACCACCGGGGCGGCGAAGTCGTCGATGTATTCCCGGCCGTCGTCGAGGAGCTGGATGTGGGGCGCGCCGTTTTTCGGGGCATTGACCGTGCGCAGTTCCACCGGGAAGCCGCCCTTGAAGGTGTGGACCAGCACGTTGCCGTCGCGGTCGAGGATGAAGGCGTAGACGATGTCGTCGACCTTTTTGAGCTCGTCGACCATGTTTTTGAGCCGCAAAAGGTCCATGGACAGCATGGCGTCGGAGACCCGCATGGCCAGGTTCTCGGAGAGCACCATGCCGCGCTTTCTGGTCTCGGCCCTCAGCGATTCCGCCGCCGCCCGCCAGGTCAGGTAGGCCAGCGGAATGGTGATGAGTCCGACGATGAGCACGATGCCGCAGTTGATCTTGGTGCGGAAACTCAGGCGCGAGAGCTTGGGCCAGGCGATCATGCGTCCTCCTCGAGGGCGTCGAGGCCCAGCTTCTCGGCCAGCTGGCGCACGGAGCCGTAGTCGGCGTCCGTGGCCGGGATGATGCCGCGCATGCCGGCCGTGGTGAGGATCACGGCATCGTCGGGGCGGGCCATGGACAGGTGGAACATGGCCTTGGCGATGCGGTCCACGATCCGCGGCGAGAACCCGGCCCGGGCGGCGTAGACCCAGCCGGGATAGTCCTTGCTCTCGGCCAGCACGCGAATCTGGCCGATGTCGATCTTGCCGCGCAGGATGTCGAGAGTGCCGTCGCGAATGGAGCCCACGTCGTAGGTGCCGGCGAAAACGGCCAGCACCACCTTCTCCTGTTTGCCGCCAGGCCCCGGGGCGAAGCTTATCTCGGCGAAGTCCCGCCGCCTGATGCCGTGCTCGAAAAACTCGCCCAGGGCGTAGAGGTAGCCGCCGGCCGAGGACGGGTCCACGGCCATCCAGCGCTTGCCCCGGCAGTCCTCCAGGGTTTTTAGGGCCGCGTTGTCGCGGCGGCAGATGATCTGGCTCTTGAAATCCGGCTTGCCCGAGGGCTCGATGATGCGGGCAAAGGCCCGGGCCCCGGAGCGGGCCATGCGGATGTAGGCAAAGGGGTTGGAAAAGGAAATGTCGATTTCGCCGCGCTCCACCATGCGCACGTGTTCCTCGAAAGTATCGGGGAATATCTGGCGCAGGTTGAGCCCCGTGGCCCGGCCGAGGTATTCGAGCAGCAGCCGGTGGCGCTCGTAGGAGACGGTGTGGGCGTACTGGGGCAGGTAGGCGTAGGTGATGGCCTTGGGCGGCAGGCGCAGGGTGGGTTCCTCGCGCTTGGACAGGTCCACGCGCACGGCGTCCTCGCCGTTGCCGCAGCCCCACAGCAGGGCGGCGGGCAAGGTAAAAAGGGCGCAAAGCGCCTCGCGTCGCCGCATGGTACGACCTCCTGGATGTTCTCCAGGATACGTGACTTTTGGCCGGCTGGGAAGGGCGGGACGTTTTTCCGTTTGTCCCGGGGCGTTAGGACTTGTCCGGCTGCGAATCGGCGGTTTGGGCTTCCTGTGGCTTGCCGAGTTCGGTCCAGGGACGCAGGCGCACGCGCTTGGCGGCCACCTCCCGGCGCAGCCGCTCCACGCGGCCAAAAAGCGGCAGGTAGCGCCAAAACGACCACATGACCAGGCGGAAAATGAGGTAGAGCCCGAGGAAGACGGCGTTGTAGCGCACGAAGTAGCCGGGGAAAAGCGGGATGTCGATGTCGGTGAAGCGCATCGACAGCCAGGCCAGGACAAAGGGCAGGGGCCAGATGGAGACGGAAAAAAGGGCCGCTCCGGCGAAAAAGGATTTGCCGAAGGCCTCGTTGGCTTCCTTGTTGGCGGCTTTGTAGGCGACCTTGTCCCGGGCCTCGATGGCGGCCACGGACAGGTTGTGCATGCGCACCATCTCGGCTTCTTCCTTGGTGTAGTGCTTGCGGTTGAAAAGCCAGACCAGGTCGAAGGTGATGCGGCCCACAAGCAGGCAGGCCAGGGCCAGGACAGCGGTGCCCAGGTAGAAGGCGGCCGTGGAATTGGGCAGGAGCCGGTAGGGGGCGATGAGTATGGCGTCGAGGATGTTGAACACGAGAGGTAATGGTTCCCGAAAGTTATGAAGTTTTGCGTTGGCTGGTTGGCCGGTGGGGGATGGTCACGCCGGCCATGTTCGGGGGCAATCCCCCGCAAGCTTGCCGTGTGACTTCAGCCCATCCTTGCAAAAAACACAAGGTATTCCTGTCGGCCTTCGGGCATATCCCCGCGGCTATTTCTGGACGGATACCTTTGGGGAAGTTTTTGGGGGAGGGGGTCCGGGGGAGGGACCTTTTTTCAAAAAGGTCCCTCCCCCGGCAACACGCTATCAAGACTTCTAAATTAGATGCTGATGCCGAAGAAGCCACGCAGGACGTAGCGGCTGCCGACATACAGGGCGAGGATGATGAAAAGGCGCTTGAGCCAGATGTCGGGAATGTACTTGGAGGTGCGGGGCCCGATGACGGAGCCGAGCACGATGCCGAGCAGTTCGATGCCGATCAGGTGCCAGTGAATGGCCACGCCGCCGGACATGAAGGTGGTGATGGAGGTGATCATGCCGACCAGCACGGCCAGGGCGGAGGTGCCGGCGGCCAGGTACATGGGCAGCTGGGCCACGTTGGTCAGGAAGGGCACGAGCAGGAAGCCGCCGCCAACGCCGAGGAAGGCGGCCACGGCGGCGATGATGATGCCGCCGACGAAGGGGATCAGCGGGTTGAAGGAGAATTCCACGCCGTAGAAGGTGAAGGACACGCGGGTGAGGGCAATGCCGGTGACATGGACGCCGAGGGCCTTGGTGTCGATCTGCTCGCCGCTCTTCTGGCGCTTGACGGTTTCCTCGAAGGCCTTGGCGGCTTCCTTGGCCTTTTTCTTGCTGGCCTGGGCGGCGGCGGTGGTGCCCCAGAAGAGGTAGACGCCGAGCAGCAGGACGAACAGGCCGAAGTAGCCCTGGTAGGCGGAGAAGGACACCTTGCCCTGGGACAGGGTGACGGACAGCCAGCTGCCGGCGATGGAGCCGGCGCCCAGCGACACGGCCAGGGGCAGCACAAGGCGGCCCATCTTCCAGTAGTTGAACGAGGAGATCAGCGCCGACAGGCCGACCAGGCACTGGTTGGACACGCGGATGGAGTCGGTGATGAACTTGTTGAGCGAGGGCGCGGTGTTTTTAAACGACTTGGCGTAGTTGCCGAGGCCGTACACCGTGATGTGGCCGACGCCGGCCATGACGCCGCCGAAGGCGCCGACGGTGGAGAAGATCCAGCCGACCCACACGGCCCAGCAGAAGGCCAGGATGAGGTTGACCTGGGGCGCGCCGGGGATGCCGAGGAAGCCTTTGGGCGCGGCCGGGTCGATGTGGCCGGGGCCGGTGCCGGTGGGGGCCGAGGCGATGGCGTCGGCCAGCTTGTCGGCAAAGGCCGGATGGGTCCACATGGTCAGGACCACCAGGGCGACGAGGCCCAGGGGCAGGGTCAGTTTCCAGTTTTTCACGATGCGTTCTCCTTGCTTTGGCGGCATCCGTAGAACCGTTGCGCAGTGGGCGCGCGGTCGGGTCGTGACCGCGGCCGCTCCTTGAGCCGGAAGCGGGGCGACACCATGCCTGCCGCCGCAATTGAAAGCCTTGTCGCGTGCAACCACTGTTTCATGCGAGATGCGTCATGCGTTGCCAGCCTGCTTCGCATGTCGCGAAATGCGTGTTGCAGCAGTCGCCCAAGGCCGTCCGACCGTCCGTGACGGGCCGTAAAAGATTTTGTTGCAATATAGAGCAGTATCGCCCTTTCCTGTCAAGACGACACTGCAATCGTTCCGTTTTTCGCAATGAAACGGACGCCGGGGCGAAAAATCCGGGGGAAACGGCGGGGCTGATTGTGATCTATTTCACAAATAAGAGCCCGAAGCCGAGGCGATATCCTTTTCCGCCGCGACGAGATGTTCGATGGCGATGAGGAGAACGGCGTAGCTGAACGCCAGCCTGAAACTCAATTTCCCGAACAGATTTTTGTGTTGGCTTATGGGTTTCCCTTACTTGCATCGTGGTTGTAAACGCGCCGATGTCCCCATTGTTCGTGGGAGGAGACGAGTACTCCAGGTCTTAGTCGTCGGATACGGGATCGTACCGCAAGACATGCTTGTATGCCGCACGGAAAGTACAATCCGCATGATGGTCATCGTATGTCAGATGCGGGGAGATGAAAAGAAATGAATCCAATCGACTGTATTCTCGGGGAAATGGCGTGCCGAAAACCTGTCCCGTTACTGGACGGGTTCGCGCCGGTTTTCCTTTGACCGCACAGGGGACTCGGGATATACCCCGCTTGCCCCGGCCCCGGACCCCGGGTAGCCACTCCCGTGGAGGCCTTTGCCGATGCTCCCGTTTTTCGGATCCAAAAGTGAAAAGGATATTGGCGAGCGGCTGCTTGGCAAGCCGCGCCGCTTCCGTCTGCCCCGCCATGGCGCGGCCGTGACCGTCCACGGCCGGCTGGTCGCTTTCTTTCGTCGTGAGCACGAGCCCGACGGGCTCATGCCGCCGGCGCCTGGCCGGGTGGAGCTCATCGCGCTTTTCGTCACCCGGGCAGGCCGCTACCTCGCCTACTATGTCGTGGCCTACCCCGAGACCGAAGACATCGCCGGCCGCCACGAATACATCCATGTCCTGGAGAACCTGACGTCCGTGCGGACTTTTCTGGCCGCCATGCACTACCCCAACCGGTTCGACTTCGCGGACAGGCTGGTGGGGCAGGCCCTGGCCACCCTGGAAGGCGTTCAGGCCAAGGGGAAAAAGGTCGTCCGGGCCGACGACGGCATCGAAACGCTGGCTCCCGTTCCCACCCCGGCCCCGACCCCGGCGCCGATCGATACGACCGCCGCCGTCGCTGACACTCCCGACACTCCCGGCACTCCCGCCCCGCTTGTCGCGGGAGGAGGGGGGAAGGATGCCTCCGGCGGCCAGGGGAAAACTTTTTAAAAAAAGTTTTCCCCTGGACCCCTTTCAAAAACTTGTAACGGGACGTCAGGAGAAGCCTTCCTCCGTTCCTCGGAGAGAAGGACGTTTCCGTTATGGGAAGAGGGGTTCCATTGCCCCTTGCGAGGGATCGTCAGCCAGCGGACAGGGACAGGCTGACCGCATATCCCGGTATTGGGCAACGTTTCGAAGGGTGGAATTTCGTCGCTCTGTGAGGCGGCGTTGCTGGGACGGGAATATTCCCGGGCACGGCGGTGTTTGCGAGCGAAAAGCGCCTGTCCGGGTCCGTCGGCGTGGGCGGGGCGGGCGCGAAGGCGTATTCTTCAAATATGCGCCGCGCGCGGCCGTCCCGCCCACCCCGACGGACAGCCGACAAATCCAAGCCTGCCGCAGACTCTATTGTTATGCGAGGGAAACGCTTCCCGGAAGCGCTTCCCCCGCAGCCAGTGATCCCCGTCGTTTTTCTTTCTCTTCCCTACATCTGCCGCAGCAGGACGCGTTTGCCGTAGGCCTCGCGTTCGTCCGGCGCGGGCGCATCGGGGCGCACGAAACGCAGGGCGTGGGCGGTGCAGCCGGTGACGCAGGCCGGATCCAGCCCCGCGTCGATGCGGTCGCGGCAGTAATCGCACTTGACCACCTTGCCCGTGGCTTCGTTCCACTGGGGAATGCGCCAGGGGCAGGCCTGGATGCAGGCCTTGCAGCCCACGCACAATTCTTCCCGCACGTAGACCACGCCGTCGTCCTCGCGCCGGGTCATGGCCCCGGTGGGGCAGGCCGGCACGCACCATGGCTTTTCGCAGTGGTAGCACGACATATAGAGGTTCAAAAGGCGCGGCTTGCCCTTGGCCATGTCCGGGCCGACGGACACCAGCTTGCCCGGTTTGGCCGAGGCCGGCACGCCGTTTTTGACCTGGCAGTGCACCTCGCAGGCATGGCAGGCGATGCAGCGCTTCTTGTCGAGTTGGATCATGTACTTGCTCATGCGGGCTCCTTGGCGGCGGCGGGCTCGGGCGACGCTTCGAGGGCCTGCTTTCGCAGGCGGGTCAGCAGGTCGAGGCGGAAGTCTTCGCGCCGCGTGCCGATGAAATAGGCGTGGCGGGAAAAGCGCAGCGAAGCGACGGGGCAGATTCTCACGCACTGGCCGCACAGGCTGCACAGGGAATAGTCGTAAGTAAAAACGCCGGGGAACTTGCAGCCCTTTTGCGGGGCCGGGGCCATCATCTCGATGCGGGGGATGAGCTCCCCGACCATCTCCTCGGCCTCGCGCCCCTTGGGGCCGGCGTCGCCCACCGGGCAGGCCACCGATAGGCAGTTCGATGGACAGGCCCGCACGCAGGCCCCGCAGGCCACGCAGCGCGGGCTCCCCGGATCGTCCTCCTTGCCGACCAGCTCCACATGTCCCCGGTAGCTGTCGAGGTTTTTCACCTCGCCCATGGGGTAAAGCACCGTGACGTTCGGCTTGGTCAGGGCTTGGCCTGTGATGCCGAGGCCCACAAACAGACTTTTGATTCCCGTGGCCGCTTCGGCCAGGAGTTCGGTCAGGGTCACGCCCAACCTCCTGCGGCGTTCACCGCTCACGTCGAAAACAGTATTTTTCCCAGTATAAACGGTTTTTTCGGTCTCCTGTCAACGATTGGGGCATAAGTTCCCGCCTTCACAAACATTGCCTGCGGATAGCGTGATTCAGTATAGTACACGTTCCTCATTTCACAACACTTTTTTCTTGCCACGGGTCACGAATTTCAAGTAATGCGTGAAAGAATCAAATATTTCCGGCAAACGCAACGCCGCCTGGATTGGAGCGAATCATGGAACGAAAACAAGTCTACAGCGTCTGCGGCATGTGCACGGTGCGCTGCCCGATGATGGCAACGGTCGCGGACAACACCGTGGTGCATCTGCAAGGCAACCCCCATGCCGCCGGCATCAAGGGGGCGCTTTGCGCCCGCGGGGCGGCCGGCGGGGCGCTTATCGCCGACGACGAACGGCCCCAGTTTCCGATGATCCGGGCCGGCGAGCGCGGCGAGGGCAAATGGCGCAAGGTGTCCTGGGACGAGGCCTTGGCCTACGTGGCCGGGAAGCTTTCCGGCATCAAGGATGCCCACGGCGCGCGCTCCATCCTGCTGTCCGATCGCGGCGGACCGTTTCGCGACATGCACCGGGCCTTTTTGAAGGCGGTCGGCTCCCCCAACTACTGCAACCACGACGCGGCCTGCGCCAGAAACGTGCAGCACGCGGCCCTGTCCCTTTTCGGCTTCGGCCGCAAGGACGTGGCCTACGACTACAAGAGCAGCAAGCATGTGGTGCTTCAGACCCGCAACATCTTCGAGGCCATAAACGTCAAGGAGGTCAACGACCTGCTCGACGCCAGGGAATCAGGGGCCAAGATCACCTGCATCGACGTGCGCAGCACGGTCACGGCGGCCAAGGCCGACAACTTTTTCATGATCCGGCCCGGCACGGACTACGCCTTCAACCTGGCCGTCATCCATGTGCTTTTGGCCAAGGGGCTTTACGACCGGGAGTTCGCTTCGGCCTGGATCAAGGAGCGCGACCTGGAGGCGCTCAAGACCTTCGTCGAGCCGTACGGCCCCGAATTCGCGGCCGCCGAAACGGGCATCCCGGCCAAGCGCATCGAGGCCCTGGCTTCCCAGCTCGCCGCCGCCGCCCCGGCCGTCATCTGGCACCCCGGCTGGATGACCGCCCGTTACGGCGACTCCTTCAACGTCTGCCGCTCGGCCTACATCATCAACATCCTGCTCGGGGCCATCGGGGCCAAGGGCGGGCTGCCGCTCACCAACAAGGCGGCCCACGTGGGCAAGAAGGGGCTCAAGACCCTGGTGGGGCTTTTTCCCAAGCCCGAGGACAAGCGCGTGGACGGCGTGGGCTGGATGGAGGGCCGCACCCATTTCGACACCGGGCCGGGGCTGGTCAACCTGGCCTACGAGGCCATCGAGACGGGCGAGCCCTATCCGATCAAGGCCTACATCGCCCATCGCCACGATCCGCTCATGGCCTTTCCGGATTCGGCCGACGTCAAGCGGCGCTGGAAGAACCTGGAGCTGCTTGTTTCCGTGACCTTCTCCTGGTCGGACACGGCCTGGTTTTCCGACGTGGTCCTGCCCATGTCGCCGTACCTGGAGCGCGAGTCCATGATCGCGACCAAAAGCGGCGTGTCGCCGTCGTTGTTCGTGCGCCGGCGGGCCCTCGAGCCCCGGTTCGACACCCGGGCCGACTGGGAGATCTACCGCGACCTGGCTCGGGTCATGGGCATAAAGGAGCTGGATTTCGCTTCCATCAAGGACATCTGGGCCTTCCAGCTGGCCGATACCGGCTACGCCATCGACGATTTCGAGGCCACGGGCATGGTCAAGCTCGGCGGGCCGCTCTACCGCCCGGTGGACGAAAAGACCTTCAAGACGGGCTCGGGCAAGATCGAATTCATAAATCCCAAGCTCGAGGCCGACGGCCTCGTGTCCCTGGCTCCTTACGTTGCCCCGGCCAGCCCGCCGGAAGGGCGTTTCCGGGTCAGCTTCGGCCGGGTGGGGCTGCACACCCAGGGCCATACCGTCAACAACCCGCTGCTTTTTGCCCAGATGCCGGAGAACGTGCTGTGGATAAACAGCGACGAGGCGCAAAAGCGCGGCATCGCCGACGGGGCCGTGGTCGAGGTGCGAAACGGTTCCTACGCCGGGCGGCTTAAGGCCAAGGTGACGGAGGGCATCCATCCTGAAACCGTCTTCATGGTGCACGGCTTCGGCCATACCCTGCCCGTGGAGAGCCGGGCCCGGGGCCGGGGCGTGGCCGACAACGAGCTTATGCCCCAGGGCATCGCCAACTGGGACAAGAGCGGCGGCGGCGTGTCCATGCAGGAGCACTTTGTCACTGTGACACCGGTCTAGATGGCTTGGGAATCCAGGTACGGCGCGGGATTTTCGATTTTTTCCCCGCGCCGTGCTATCGGCGTGGGAGTCACGAAAATTTTGAAAACCCGTTGACCAAATGTAGTTATGTTGGTAAAAACCAAACGCATATGGATGCCACACCCCCGACCAGAGAAGAACTGTGTCCCTTCCCCCTGCGCCAGTCCATCGGGTTTCTTCTGGTGCGCACGGCGCTTCGGCTGCGCCTGCTCGGCAACACCATCCTGCAGGAGGCCGGGGAAGACCTCACGGTGGACCAATGGGGCATCCTGAATCTGCTTTGGGAATCCGACGGCCAGACGCCGGTGGAACTGGCCCGTCGCGCCGACAAGGACAAGCCCAACGTCACCCGGTTGCTGCAAATCCTGGAAGACAAGGGATATGTCGCGCGCCAGCCCGATCCCAAAGACCGGCGCAGCCACAGAATCCTTTTGACCGAGGCCGGCCGGGCCATCAAGGACCGGCTGCTCGAACTGGGCTCCACCTGCCACGAGCGCGCCTGCGCGGGGCTCTCCGCGCAGGAAGTGGCCACGCTCAAGGATCTGCTCAACCGCGTCTATCGCAACGTTTTCTGATTTTCTTCTTCCAGTGCCGCATCGCGGCCCGAGGTTACCATGGCACAACTGCATGAAAAAGCGGTCGAGGACAGCTCGATCGGTCCGTATAGCTTTGAGCAATTTTTGGAAGTCGCCGCCGCCTTTCACGGCAATCCCGCGCCGGGACTCATTATAGGCGGCTTCATGGTGGACGCGGCCAGGGCCTTTCTGCCCGAGGGCATCCTTTTCGACGCCGTGGTCGAGACGAAAAAGTGCCTGCCCGACGCGGTCCAGATCCTCACGCCGCCAAGCTTCGGCAACGGCTGGATGCGGGTGCTGAACCTCGGCCGCTACGCTTTGTCCCTCTACGACAAGTTCACGGGCGAAGGCTATCGCGTCTGGCTCGATCCCGGGCATTTGCGGGCCTGGCCGGAAATTCATTCCTGGTACCTCAAGACCAAGCCGAAAAAGGAACAGGACCGGCAGCGTCTTTTCGCCGAGATCAAGGCCGGCGGCCGTTCGCTTTGCCGGGTGGCCAAGGTGCGGGTGCGGCCGAATTTCGTGGCCAAGCCCCACATGGGGGCCATCGGCGTGTGCCCGGTTTGCGGCGAGGGCTATCCCGCCGCCGACGGGGCCATCTGCCGGGGCTGCGCCGGCGAGGCGCCCTATGTCCGGGAAAACGAGTCGCCGAGGCTTCGGGCCATGCCGGTCGGCGAGGCGGCCGGCCGCCGGGCGCTTCACGACATGACCCGCATCGTGCCCGGCCGCTCCAAGAGCGTGGAATTTTCCGCCGGGGCCGCCATCACCGCCGGCGACGTCTGCCGGCTTCAGACCATGGGCAAGAACCGGGTCTACGTGGAGGATCTCTCCGAGCCGGACGGCGAATTCATCCATGAAAACGAAGCCGCCCTGGCCTTTGCCGAGGCCATGGCCGGTCCGGGCATCGTGACTTCCGGGCCGCCGCGCGAGGGCAAGGTGGAACTGCTCGCCGAGGCCGACGGCCTGCTCACCCTGGACAAGGAGCGTCTGGTCGCCTTCAACCTCATCGAGGGCGTCATGTGCGCCAGCCGGCAGGCCAATCTGGTGGTGGAGGCGGACAAGGCCGTGGCCGGTTGCCGGGCCATTCCGCTGTACCTGCCGCGCCGGGTTTTTTCCGCCGCCATGCATGTGCTCGAGGCCGGGCCGCTTTTCGTGGTGCGGCCGATTCGAAAGGCCAAGGTGGGCGTGCTGGTCACGGGCACGGAGGTCTTTTCGGGGATTATCGAGGACAAGTTCGAGCCTGTGGTGCGGGCCAAGGTCGAGGCGCTCAAGGGGACGGTCGTGGCCGCCGAGAAGGTCCCGGACGACCGCGCGGCCGTGGCCGAGGGCGTGGGGAAGCTGCTTGCCGCCGGGGCCGACCTGATCGTCACCACGGCCGGGCTTTCCGTCGATCCCGACGATGTGACGCGGCTCGGCCTCGACGACGCCGGGCTTGCCGACGCCGTGCACGGCATGCCGGTTTTGCCCGGGGCCATGGCGCTGGTGGGGCGCATCGGCGACGCCGACGTCATCGGCGTGCCGGCCTGCGCGCTTTTTCACCGCACCACCAGCTTCGATCTGCTGCTGCCCCGGGTATTGGCCGGCCTGCGGCCGACCCGCCGCGATCTGGCCGTCATGGCCGAAGGGGCCATGTGCCTGTCCTGCCGGGCCTGCACCTATCCCAAGTGTCCGTTCGGCAAATAGCCGCCTCTTGACCGTGCGGGTTCGCCGTCCTATGGGAGGATGGCGAATCCGCCGGAGGCGCGATGTTACGATTCCTGCCGGCCTTCCTCGCCTGGGGGGCCTTCTTTTTTCTGCCCGCGGTCTCTTTCGCCTACACGCTGTACGGCTACGAGGACGAGTACGGCATCGTGCATTTGAGCGAGGAAAAGCGGGACGAGCATGCCGTGCTGCTCTACGAGGGTCCGAGCGACCCCAAGTGGGGCTTTCCGGCCATAAAAAAACGCATCCATGCCCTGAGCGCGGTGGCGCAAAACCGCAACGAGGCCTGGATACGCGACGCCACCCGGGCCTATGTGCGCATGGGTACCGCGCCGCTCGGGCCTTCCGGCTACCCGGCGGTCATCGAATCCGGACCGCTTCTGGACCTCGTGCGCGCCAAAAGCCGGGCCTACGGCCTGGCCCCGGAGCTGCTCTACGCCGTCATCGAGCAGGAATCGCGCTTCACCGCCCGTGCCGTCTCGCCAAAGGGCGCGGCCGGGCTCATGCAGCTTATGCCCGAAACCCAGGCCACCTTCGGCGTGGCCGATCCCTTCGACCCGGAGCGCAACGTGACCATCGGCGCGAAGTTCCTGCGCGCGCTCATCGCCCGTTTCGGCACCCTGCCCCTGGCGCTCGCCGCCTACAATGCCGGCCCGGAAACCGTGGCCCGTTCGGGCGGCATCCCCAACATACCGGAGACGCAAAACTACGTGGCCCGGATCATGGCCCGCTACGCCATGCTCCAGGAAAGCCATCCCGGCTTGGCCCCGAAAAAGCCCGTCCATGCGCCCGGCCGGCGCAAGGCGAAGACGAAACGGTAGTGTCTCATCGGATATTTTTCTTGTGGGAACTGCGTGTTACGTGTGAAACGCACACGCAAGGAACAGGGCTGGCAGGCGGAAGGACATCCCGGTGGTCCCTTTTGCTGGCGTTTCTTTCCGTGTGTTGTTTGCTCAGAAGCGCAAACGTATTGTGAGCCGTCTTTCGGGACCGGCACTGGTCCGTCGGCGGCCTTTTCGGGAGGTCCCCATGCGCGTTTGGTTCGGCGCGGCGTTCTTTGCCGCCGTGTTGGCGTTTTTCACTGGCGGCGCACGCGCCCAGACCCAGATGGAAATGAACGTCGCGGCCTGCGATGCGGCCAAGAAGGCCGATGCGGAACTCAATGCCGCCTATGCCGCCGTCTTGGAAAAGAACAAGGACGATCCGGTTTTCATCAGGAAACTGAAGGTCGCCGAGCGGGCCTGGCTGGCCTTTCGCGACGCCGAACTCGCCGCCCGCTACCCGGCCGAGGACAAGGCCGCTGCCTACGGTTCGATGTATAATTTCTGCTATTGCAATGCGCTGGCCGAACTGACCCGCAAGCGCGCGGCGGCACTCGCGCCCTGGCGCGACGGCGTTCCCGAGGGGGATGGCTGTACGGGAAGCTACCCGGTCAGATAAGTCCCGGGCGCGCGGGAACGAGACAGGATCGCCGGGGGGGGCTTTCGCCCCCCGGCGTTTTTGTTACCAGTTCTCGGGAGCGATCTCGAAGTAGGCTTGCGGGTGTTCGCAGGCCGGGCACTTGTCCGGGGCGTGGTCGGACTCGATGGGGAAGCCGCAGTTGCGGCAGCGCCACACGACCTTTCCCTCGCGCTTGAACACCTTGCCGGCCTCGATGTTGTCGGCGAGCGCGCCGTAGCGGCGTTTGTGGAAACCCTCGGCCTTGGCGATGTTGTCGAAGGTGGCGGCCACTTCGGGGTAGCCTTCCTCGCGGGCGACGGCGGCGAAGGAGGGGTACATCTCGTTTTCCTCGTAGGACTCCCCGCCCTCTGCCTCGCGCAGGTTGGCCATGGTGTCGCCGATGACCCCGGCCGGGAAGACGCCCGTGATTTCGACCTCGCCGCCTTCCAGGTACTTGAACAGGCGCTTGGCGTGTTCCTTTTCCTGGTCGGCGGTTTCGGTGAAGATGGCGGCGATCTGTTCGTATCCTTCCTTTTTGGCTTTCGAGGCGAAGTAGGTGTAGCGGTTTCTGGCCTGGGACTCGCCGGAGAAGGCTGTCAGGATGTTCTTTTCGGTTTTGGAACCCTTAAGCGTTTTCATGGAACCTCCACACACTGATTTGTCATTCGTCCAGGTACTTTTCCGCCCACTTGATCGCGGCGGCCGTGGCGGGAAAGCCGATGGTCGTGGCCAGGACCAGCAGGGCCTGGCAGATTTCCTCGGTTTTGGCGCCGGCCCGGACGGCGCGGCGGGCGTGACTGCTTACGGATGTTTCCGATCCCCGGGCCGCGGCCGCGGCCATCTGCACGAGCTGGATGGTTTTTTCGTCCAGGGGGCCGCACTGGCGCGCCGCTTTAGCCAGGTTGTCAAGGGCCGACATGAATGCGGGATAGTTGCGCGCAAGCATCTGGTAATGCCTGGACAGCGAGGCTTCCGCCATGACCTTGCTCCTTTCCGGCACGGCTTCGGACGTTGGCGGTCAATCGCCCGCCTGCGCGCGTTTCATGGCGTCGAGCAGCACGCCGAGGTCGGGACGGGTATTGATGTCGTGGACATCAATGAAGCGGATGACGCCTTTTTTGTCCACCAGAAAAAGGGCGCGTTCGGCCACGCCGTCGGAGCGCAGGATGCCGAGTTTTTTCGCCAGGCCGCCATGGGGCCAGAAGTCCGAGGCCACGGGGAACCACAGGCCGCCCATCTCGCGGGTCCAGGCGAAAAGGGTGGGGATGTTGTCGACGCTTATGCCCACAAGGGCCGTATCGTTGGCCTCGAAAGCTTCCTTGGCGATGTTGTAGCCCGGCCACTGGCCCGAGCACACCGGCGTCCAGGCGGCGGGGACAAAGGAGATGACCAGGTTCTTCTTGCCCTTGTAGTCCGAAAGCCGCACCCGCGAACCGTCTATGCCCGGCAGGTCGAAGTCGGGCATGGGCTGGCCCACGGCCACGGCGAGGTGGCTGTCCGTGGGGGCGAGATGCCCCACCGGGTAGATGTGGTTGGCCGGCACGCCCGTGCCGCCGGTCGCGGCCATGGCGGGGAAGGCGGCGAGCAGGAGGGCCAGGACAAACGGCAGTGATGCGGTGCGCATGGATGGGTTCTCCTTGGGGTTCGTTACGGCTTACAGGCCGGCCGCCCGGATAATGGCCCCGAGAAAGTCGGCTGGCGCGCCGAAAGCGCCGAGGCTTGCCTGGAGCACGACGAAACCGCCTTGGGGCTTTTTTTTCAGGATGTAGAAAAACGGCGTCCCCACCTGTCCGACCTGGTTGTGCACATCGAAGTCGGCGTCGGAAAAAAGCGGAAAGGGCACGGCGTATTTCTGGCGGAAGAGGTTCACTTCCGCCTCGGAGTTGCCGGCCCCGATGCCGACGATCTTGATGCGGTTGCCAAGGCCCCGCTTGTCGATGAGGCTGTGGAGCGCGTTGACGTTGGGCGCTTCGCGTTGGCAAAACGGGCAGTACATGCTGAAGATCTCGACCACGAGCACTTCGGCTTTCACGGCGTTTATGGGCGTGGCGCGCTTGCCCGCTGTGACGCCGAGGTAGGCGGCTGCCTGCGGGCTGACCTCGCCTGTGAGCGACACGTCGGGAAAGGGCGTTCCCGGAGCCAGGGGATGGGCCCCCGGGGCCTCGGACGCTTCCACGGCCAGGGCCGGGGCGGCGGACAGGAAAAGGAGCAGCAGGGCGGCGGGCAGGGCGAAAAGGCGTCTCATGCATCCTCCGAAAGGGCGTCTCGGCGGCCTTTGGCCACCGTTGCAACCATGCCCCAATCCGCCCCCTGTCGTCAAAGATCGGCCGCGATTTCAGGCAATGCCGGCCGCGTCCAGGGCTTGTCCCAGGTCGGCGATGATGTCCGCCGCGTCCTCGCAGCCCGCCGAAAAGCGCACCAGCGTGTCCGAAACGCCCATGGCGAGCCTGGCCTCGCGCGTCATTTTGGCGTGGGAGGTCACGGCCGGAAAGCAGGCCAACGTCTCCACCCCGCCGAGGCTCACCGCTTCCAGGGCCAGTTCGAGCCGGTCCATGAACGTCCGGGCGGCTTGCGGGGCGCAGTCGAGTTCGAAGGACAGCATGCCGCCGAAGCCGCGCATCTGGCGCTTGGCCGTCTCGTGCCCGGGATGCGTGGCCAGGCCCGGATAATGCACCACGGCGACGCCCTTTCTTCCGGCCAGAAACCGGGCCACGGCCATGGCGTTGTCGTTGTGCTTGGCCATGCGCAGGGCCAGCGTCTTCATGCCGCGCTCCAGCAGATAGCAGTCGTAGGTGTTGAGGGTTTGGCCGAAGTTGACGGCCCGCTCGCGCACGGCCGCCATGAGAGCGCGCGAGGTGGCCACGGCCCCGCAGTTGAGGTCGCTGTGGCCGTTTAGGTATTTCGTGCCGCTGTGCACGACGATGTCGAAGTCGAAGTCGAGCGGCCGCTGGTTGATGGGCGAGGCAAAGGTGTTGTCGATGATGGACACGAGCCCGCGCCGCCGGGCCATGGCGGCGACGGCCTCGAGGTCCACGATGCGCAACAGCGGATTGCTCGGCGTTTCGATATAGACGGCCCTGGTCTTTTCGGTCACGGCCGCCTCCAGGCTGGCCGCGTCGGCGTCCGGAACGCAGGTGTAGCCGATGCCGAGGCGCGTCAGCTCGGCCAAAAGAAAGCGGTGGGTGCCGCCGTACAGGTCGGCTTGGAGCACGAGATGGTCGCCGGCGCCCAAGACTGCCAGCAGGGACGAGGAGATGGCGGCCATGCCCGAGGCCAGGACGATGGCCGCTTCGGCCCCTTCCAGGGCGGCCAGCTTTTCGGCCGGCGCGAGCTGGGTCGGAATGTTGTTGTAGCGCGGATACCGGTAGGCCCCGTCCACGTCCGGCGCGGCCATGTAGGCGGCCGCCGTATGGATGGGCGTGGTCACCCCGCCGACCGTTCTGTCCAGGCGTTCGCCGGCCCGCACGCAACGCGTATGCTCTCCCAATCGCGCGTACTCCATGATGCCGCTCCTTGTTCTTCCTTTGCTTCTCTAGTATATATTATAACGTTTATTTTGGTCAACTATTCAGGATTGTTGTTCTTCCAACGAAAAACCGTTCCCTGCCGCAATCGCAACCCGGCCGGCACGCGGCCGTCACAAAACACGGGGTATGCCGCACTAGTCATTACTTAACGGAGGGTAACCGAGATGCGCCGATATGTCCTGCCGCCGTTCGCGGCGGCTTCCATCAATCGCGTGGCCTGGATCGTCCTGGCCCTGCTTTTCCTGTCCGCTGTCGCGGCGCGGGCCGATTCCGGCGCCGCGCCGAAGTACGTCTTCTATTTCATCGGCGACGGCATGGCCATGCCCCAGCGCAGCGCCGCCGAGTACTACCTGGCCGCCAAGGACGGCGACGGCAAGCCCGGCGTCGTCAAGCTGGCCATGGACAAGATGCCGGTCCAGGGCCTGACCAGCACCTATTCGCTCAACTCCATCATCACCGATTCCGGCGCGGCCGGCACGGCCCTGGCCACCGGGTTCAAGACCAACAATGGGGCCATCAGCGTCGACAAGGACAAGAAGCCCGTGGCCACCCTGGCCGAGATGGCCCGCGACAAGGGCATGAAGGTCGGCGTCGTCTCCAGCGTCTCCCTGGACCACGCCACCCCGGCCTGCTTCTATTCCCACCAGGCCAGCCGCAATAATTACTACGAGATCGCCCTGGACGTGGCCAAAAGCGGCTTCGACTACTTCGGCGGCGGCGGTTTCAAGGACCCCACCGGCAAGAAGTCCAAAAAGGAAGGCGACAAGCCCGATGCCCTGGAAGTCATGAAAAAGGCCGGCTACACCGTGGCCACCGACCGCAAGGACATCATGGCCGCCAAGCCCGGCACCAAGCTCGTGGCCATCAATCCCGAACTCGACCACAGCAAGGCTATGCCCTACGCCCTGGACGGCGACAAGAAAGGGCTGACCCTTGCCGAATTCACCACCAAGGGCATCAGCCAGCTCGACAACCCCAAGGGCTTTTTCCTGATGGTCGAAGGCGGCAAGATCGACTGGGCCTGCCACGCCAACGACGCGCTCGCCTCCATCGAGGACACCCTGGCCTTCGACGCCGCCGTGGCCGAGGCCGTCAAGTTCGCCCAGAAGCACCCGAACGAGACCCTCATCGTCGTCACCGGCGACCATGAGTGCGGCGGCCTGACCCTCGGTTTCGCCGGCACCCGCTACGGCAACTACTACCAGTACCTCAAAGACCAGAAGGTCTCCTTCGAGGACTTCTCCAAGAAGCTCGCCGCGTACAAGAAGGCCCACAACGTTGCGGATGCCAAATTCGAGGACGTGGTGCCCATGATCAAGGAGAGCTTCGGGCTTATCGTGCCCACCGCCGCCGACCTGGAGGCCATGAAGCAAAATCCCGTCAAATACTCCTCGAGCCATACCTCTCCGGCCGACCCGCACGGCATGTACCTGCGCGACTACGAGCTCGACGCCGTCAAGGCCGCCTTCGCCCGCAGCATGAAGGGCGAAAAGGAAAAGTCCGAGGACGAGATGGATTACCGGGCCTACGGCGGCTACGAGCCCCTGGCCGTGACCCTGACCCACATCCTGGACAACAAGGCCGGCATCGGCTGGACCAGCTACTCCCACACCGGCGTGCCCGTCGTGACCTCGGCCATGGGCCCCGGTTCCCAGGCCTTCTCCGGCTACTACGACAACACCGACGTGGCCAAAAAGATCATGGCCGCCATGGGCCAGAAGGCCGTGGCCAGCAACTAGCCCGTCGCCATACCCCGTCCCATCGCAACCGTGGGGTGGCCTTTGGGCCGCCTCACGGTTCTTTTTCAAGCGCAAGGATTACCGCATGGAAAAACTGTCTTCCCGGCCGGATGCGCCCAAGGACGTGGCCACGCCGGTCGCCCCGGTCAACCTCCTTCGGCGCATGCTCGCCCGGACCGACCGGCGCGACGTGCTGCTGGTCGCGCTTTTCACCGCCCTGACCGTGGCCCTGCTCTATTGGCCGACAGGCTTTGAAAACAGGCTCCCCAGCGACGCCGTGCAGGTCAAGGCCCGCATCCTCGACGTGGACAACGCCCACGTGCACCAGTACGGCATCGTGCGCGAAGGCGAACAGCGCGTCACCGCCGTGCCGCTGTCCGGGCCCTTTGCCGGGCAACGCATCACCGCCGACAACATCCTGCTCGGCAAGCTCGAACTCGATAAGATTTTCGCCCCGGGCGAGACGGCCCTGCTCGTGCTGTCGCTGCGTGACGGCAAGATCGTTTCGGCCGTGGCCAAGGACCACTGGCGGCTCGGGCTGCAAGGGCTGCTGCTCGGCGTCTTTGCCCTGTTTCTGGCCCTTTACGCCGGCTGGACAGGCGTCAAGGCCGTGCTCTCCTTTCTCTTCGCGGCCCTGCTCCTGTGGAAGGTGCTGGTGCCGCTTTTCCTTCAGGGCTACGATCCGCTTATCGTCACCCTCTGCGTCCTGGCCGTGCTCATGGCCGCCATCATTTTCCTCGTCGGCGGCGTCGGCCGGCGATCGCTCGCCGCCTACCTCGGCGCGCTGGCGGGCATCGCCGTCACCTGCCTGCTCGCCCTGGCCACCGCTCCCGGCTTCGCCCTGCCCGGCGCGGTCAAACCCTACGCCGAAACGCTTCTCTACACCGGCTACGCCCACCTCAACCTCGGCCGCATGTTTCTGGCCACCATCTGCCTCGGGGCCAGCGGCGCCATCATGGACGTGGCCATGGACGTGGCCGCCAGCCAGTCCGAAGTCGTCGCCCATAACCCGGGCATCGGCCCCGGCCGGCTGTGCCTCTCGGGATTTCGTGTCGGCCGCATCGTGGTCGGCACCATGGCCACCACACTGCTTTTGGCCTACTGCGGCGGCAGTCTCGCGCTCCTTATGGTCTTCATGGCCCAGGGCGTGCCGCTCATAAACGTCGCCACCATGCCCCACGTCGCCGCCGAAATCGCCAACACCCTCGTCGGCAGCTTCGGCCTCGTCACCGCCGCGCCGCTCACCGCCATCGCCGGCGCGCTGCTGCTGCGACGGTAAGGCGCAGGAGGCTGGGGAGGAACCGGGGCGCTGCCCCGGACCCCGGCAGAGGCGCTGCCTCTGCACTCCGCCGGGGGGCGGGCGCGCCCCCCGGACCCCCCGTCCGGTGTGCTTTGGCTGGGCGGAGGGGGGATTGGCTACCGGGAATGCGGCAAGTGGAGAAGATGGCGGCGGAATTTGTCGGGACGCTGCCGTCGCTTCGCGGCAGGCTCGTCCCGACAAATTCCGCCGCCACCACGCCGTCGCCCCTACGGGGCGACATTCGGGAAAAATAGTTTCTTAAAATGCGGCGCTTCGCCGCTGGCGTGGTTGTCGCCGCAATCGTGTCCGGCGTCGAGGCGCGAAGCGCCTCGTGCCGCCGGGCCGATTGCGGCGACAAAGGCATCACCAACCACCTCTCCGCCCGCCATCCCAACCCGGTAAAGGGGGGACCGGGGGGCATCAAGCCCCCCGGCGGGGTCTGGGGCGGCGCCCCAGCTCATTCTTCATTCTTCATTCGTCAGCCTCAGCCTCCTCCTTCTCCCGTTGCTCCGCTTGCCAGGCCTGACGCCTGGCAGCGGCTTCCTGGCGGAGCCTGTCCAGAATCTCGTCGTAGCCTTCGGGGCGGTGGGGGCGCAGGCAGGGGGTGCAGTCCTTGACGCCCTGGCGCATTTCGCAGTCGCCGCCGCAGTTTTCCAGGAAGTAGAGCGGGCAGAAGCACAGCAGGCAGTTGAAGGTTTCGGGGTCGGCCCCTGGGTGGCAGGGGAAGTACTTACAGGCGGTATTTTGGAAGAAACGGTAGCTGTGTTGCATGGGGGCTCCGGTGGGGCTGTGGGGAGGCACGGGGTTTGCAGCCGCTGGGTTGCGCTTTGAGTGAATCGAGAAAAACGGGATATCCGCATGGCCATAGAGACCACCAATTCCGCCGCAGGGGAAATTTTCAAGAAAGCCGCCGCCCGGGTGCCGGGGACGGCCAGGATCGGCAAGGATCCCCGCGTGTTCGCGACCATGCTGCAAAGCGGGTACGGAATCAACGGCGCGATTGGCAAGTCGGATAACCCTCTGATTTCAAAAGAAAACATGATTACCGGCCTGGAGATGCTTTCCGGCAAGGGATCCTCCGATGAGGACGCGGCGCTAGCCATGTTGGGCTATGATAGCGGTGCCAAGGGATTGACGGGATTGACGGGAGGGCAGGGCGGTCTGGATAAATTTCAGGGCAATGCGTTGGCCACGTTGTCCCGGTTGGCCATGCAGCAGGAGGTTGCCGAGGCCAAGGCCGCCGCGCCGCCGGCCGCGCCCCGGGGCGGCTCCAGCGTGCGTCGGGTCGTTGACAAATCTTCGGTGCGCATGGCGGTCAATCCCAGTTCCCGCCATCCCGACGATCTCGGCCATTTGGGCCGCACGGTGGCGCAATCCGAGGGCGGCGGGTTCACGCAGCGCGAGGAGGAACTGCTTCTGGCCGCGGCCGGGGCGGAGAACATCCTGGCCGAGACGTCCCGGGTGGAGGCGGCCAAGGACGAGGCCAAGGCCACACGCAAGGTGTTGCCGTCGACGCTCCAGTTCAAGGCCGGACGCTTGAGCGCCCAGTACGAGTCCAACTGCGAGATCGACTGCATCGGCTACGACCGGCGCGGCGGCACGTCCTACGGCCAGTACCAGATTGCCTCCAAGACCGGCACCATGGATTATTTCATTAAATTCCTGGATGACAAGGCTCCGGATCTGGCCGCGCGCCTCAAGGCCGCCGGCCCGGCCGACACCGGGGGAAGGAGCGGGCGCATGCCCACGGTCTGGAAGCGGATCGCGGCTTCCGATCCCCGGCGTTTCGAGGCCTTGCAGCACGAATTCATCCGTTCGAGCAGCTATTCCCCGGCGGCCAAGAGCATTGTGCTGACCACGGGCGTGGATGTGACCAAGCGGTCCTATGCCTTGCGCGAGGTGCTGTGGAGCACGGCGGTGCAGCATGGCCCGGGCGGGGCGGAGCGGATTTTCTCCCAGGCCATCGAGAAGGCCGAGGGTTCGGCAGGACGTCAGGACTTTGACAAAGCCGTGATCGAGGAAGTCTACCGGATTCGGAGCCGGAAGTTCTTCCGCCACAACAAGCGGGTGCGCGAGGCGGTCCAGTCCCGGTTCCGCGACGAGAAGACCACGGCCATCGCCTTGCTCGACGGCGTTTCGGCCTGAGGTTACGTTTTCTTCACACGCGTTTGAATTTCCCTTTTCCCCACTTTGCCCCGGCCTTGCTTTTCATGTAGAGGGGTGGCCATGCAGCCGAGGAACGCAGCATGACCGAAGCGGCGTGCGAAGACGCCGGTCGGCTCTCCGACCGTTTGGGCGCTTTGAAGCGGTGTTTCGCCTTGTCGCGCCTGGTCACGGAGTCGCTGGACCTTTCCGAGGTGCTGGAACGGATCATGACCACCTCGCGCCAAGCGCTTTCGGCCGAGGCGGCCAGTTTGCTGCTGGTGGACGAGACGCCCGGCCCGGGCCAGGGCGAACTTGTTTTCACCGTGGCCCAGGGGCCGGCCTGCCGGGACCTGCGCGGCGGCTTTCGTCTGGCTCCGGGCGAGGGCGTGGCCGGCTGGGTGGCGGCGCGGGCCGAGCCGGTGCTGCTTGTCGACGCCTATGACGATTCCCGTTTCAATCCCGATGTCGATCGCCTGACGGGCTACCGGACGCGGTCCATGGCCTGCGTGCCCTTGTTGTACAGGGGCCGGGTCATCGGCGTGGCCCAGTGCATCAACAAGGCTGGGGGCGGGGTTTTCACCCGCGACGAGGTGGAGACCTTTTCGCTGTTGGCGGCCCAGGCGGCGGTGGCCATTGTCAATGCCAGGCTCCATGGCGAGGCGCTGGCCAAGCAGCGCATGGAGTTCGACATGGAGGTGGCGGCGGGGGTGCAGCAAAGCCTGCTGCCCCAGGGGGTGCCGTTGGTGCCGGGGTTCGACCTGGCCGGCGCGAGCCTGTCCTGCGACGCCACCAGCGGCGATTACTATGATTTCATGCGGCGGCCGGATGCGGCCGGCGGGCCGGAGCGCTTTTTCGTGGCTGTCGGCGACGTGACCGGCCACGGCATCCAGGCGGCGCTTTTCATGACGTCGGTGCGGGCTTTTTTGCGGGCCCGGCTGCTTGCGCCGGGGGGGCCGGCCGCCATCGTCGGCGACGTCAACCGACTGCTTTCCGGCGACATGGGCGATTCGGGGCGCTTCATGACGTTTTTCCTGCTGGAGATCGATCCGGCGGCGGGCGTCATGCGCTCGGTGCGGGCCGGGCATGACCCGGCCCTGCTCTACGATCCGGCCACGGGCACGTTTGTCGAGGTCGGCGGTCGTGGGATCCCCCTCGGCATCGACGCCGGCTGGGCCTATGAGGAAAATGTGTTGTGCCCCCTGCCCGAGGACGCGGTGCTGGTCCTCGGCACCGACGGTATCTGGGAGGCCAGGGCCGCTTCGGGCGAGATGTACGGCAAGGCGAGGCTGCGCCAGGCCATCGCGCGCGGCGCGTCCGGGGATGCCCGGGCGGTGGTCGACGCGGTGCTTGCGGACCTGGACGCGTTTCTCGCGGGGATGCCGCGTCATGACGACGTGACCCTTGTCGTGGTCAAGACGGCGCCTGGCGCCGGCAAAAAGGAGGTGTCATGAGATACGGTCGCGCGCTTACTGTGGCGATCCTTTTGGGACTTGTCGTCAGCGGGTGCAGCAAGGAAGACCCGCAGGCGTTTTCCAAGGTCGATTACAACAAGGACGGCAAGATCATTTTCGAGGAACTCATCGTGGCGTTCCCGGACATGACCGTCGAGGAGTTTCTGGCCGCCGACGCCGACCGCAACGGCACCCTGGATGAGAAGGAATACCAGCGGCTGCGCGAGGCCCGGGCTTCCGGCAAGAAGCTCGACGCCTCCTCCGCCTCGGCCAAGCCGGCCGCACAGCCCGCCAAGCCCGCCGCCGAGCAAAAGCCGGCCGAAGCGGCCAAACCGGCTGACGCGGCCAAGCCGGCTGAGCAGCCAAAGGCCGAAACGACGCCCGCTCCGGCCGCGCCCGCGGCTGCTGCTCCGGAACCGGCCAAGCCGGCCGAGCAGCAAAAGGTCGAAGCCGCCGCTCCGGCCGCGCCCGCCCAGGCTCCGGCCCCGGCGAAAGAGTCCGCCACTCCCGCGCCAGCCGCCCCGGCCGCCGAGACCGTGACCGTGGAGGTCCAGTCGACCCCCGACATGACCTATACCGTGGGGCGCGGCGATACGCTCACGCGCATCGCCAAGAAGTTCGACGTCTCGGTCAAGGCGCTCATGGAGGCCAATGACCTCAAGAACGCGGACCACCTCGAGGCCGGGGCCACCCTGACCATTCCCTCCGCCAACGGCGGACAGGCCGCCGCCCAGCCCGTGCCGCCGGCCGTGGCCGACATCGTGACCGGCTACTTCACCAAGAGCGCCTCGGGCGACATCAACGGCCTGATCGACTATTACGCCGACAAGGTGGAGTATTATAAAAAGGGCAAGAGCGGAAAGGACATCGTGCGCCAGGACAAGGCGGCCTACTTCGCCCGCTGGCCCGAACGGACCTACGAGCCGGGCAAGGCCTCGGTGCGAAAGCTGAAAAACGGCGACCTGCGCGTGACCGTGCCCTCGGGATTCGCCGTCAAAAAGGGCGACAAGAGCGTGCGGGGCAAGGCGGTGTTTACCTTCCTGCTGCATCCCTCCGGCGACACCTACCGGATCGTGGGCGAGCAAAGCCGGGTGACGGAGAAGAAGTAGCCCGGCGTCGCCAAAGCCAGGTTTATAAGCCGGGAGGGGATTCCCTCCCGGCTTTTTTGTTTGGCCAGGAGACGGCAATATTTTCCAGGCATCCCTTTTGCATGAACCAGGGCGGCTCAAGGAGGACGCCATGGACATCAGCACCAGCTACGACAGCCTGACCAGGCTGTTACAGATCAATTCGAGCACGGGCAGCGGCGCGACGATCGATTCCGGCTCCGCCTCCTCCACCACCACGACCTGCGACAGCGGTGCGTCGGATACCGACACCGCCACATGGTCGGCCGTTGCCAAGGCGCTTTCCGGAAGCGAATCCGACTACATGAGCCCCATCCTCAAGCTCAAGTCGCAGAATAAGGCGCTCCAGCAGCAGCTCACCAACACCCTGGCCGCCAAGTTTACGGAACTGGGCGTGGATACCAGCCAGACCATCACCCTGTCCCGAGACGCCAACGGCAAGGTGGTCGTCACCAACGACCACCCGGACAAGGAAGCCATCGAAAAACTGTTCGCCGATACGGACGTGCTGACCAAGGCCTTCGGCACCCTGGCCTCCAACACCACCACGCTCAACTCCATGTCCGCGAGCCAGGCCAATTCGATGCTGCGCACCAACGGCTACGCCGCCTATCTGAACCAGCTGACCAGCAGCGGCGACTCCTCGGACTTCTACATGAGCATGCTCGGCAATTCCTCCACCATCCATTCCAAGTAGAATCATTTTGAAAAAGCGACCGGGGGGAAACTTTTCTGTAGAAAAGTTTCCCCCCGGACCCCCTTTCAAAAGACTTTCATAATGAAAATGGACGTCTCTTTATGACGTTCATCACCGTTAAAAAGTTTAGGAAGGGGAGAGCGCGAGAGGGGAGAACCCTTTGCAAAAGGGTTTCCCCTCTCGCACACTCTTTCTTCATAAATCTTCGTTAGCTATCTCCCTGCTTCGTCGATCATCCAGACCAGTTCGCCATCCTGTGGGCGCGCGAGGGAGGCCGGGACGGCCGGGTCGGGCGTGTCGGTCAGGGCTTGCCGAAGCGCTTGTTCCTTGCCCTTGGCCGTGACCAGAAAGAGCACGCGTCTGGCGGCGTTTATAAGGGGGAAGGTGAAGGTCAGCCGGGGCACCTGGGGCTGGACGGTGCTCGGGGACGGCGCGTCGGCGACCAGTTTGTCCTGGACCGCGACAATGGGGCCGCCCGGGAAGATGGAGGCCGTGTGCCCATCCGGGCCCATGCCGAGCAGGATCAGGTCGAAGCGCGGGATCGCCCCGAGGCCGGCTCCAAACGCCTGACGGATTTCCTCCTCATAGGTCGCGGCCGCGGCGGCGGGCGGCGTGATCTCCACGGGCATGGGACGGATGTTGCCGACCGGAATGGGGGAGGGGGTGAAAAGGATGGGGGAAATCGCCCCGAAGTTGCTGCGCGGATCGCCCACGGGCACGAGGCGCTCGTCGCCGAAGAAAAAGAGCGTGTCCTGCGGCGGCGCGCCAAAGCCCCGGCGGGCCATGGCGGCGTAGAGCGGCAGCGGGGTCGAGCCGCCGGACAGGGCCAGGGCGAACCGGCCCCGGGCCGCCACCGACTCCCGCGCCGCCTCGGCCACATAGGCCAGGGCCGCTTCGGTCATGGCGGCCGGGCTCGGGAAGGCTTTCGCCCGGGCGCTCATGACGTCAGCCCATGGGCTTTGAGGAATTTTCCGGCCTCCTGCGGTCCCCAGGAACCGGCCTTGTAGAGGAACAGCCGGTCGGGATCGGTCTCGCCGAGCATGGGGGCCAGGAATTTCCAGCACAGCTCCACCCCGTCCTGCCGCCAGAAAAGCGTCTGGTCGCCGAGCATGCAGTCGAGGAACACCTTGGCGTAGGCGGAAAGCGACGGGCCTTCGTAGCCCTGGTAATAGTTGAAGTTCATGGTCACCGAGCGCAGGCACATGGGGCCGGGGGCCTTGGCCTGGAAGGTCAGGCTCACCTGCTCGTCGGGCTGGATGCGCAGGGTCAGCCTGTTGGCCTTGATGTGGTCGCCGAAGATTTCCCGGAACATGGAGTAGGGCACGGGCTTGAACTGGACCGCGATTTCCGTGCGCTTGG
Organism: Solidesulfovibrio fructosivorans JJ]; assembly: GCF_000179555.1. Classification (NCBI taxonomy): domain Bacteria; kingdom Pseudomonadati; phylum Thermodesulfobacteriota; class Desulfovibrionia; order Desulfovibrionales; family Desulfovibrionaceae; genus Solidesulfovibrio; species Solidesulfovibrio fructosivorans. The sequence goes on from NZ_AECZ01000002.1 coordinate 240,196, forward strand.
CGGGAAGCCGCTTGCCCGAGACCATGTAGAACGGCACGCCCTGCCAGCGCCAGTTGTCCACGTAGACCTTCATGGCGGCGAAGGTGGGCGTGGTGGAATCGCCGGGCACGCCTTCCTCATCGAGATAGGCCGGGGCGCGTTCGCCGCCGGCCACGCCCGAGGCGTACTGGCCGAGGACGAGGTTTTCGCGCAGGTCGTGTTCGTTGAAGGGGCGCAACGCCCGGAAGACCTTGGTCTTTTCGTCGCGTACGAGTTCCGCCTCGAAAAGCGACGGCGGCTCGATGGCGCAAAGCGCGAGCAGCTGCATCATGTGGTTCTGGAACATGTCGCGCAGCACGCCGAAGTGATCGTAGTAGGAGGCGCGGTGTTCGACGCCGATGGACTCGGCGGCCATGATGCTGACGTAATCCACGTAGCGCCGGTTCCAGACCGGTTCGAAGATGGCGTTGGCGAAGCGCAGCATCAGGATGTTCTGCACGGTTTCCTTGGCCAGATAATGGTCGATGCGAAATATCTGGTGTTCGGAAAACCGGGTGTGCAGCGCCTGCTCCAGCACCTGTGCCGTGGCCAGGTCGCGGCCGAAGGGCTTTTCGATGACCAGCCGGGAATAGCCCTTGGTCTCCTCGGCCAGCCCGGCCTTGGCCAGGTTGACGGCGATGTCCTCGTAGGCCGTGGGCGGCACGGCCAGGTAGAAGACGCGGTTGCCGCCGAGGTTTCCGCTTTCGCACAGGCCGTCGAGGTACTCGGCCAGCATGGAAAACGAGGCCGGGTCGTCGTAGTGCACTTGGCGATAGGTCAGGCGCGGGGCCAGCTTTTCCCACAGCTCGGGGGACAGGGAACCGTGGGTTTCGATGGCCTGCTTCATGCGTTCGCGGAAGGAATCGTCGTTTAAGTCGGTGCGGCTGGCCCCGACCACGGCGAAGTTTTTCGGCAGGTTGCCGCCCGCGTACAGGGCGGCCAGGGCCGGCATGAGCATGCGGCCGGCCAGGTCGCCGGTGACGCCGAAGATGACGATGGTGACCGGGGCTTCCACTTCGTCGAAGCGACAGCTGGCCTCGGGAATGGGATTTCTGGGGTGGCCGAGGACCACCTCGGCCACGCCCGGCGTGGGAGCGTCCGCCATCTCTCATTCCCCCCGCTTCTTGACGGCATGGCCGCCGAACTGGTTGCGCAGCGCCGCCAGGACCCGGTCCTGGAAGGAGTTGTCCTGGCGCGAACGGAACCTTTCGAAAAGGGCCATGGTGATGACCGGGGCGGACACCGCCGTCTCCACGGCGGCGTTGACCGTCCAGCGCCCCTCGCCCGAGTCGTCCACGTAGGGCTTGAGCGATTCCAGCCGGCGGTCTTCGGTGAAGGCCCGCTGGGCCAGCTCCAGAAGCCAGGAGCGCACCACCGACCCATGGTTCCACAGATCGCAGATGGCCGGGAAATCGAGGTCCTCGCCGAACTGCGAGGCGGCCAGGATCTCGAAGCCTTCGGCATAGGCCTGCATCATGCCGTATTCGATGCCGTTGTGGACCATCTTGACGAAGTGGCCGGAGCCGATGGGGCCGGTGTGCAGGTTGCCGCCGGGGCCGGTCAGCACGTCCAGGGCGGGTTTTAAGGGACCGACCACTTCGGGCTCGCCGCCGACCATGATGCAGTAGCCCTCGGCCAGGCCCCAGATGCCGCCGCTGACGCCGGCGTCGCAGTAGCGGATGCCTTTGTCCCCGGCGGCTTTGTGGCGGCGCAGGTCGTCGCGGTACATGGTGTTGCCGCCGTCGACGATGGTGTCGCCCGGGGAGAGCAGCGGCAGCAGTTCGTCCACGTGCTCGTCGGTGGGGCCGCCGGCCGGGAGCATGAGCCAGATGATGCGCGGGGCGGGGAGCATGCTGACCAGTTCGGCCATGGTCTGGGCCGCCGCGGCGTTCTTGCCTTCCTCGGCCGCGAAATCCTCGGCTTTTTGGACGGTGCGGTTGTAGGCCACGACTTCGATGCCGCCGCGAACCAGCCGCCTGGCCATATTGAGTCCCATGCGTCCAAGGCCGATCATTCCGATTTTCATGGTGTTTCTCCGGGAGTGGTTGCGCCCTTGCGGGCCGTTTGCGCCCGCCGGGCGCGGGCAAAGGCGACGGCCTTTCGGGCCGCCAGGGGAAAGATGCCGAGCAGGGCAAAGGAAACCAGGAGCGTCGGCGAGAGAATGCCGGAAAGCGACGTGAGCTTGCCGAGCTGGGTGCCGGCGTTGACGTAAACCGCCGTGCCCGGAAGCATGCCGAGCTGGGACACGACGTAGAAGGTGCGCAGCGGCAGGGCGGTGAGCCCCATGGCCGCGTTGATGACGAAAAAGGGGAACAGGGGAATCAGGCGCAAGGTGAACAGGTAAAACGCGCCTTCCTTGGCGATGCCGGCGTCGATGGCGGCGAGCCGGCCGCCGATGCGCCGCGTGATGGCGTCGCGAAAAAGGAACCGGGCCAGGGCGCAGGCGATGGTCGCCCCGATGGTGCTGGCAAAGGAGACCACGATCAGGGTGGTCCAGAAGCCGAACAGCGCCCCGCCGGCCAGGGTCAGCACCGTGGCCCCGGGCAGGCTTAAGGCCGCGACCAGGACGTATATCCCGAAATAGGCGGCCAGAAACCGGGCCGGGGCGGCGGCGTAGGCCGTTTCCAGGGCCTCCCGGGAGGCTTTCAGGTGGTCCAGGGTCAGATACCGCTCGAGGCCCAGGCCGAAAAAGACGGCGACGGCGGCGGCGACCAGGATCAGGACAAGGATTTTGCCGGCTGTTTTGGCGCTCATGCGGCCTGCTCCGGATAGCGGGCGACGTAGGCGTCCACGTCGAATTTGCGGCGGCAGCCGCGTTCGTTCATGTAGCGCACCTGGCCGTAGACGGGGCGGTTCGCCCAGGGCCGGTCGTGCAGGCCGCCGACGGACCACAGCACTCCGACCACGCCGTTGGGGTCGCGTCCGTCCAGGGCGAAGCGGTCGTTTAAAAAAAGCGCCGTTTCCAGGGCCTCCCGGGGTGATCCCGACCATTCCAGGATCTTTTTGGCCCAGTACATGCGCATATAGCCGTGGATGCGGCCCTCGCGCGAAAGCTGCCGCTGGGCCGCGTTCCAAAGCGCGCTGTGCGTTGTGGCGGCTGCGAAGGTCTCGCGGTCGTAGAGGTACGGCCGGGAATCGGCGGCATGGGCGGCCAGGGTTTTTCGGGCCCACTCGGGCAGGGCCTCGAAGCTGTCGTATTCGGGTTCGTACAAGCAGAAGTTGTCGGCCAGTTCCCGGCGCACGACAAGTTCCTCCAAAAACGCGTCAGCGCCTTCCTTGGCGCGCGAACGGGCCTCCAGCGTGGCCAGGGCCGCCCGCTGGGGCGCGAGCTGGCCGAAGTGGAAATACGGCGACAGGCCGGAGGTGGCCCCGGCATTGGGGTCGTTGCGGCGCGCGGCGTAGCCCTCCAGGCGGTCGCGGAGGAAATCGTCCAGGACCTGTGTCGCGGCCGCGCTCCCGGGGACGATGCCCGTAACCGGCGGCACGGACGGGTCGGCCTGGACAAAATCGGCGGCCGCCCGCCAGTCGACGGGCGCGAAGCCATCCAGGTTGGCGGCCGGGAATGTCGGCAGATCGGGGAACGGTTTCAAAAATTCGGGCAACAGGCGATGGATTTTCGGGCGCAGGGTGGCGGCGGCGTATTCGCGTTTTTGCGAGGCGAGGAAGCAGGGCGCCACGTTGTGGGCGTCGACCTCGACGAGGGCGCCGGGAGAGGCGACGGCGACGGCCGCTTTCCACACGCGTTTGACGCGAAGCGGATCGAAATCCGTCACGCAAACGCCGGCATCCACGCTGTGCAAAAAGGCCGGCACCGTAAAGCCGGGCTCACCCGTGAGCACGGCCAGCGGGATGCTATGGGCGCGCAGCGCCGCCTCGGTTTCGGCCAGCCCCGCCAGCATAAAGGCGTACTGGCGGCGGGTCGCGCCGGGATAGGCGGGTGCCAGGGCGAAAACCACGACAAGCGGCGCGCCGGATTCCCCGGCCAGGGACGCGGCGTGGAGCAGGGCCCAGTTGTCGGCGGCGCGCTGGTCGCGGCTCATCCAATAGACCACTGACCCGGAACGCGGAGGTGGGCCTGCCAGGGAACGGATGCGGGCGGGATGGACCTGCATATTCCTCTTGTAGGCCGTCGGACGGATCAAGGCAAGCCGGCGGGCGAAAGTCGATCGGACCTTGCTCCGTGACCGGTTTTTGCCATAGGATCGAAAATCCACGTCCGTCCGTCGCCCAGGGAGTGCCGACGGGCGGCCTCATCGCAACCGGAGGTCATTTCACCATGGATAACGGCATGCTGCATGTGGCCGTGGCCGCTTTGGTCATGGCGCTGATCCTTCTCGTCCCCGCCGGCGCGCGGGCCTGCACCCGGGCCGTGTTCCTCGGCAAGGACGGCATGGTCATCACCGGCCGGTCCATGGACTGGTCGGAGGATATCAAATCCAATCTCTGGGTCTTTCCCCGGGGCATGGCCCGGGACGGCGCGGCCGGACCGGACTCCGTGACCTGGACCTCGAAGTACGGCAGCGTCGTGGCCTCGGGCTACGATGTCGGCACGGCCGACGGCCTGAACGAAAAGGGGCTGGCGGCCAATCTGCTCTATCTGGCCGAGTCGGAGTACGGCACGCCCGCCCAGGGGAAAAAGCTCCTCAACATCGGGGTCTGGGCCCAGTACGTGCTGGATAATTTCGCCACCGTGGCCGAGGCGGTAAAAGCGCTGGCTCCGGAGCCTTTCGTCATCGTGGCTCCGGCGCTGCCGAACGGCAAGGCGTCCACCCTGCACCTGTCGCTCTCGGACGCGAGCGGCGATTCGGCCGTCTTCGAATACGTCGGCGGCAAGCTCGTCATTCATCACGGCCGGCAGTATCAGGTGATGACCAATTCCCCGACCTTCGACCAGCAACTGGCGCTCAATGCCTACTGGAACACCGTGGGCGGCCGGGCCTTCCTGCCGGGCACGGCGCGGGCGGCGGACCGTTTCGTGCGCGCGTCCTATTTTCTTGGGCTTTTGCCCCAGACCGCCGATGCCCGGGAGGCCCTGGCCGGGATCGTCGGCGTCTTGCGCACCGTGTCCGTGCCGCTCGGCGTCTCGGAGCCGGGACAGCCCAACATCTCCCCCACCCGCTGGCGCACCTTCAGCGACCAGAAGGACCTGATCTACTTCTTCGACAGCGCCACCAGCCCCTCGCTTTTCTGGGTCAAGCTGACGGATCTCGATTTCACCAAGGGCGCGCCGGTCAGGAAGCTGACCCTGACGGGCGGGGAAATCTACTCCGGGAACGCGGCGGACAAGTTCGCCGCCTCCGCCCCCTTCGTCTTTCTGCCGTACACGCCCGGGCAATAGCTTGGAAAAGGAACCGGGGGGAAACCTTTCTGCGGAAAGGTTCTCCCCCCGGACCCCCTTTCCAAAGACTCCCAGTAGTTACAGGGTAGTGTCGTCACACAACCCGTAACCGTCAGAAGTTTTGGGGAGGGGAGAGCGCGAGAGGGGAACCCTTTTTTCAAAAAGGGTTCCCCTCTCGCACTTTTTTCCTATTCTTTCCCTTCCTACCCTTTCTTGACTTCATCCCACAGGGCGTTTTTGGCGGTCATGTCCAGGCTGTCGAGGTCGAGGCCACGCGTTTTGGCCAGGGCTTCCATGGCGTTGTAGCGCGCGAGGAACTTGTTGTTGGCCACGTCCAGGCAGCTGTTGGCCTTGAGTCCCAGCCGGCGGCCGTATTCGGCCAGGGAGAAGAGGTAGTCGCCAAATTCCTCGGCCATGGCCTCGGCGTCGCCCGAGGCCACGGCGGCGTCGAGTTCGGCTTTTTCCGCGTCCAGGCTTTGGCGCATGGCCGCGTCGGATTCCCAGGTGAACCCGGCCCGGGCGGCCTTGGAGTGGATGCGGTAGGCTTTGAGCAGCGGCGGCAGGCCCTTGGGCAGGGTGGCGAAAAGGCCTTGGTGGTCCTTGTCTTTTTCGGCGCGCTTGATGCGTTCCCAGTTTTTGAGCAGTTCGTCGCGGGTTTCCACCTTCACGTCGCCGAAGACGTGGGGATGGCGGCGCACCATCTTGTCCGAGGCCACGGTCAGGGCGTCGGCCAGGGTGAAGTCGCCGTGCTTGGCGGCCAGGGTGGCGATGAAAAGGAGCAGGAACATGACGTCGCCGAGTTCCTCGGCCATGCCGGCCGGGTCGTCGGAGCGGATGCAGTCCACCAGTTCGAACGCTTCCTCGATGACGTAATCGCACAGGCTGCGGGGGGTCTGGGTCTTGTCCCAGGGGCAGCCGTCAGGAGCGAGCAGGGCGTCGAGCACGCCTTGCAAGCGGGCCAGGGCATCGGCCGGGGTGTTTGCACTCATGATTTCTTCTCTGTTGCTGCGGCGTGCTGGGCCGCTTTGGCATGGGATGGCGTCTTGGCCGCCGCTTCCCGCGACGGCGTGTCGGCCTTTTTATGCCGCGACGTTTTCTTTTCCGTGTCGGCGGCTTTCTTCTCGGGCTTGGGTTTTTCCTCCCGCTTTTTCTCGGGAGGCGCTTTCGGCTTTTCGGCGGGCTTTTTTTCGGGTTCGGCTTGTTTTTTCGCGGTCGGGGCCTTGTCCGATTCGGCCGCCTTTTTCACGACGGCGGCGGCCGGCTCCTTTTTGCCGAGCTTGCGCAACTTGTCGTTGAGGTCCGGCGGGATGTAGCGGGCGAGCTTGACGCTGACCCGTTCCAAGAGAGGCACAAGGATCGAGCCCTTGAGAAAATCCGGGTGCGGCGTGGCCAGGTGGATGAGGAAAAGCAGCACCGCGGTCAGCACCACGCCCTTGGCCAGGCCGAAGGCGCCGCCGAAAAGCCTGTCCGCCCACTGGGTGGTGGTCACCTTGACCATGCCGGAGACGGCCAACGCCAGGAACCAGACGCCGAGCAGGGTGGCGGTGAAAAGGATGATGTAGGCGGCGGTGCCGGCGTAATTGCCGGAGATGAAACCGGTCAGGTGCGGGGCCAGTTCCTTGTGGTAGGCGCCGGCGCAGTAAAAGCCCAGCACGATGGCGGCCAGCGACCCGGCCTCCTTGACCAGCCCACGCATATAGCCCCGGATACTGAAAAAGAGCCAGATGATGGCCAAAAGCAGGTCGGCGATATTGAGCGTCGGCATGAAATTCCGGGAGGTTGGCTGTTGCCGCGCCACCTTGCGCTCCCGCCTCTTAGCAAATGCCCCCCTAAAAACCAAGCGCGCCGGCAAGGGGCGTCCCGTGCGCTTGTCCGGGCAGCCCGAAGCGGGTAGAAAGGGAAAAACCAGAAAGGATGCGTGCATGGAAGAGTCTCTGCTCCCGGTTGCCATAGACGCTTTTTTGGGCCAGCGGGTGCTCGGCCAGAAAGACCTGCTTACGCGCATCAGCGTATCGCTTTACAAGCACATCCATGGCCTGCCCGCGCCGAACGTCCTTTTGATCGGCAACTCCGGCACGGGCAAAACCACGCTCATGCAGGCCATCACCGCGTTCTACGACGCTCACGAGTCCCTTTCCAGGCTGCGGGTCATGATCGTCATAAATGCCAACACCCTGGCCGCCGAGGTGGTGGGCGAGGACCGCACGACGCGGCTTTTCAACAAGCTCGAGGCCCGGGCCAAGGTGCTTTTCGGCGCGGATGTCACCGCGGCCGAACTCAAGGATTATCTGGAAAACGCCACGGTGTGCGTGGACGAGGTGGACAAGATTTCCGGGCGCATCTCGGGCAAGCCCAATGTCTCTGGCATCGCCACTCAGTATGCGCTTTTGACCATGCTCGAGGGCGAGCAGTTCCTCTACCGGGCCACGGTGCGGGAGGACGGGCGCGAGGTGGAGGTCGACCTGCCCCTGGATACGGGCCGGCTGCTTTTCATCTGCGGCGGCGCGTTCGAGGAGCTTTACGACCAGGTTTACGGCTGTCTGGTCAACCGGCGCGACGACAGGCGGCTGAAGGAAGTCTCGGAGGTGGAGCGCCGGGCCGACGGAACGGTCTCGGTGCGCACGGTGGCCCGGTTCAAGCTGTGCGACTACCTGCGCCTGGCCGATCTTTTCACCTACGGCATGATGCCGCAGTTCATCTCGCGCTTCGGCTCCATCGCCGTGCTCGACGACCTGGGCAGGGAGGAATTGCGCCGGATATTCCTCGAAGCCGCCAACTCGCCGTTGCGCCTGACCATGGAATATTTTCGGCACATGGGCATCCGGCTGGCGGTGACGGAGGGGGCCGTGAACGCCATTGCCGACGCCGCGGCCAAAAACAGCCGCATCGGCGCCCGGGCCCTGCGCGAGATCTTCAACGGCCTGATCGCGCCCCACGAGTTCGATCCGTTCCACTCGCCGCGCCTTGCGCAAACCGAGTCCGGGCCGACGCTCACCATCGACCAGGAAACGGTCACGCAGTACTTGTGCCGGATGGACTAGGGAACGGGATCGGGACTATTCGGGCCGCTGCGCCGGGCGCAGCCGGACCATGACGTCCGTGCCCACACTTTCCATACTGGTAAAGCGCAGTTGCGCCGCATCCGCCATGCGGGGAACGGTGAGTCCTGAAAAACCGGGCACGGCCGCCGCGTCGCCAAGCACTTTGGGCGCGTAGAAAATCACCAGCTCGTCGGCAAGCCCCTGGCCCAGCAGGCTGGCGGCCAGTTCCCCGCCGCCTTCGCACAGCAGCGCGAAAACGCGCGCCTCCTGGCGCAGTCGGGCCAACCCCGCCGCCAGATCGAGCCCTTCGCCGTTCGCCGCCCTGGGCAGTCCCCACACCCGTACCCCGGCCTTTTCCAGCTGTGTGGCGACAGGCGACGCGGCGGCCTTGGCGTCGGTCAGGATAACGAGCCGGGTTGGCCGGTCTTTAAGCAGGGCTAGTTGCGCGTCCGCATCCGGCAACCGGCGCGTGACCACCACGCCGAGAGGCTGGGGATTGTGGGCCAGCGGGTGATTTTCCGGCAGGCGGTGGCTCAGCCGGGGATTGTCGGCGCGCAGCGTGCCGCCGCCGACCAGCACGGCCGAGGACGCGGCGCGCATGGCGTGGACCCGCTCCCGGGAAGCCTCGCAGCTCACCCAGGCGGCGTCGCCCGTGCGGGTGGCGATGCGCCCGTCCAGGGTCATGGCCAGCTTCACCGTCACGTACGGCCGGCCCATGGTCTGCCAGGTGATGAAATCGGCCACGGCCTCACGGCATTGGGATTCGAGCACGCCGACCGTGACCTCCACCCCTTCCTGGCGCAGCAGCGCGGCTCCGCCGCCGGCCACGGGATTGGGGTCCAGACAGCCGACGACCACGCGGGCAATGCCCGCGTCCAGCAGGGTACGCGAGCACGGCGGGGTCTTGCCGAAATGGTTGCACGGCTCGAGGGTCACGTACATGGTGCCGCCGGCCGGCGAGACGCCCTTGCGCTCGGCGTCGTGCAAACATTCCACCTCGGCGTGGGGCCCGCCGAACACCTTGTGCCAGCCTTCGGCCACGATGCCCCCGTCGCGCACCAGCACCGCGCCGACCCGGGGATTGGGCATGACGAAACCCCGGCCGCGTTCGGCCAGCTCCAGGGCCCGGGCCATGAAATCCGCGTCAACAGGGGCCATAGTCGCCCTCCAGCACCGTAAAGCCGATGCCGGCCTCGGCGATCATCTTGGCCGAGAGCGGATCGGGATACCCCTGGCTGAAATAGATGTTGTTGATCTGGCAGTTGATGAGCATCTTGGTGCAGATCAGGCACGGCTGGGTGGTGCAGTAGATGTCCGCGCCGGCGATGGGCACGCCGTGCAGGGCGCATTGGATGATGACGTTTTGCTCGGCGTGCAGGCCCCGGCACAGCTCGTGGCGTTCGCCCGAAGGGATGCCCATCTGTTCGCGCAGACAGCCGATGTCCAGACAATGGGCGGTGCCGGACGGGGAGCCGTTGTAACCCGTGGCCAGGATGCGGCGGTCCCGTACGGCCACGGCGCCGACCTTGCGGCGCAGGCAGGTGCTGCGCTCGGCCACAAGGTAGGCGATGCGCATGAAATAATCGGGCCAGGGCAGGCGGTTGTCCATGATGGCGACTCCGTGCGGGGGGCGGGACGCGGAACCGGGGGAGGGAACCCCTTTTTGCAAAAAAGGGTTCCCTCCCCCGGACCCCCACCCTCCCGAAAAACTTCAAAAGGGGACGACGGGCCAGAGTGGACCAAGGCGGGGGAGGCGTCAAGACGGGCGCGACGGGATGCAGAATTTCCTAGTACAAATCTATGTTTTTGTGTGAACGATTGCAATATGGGGAGATGGACTGTTGCGTTGGAGGTCCTTTATTGTATCTTGATCATCCATGTGCATGAAAAAGAGACGGATGTGCTCTTGTGTCTGTATATATTTTAGACAAGTTTGTTTTGCGTGCCGATCTATCCTGCTGATTTCCCGATAAAAATACTGTGGCATCGCTCTTGCTCTGTTTGCATGAAAAACAGAAAAAGGGGATTGGGATGAAAAAGCTCCTGATGGGGACGGTGTTGGCGGTGTCGGTGTTGGCGAGTGCCCTGGCCTATGCTCAAAGCGGTTTCGGGTCCGGCCCATGGTGGATGGACGGCGGTGATACGCCGCGGGGGGGTGCGGGATCGCTTGCGGGAACGTGCCTTGGTACCGGCACCCCCACAACGGGTCTCGGGCTCGGACTCGGCTTTGGCGACGGCACACAGCCGCAACCCCAGGACGGCACCGGATTCGGCAGCCCCTGGGCGCAATAAGCGAGACAGTCCGTTTTCCGATGCGACGTACCGGCCCTCGGCGACATTGTTGCCGGGGGCTTTTTTTGTCGGCGTCCCCGCGCTCAGGCCTGGCGCACGGCGTCGCGGCCGGCGCACGGAGCTACCCTACGGCAAGGGAGTGGAATCAATGCGCGGCGGTCTTGAGGCAGGCCAGCATATCGTTGAGAAAGGCGGCCAGGGCGGGACATTTAGCGTAGGCGACATTCGGGTCCAGACGTGAGAACAGTTCAACACCATTGGCTGTTTTTTTGTAGTCGCGTTTTATTTTTTCCCTGTACAGGCGGATGAGCAGTTTGGCCGGGGGCTCGGTGGAATCCACCTGTTCGGGGTTGGCGATCCTGCCGGGAAAGGCGCGTTTTACCTCGGTAGGAAAAATATCGGGCTGGCTGAGCAGCCAAGCCTCCAACTCATGTACCGCGAAATGCTGTTTGAATCGCGGCGAGTCGACTTCCTTTTCCAGACGTTCCCGCAGATAGGCGCATTTCTCCTGCGTCGTTTTGCAATGGCCGGGGATGGTCTTCGGTCCATACAGGTCGAGCAGGCCGAAGACGGCGGCGACATCATTTTCTTTGAGATACATGGAGGCCTTGAGGGCGCATTCCTTGAGATGATTGTCGCAACCCTTGGCATTGACTGTGTGGATGGCCGGCAATGGGTCGATTTTTCCGTGCAGCCAGCGCCGGAAAAATTGCGGCAAAGCCTTCTTTTCGGTTTCACCTTCGACGAGGAGGATGATTTTCACGCCAACGCCTCCAGATCGCCGGAGAGAAAGAGCGTGCCCAGGGAATAGTGCGTGAGCCATTCCTTGAGGGCTTCGCCGTCGAGATTCTTGATTTTGGTTTCCCCATTCTCCCAGCTTGTGACCGTTGTGGTCACGTCGCAATCGCTGAAAGCGTCGAGGAATTGCGGCGAATGGGTGGAGAAGATGACCTGCGTGCGCTTGGACGCCTCGGCCGCGTATTCGGCGATGATGGGGAACATGGATGGGTGCAGGCCGGTTTCGGGCTCGTCGATGGCGATAAGCGACGGTGGTTCGGGGTTGCACAGCACGGTCATGAGGAACAGGAACCGTATGGTGCCGTCGGAAAGGTCGAGCATGGACTGTTCGCGCTTGAGGCTTTTCCAGCGGATGCGAAGTTGCACGAGTTGATCAGCCGCCGGCGGAAAGACAAGGCGATCGAACTCGTCTCCAAAGGCTGCCCGCATGGCGGTGTTGATGTCGTTTTCGAAGTCTCGATTTTCGGAATAGAGGGTGTGGAGGACATTGACGAGGTTTTGACCGTCTGAGTCAATTTGCTTGTTGAATCTTGTAATGAGTGGGCGTCGTATATTTGCTTGAGATTGTGTGTCTAGATGACGATATATTTTTGTGTCAGCTATGTTCTCCTTGAGAATGTATAAGGAGGTGTCATATTGATGCGGAGTTGTCGCAATAGATAAAAAACTTTCAAGTCGATTTTTTATTTTAACTGCAATGTCACTGAGGCCATTAGAACCTGTTATCTTAGATACCCCCGCTTCTCTATATATTAACGTATTGAGCTTGTTTGTTTTTTCGTCATTATCGTAATATTCTTCAGAGCATATCTCTTTCAGAATTCTGTATGTATCGTTTCGTAATGCAAGTTCTAGGCTATAATAAGTATCGGTTGGCAGTGCAAATATCTCAAAAAAAGATTGGAGTTGGACTTTGATAAAACGAACAGATCCATCCCATGCGACTCTCGTAATACCCCCATTCTCCTGGATAAAGTTATCTAAATTGCCACTAGCTATATTTTGTAGAAACGAGAGAGCAAGAAGTATATTACTCTTCCCCGACCCATTCGGCCCGATCAAAATCGTCAGCGACCCGGGTTCCCAGACCACATCCTTGAGGGACTTGAAGCCCTTCACTTCCAATCGCTTGATGAGCATGGCGGCCGTCCTGGCAAGGTTAACGTCGTTTTAATCAAAAGTGATTAAACGGGATGAGCAACTGGTTGTAAAGGGCTATCAGCGCTGGGTCTGAAACAACATCGGGCCGGCAGGACGTTTCGTCCCACCGGCCCGACGCGCTATATGAACCGGGGAGAATAAGCTCCCCGGCAGGGGCTTGGGGGAATCCCCCAAGTCTTTTCTAGCAGGCGAAAAGCGGAAATCCCTTGGCGAATTTCTGCACGTCCTTGCGGATTTCGTCCAGCTTGGTCTCGTTTTCCCGCGAGGCGATGGCCGCGTCGATCCAGCCGACGATCTTCTCGATGTCCGCCTCGACCATGCCGCGCGTGGTCAGCGCCGCCGTGCCCATGCGTACGCCCGAGGTGACGAAGGGCGAACGCGTCTCAAAGGGCACCGTGTTCTTGTTGACCGTGATGCCGGCCAGATCCAGGGCATGCTCGGCGTCCTTGCCGGTCACGTCCTTGTTGGTCAGGTCGACCAGCACGAGGTGGTTGTCCGTGCCGCCGGAAACCAGATCGTAGCCGGCGTCCAGGAGCCCCTTGGCCAGGACCTGGCAGTTTTTCACCACCTGTCCCTGGTAGGTCTTGAAGGCGGGCTTTAAGGCCTCGCCGAAGGCGACCGCCTTGGCCGCGATGACATGCATGAGCGGGCCGCCCTGGATGCCGGGGAAAATCTGGGAATTGAGCGACTTGCCGAACTCCTCGGAGGAGAGGATCAGGCCGCCGCGCGGGCCGCGCAGGGTCTTGTGCGTGGTCGAGGTGGTGTAGTGGGCGTAGGGGATGGGCGAGGGATGGTGCCCTGTCGCGACCAGACCGGCGATGTGGGCCATGTCCACCACGAGCTTGGCCCCGACCTCGTCGGCGATGGCCCGAAAGCGCGGGAAGTCGATGATGCGGGGATAGGCGCTGGCCCCGGCCATGATGACGGTGGGCTTGTGCTCCTTGGCCAGCCGCTCGACCTCTTCGTAGTCGATGGTGCCGGTTTCCTTTTTCACGTGGTAGAACACGATGTTGTAAAGCCGGCCGGAAAAGTTGACGGGCGAACCGTGGGTGAGGTGGCCGCCGTGGGAGAGGTCCATGCCGAGCAGCGTGTCGCCGGGCTTCATGGCCGCGAAGTAGACGGCCATGTTGGCCTGGGAGCCGGAATGGGGCTGCACGTTGGCGTACTCGGCCCCGAAAAGCGTCTTGACCCGGTCGCGGGCCAGGTCCTCGGCGATGTCCACGTATTCGCAGCCGCCGTAGTAGCGCTTGCCGGGATAGCCTTCGGCGTACTTGTGGGTGAGCACGCTGCCCTGTGCCTGGCGCACGGCCACGGAGACGAAGTTCTCCGAGGCGATCATCTCGAGCTTGCCGGTTTGCCGTTCGATCTCCAGGCACACGGCGCGCCCGATTTCCGGGTCGGCGATGAGCAGTTCTTCCATGGGCGTATCCTCCCAAAGCGCGCGGGGGGAAACTCGGGTATCGAGCCTCCCCCCGTTTAAGGATTGCGAAGCGGCCGGCCGGGCCGGAGTCCGCCTATTCGGCGAAGGCCTTGTACAGCATGCAGGCGTTGGTGCCGCCGAAGCCGAACGAGTTGCAAAGGACGGTCGCGATGTCGGCATGCTTGGCTTTGCCCGGCGTGTAATCCAGGTCGCAGGCCGGGTCCGGCGTCTCCAGGTTGATGGTGGGCGGAATGACGCCCTCCGCGATGGTCTTGACGCTCATGACCGATTCGATGCCGCCGGCCGCGCCCAGGCAGTGCCCGATCATGGATTTGTTGGAGGTGATGGGCACCTTTTTGGCGTGGCCGCCGAGCACGGTCTTGATGGCCATGGTCTCGCAGGCGTCGTTTAGGGCCGTGGAGGTGCCGTGGGCGTTGATGTGCGCGATGTCCGCCGGTCCCATATCCGCCTCGCGCATGGCGGCCCGCATGGCCAGGACCATGCCTTCGCCGTCCTCGGGGGGAGCGGTCATGTGGAACGCATCGCCGGACGCGCCGTACCCGACGGCCTCGGCATAGATGCGCGCGCCGCGGGCCCTGGCGTGCTCCAGGGACTCGAGGAGCAGCAGGCCGCAACCCTCGCCGATGACGAAGCCGTCGCGGTCCGCGTCGAAGGGGCGCGAGGCCTTGGTCGGATCGTCGTTGCGGGTGGAAAGGGCTTTGAGGGCGTTGAAGCCGCCGACGGCCAGCGGCGTGATGGTCGATTCCACGCCGCCGCAGATGGCGGCCGAGGCCCGGCCGAGCTTGATGTCGGTGAAGGCGCAGCCGATGGCGTGCTGGCCCGAGGCGCAGGCCGAGGTGGTGCAGAGGTTCGGCCCCTTGGCCCCGACGGTGATCGACACCTGGCCGGCGGCCATGTTGGCGATCATGGTGGGGATGAAAAAGGGCGAAACCCGCGACGGTCCCTGGGCCAACAGCTTGGTGTGGGTGGCTTCGAGGGTTTCGAGGCCACCCAGGCCGCAGCCGATGATGACGGCCACGTCGGCCGCTTCGGCGGGATCGATCGTGTAGCCCGCGTCCTCCATGAGCATGGTGGCGGCGGACACGGCGAAGAGCGTGAAGCGGTCCAGGCGTTTGGCGAGTTTTGGCGCGACAAACGCCGTTGCATCGAAGTTTTTGACCTCGCAGGCGAAACGCGTGTCGTAGGCGGCGGCATCAAAGTGGGTGATGGGCGCCGCGCCAGACATGCCGGCCACGAGGTTGGTCCAGCTTGTGGCCAGATCGTTGCCGATGGGAGTGATGGCCGCAAGGCCGGTGACGACTACCCTGTGTAAAGTCATGGCGCATCCGTCCGCGGCCGGGGCGGCGCTTCGACGCGCGGCCCCGGTCCGACTGGGCGTTTGGGGCTTATTCGCCCTTTTTCTTTTCGATAAAGGAGATGGCGTCCTGCACTTTCTGAATCTGCTGGGCGTCCTCGTCGGAGATCTCCACGCCGAACTCCTCTTCCATGGCCATGATGAGCTCGGTCAGATCCAGGGAATCCGCGCCCAGGTCATCGACGAACTTGGCGTCGGGGTTGACCTCGCCGGCGTCCACGCCGAGCTGATCCACGATGATCTCTTTGACTTTTTCCGCGACAGACATGGTTTCCTCCAAATGGTGGCCGTGTATTTATCCTAACGTTGCGTTACATGTACATGCCGCCGTTTATGCCGAGGACCTGTCCCGTGACGTAGGCGGCGTCGTCGCTGGCGAGGTAGCCCACGGCGGCGGCGATTTCGGCGGGGGAACAGGCGCGCTTGAGGGGAATGCGCTCGGCAAAGGTCGCCTTGACGGCGTCCGGAAGCACGGCGGTCATGTCGGTTTCGACGAATCCCGGGGCCACGGCGTTGACCGTGATGCCGCGCGGGGCGAGTTCCAGGGCGGCGGACTTGGTCAGCCCGATGAGCCCGGCCTTGGCCGCGGCGTAGTTGGCCTGGCCGGCGTTGCCGGACTGGCCAACCACCGAGGTGATGTTGACGATACGGCCGGCGCGGCGCTTCATCATGAGCTTGGCCGCTTCGCGCAGGCAGGTGAAGGCCCCGATCAGGTTGACCTGGATCACGGCCGCGAAATCTTCGTCCTTCATGCGCGCGATGAGCCCGTCGCGGGTGATGCCGGCGTTGTTAACCAGCACGTGCAGGTCGAGGCTCTTTATGTGCTCGGCGAAAAAGGCGGTGACGGCGGCCGGGTCGGAGGTGTCGAGGGCCAGGGCCCTGGCCCTGTTGCCTTCGGCCGTGATGGCGTCCGCGACCGCGGCGGCGGCGTCCGGCTTGCTGACGTAGGTGAGCAAGACATCGAAACCGTCGCGTGCGAGTCGTGCGGCTGTGGCCGCGCCGATGCCGCGAGACCCGCCGGTGACCAGTGCCGTGCGCATGGCGCAACTCCTTGCGGCGCGTGGGAGGTTTCCCCGTTACGCGGCCGGATTGTTTTTCGTAAGACGGGGGCGTGGACATGGTCCCGCCCCGGCCGGGCAGGGCGACACCCTAGCCGAAACGCCCCCTGACGGCAATCGCGTTTTACCGCGTCCCGCCGCCGGATTCGCGCTCTTCCGGGGAGGATTTCCGCCCGGAAACGCGCGCGCCTCTTTCTCAGAACTGGAGCAGGGCCGAGCCCCAGGTAAAACCGCCGCCGAAGACGCCGAGCAGGACCTTGCTCCCGGCGGGGATGCGGCCGGCCGCCCGGGCCTCCGTCAAGGCAATGCCGATGGTCGAGGCCGAGGTGTTGCCGAAGCGGTCCACGGTCACCATGACCTTTTCCAGGGGCAGCCCCAGTTTCTTGGCCACGGCCTCCATGATGCGCAGGTTGGCCTGGTGGGGGATGAACAGGGCGATGTCGTCGTTCCCCAGGCCGTTTGCCGCCAGGACCTGTTCGCAGATATCGGTCATCTTGCGCACGGCGTGCTTGAAGACCTCGGGGCCGTTCATCTGGAGAAAAAATTCTTCGCCCACACTATCGCCCAGCTTGTAGGGATGGCCGGAGCCGCCGCCCTGGATGGTGAGCAGGTGCCCCAGCGAGCCGTCGCTGGCCAGGCGGGCGTCGACGACGCGCGCGCCGTTGCCGCCCGCGTCGGACGTGACCACCGCGGCGGAGGCGGCATCGCCGAAGAGCACGCAGGTGCGGCGGTCGGCCCAGTTGGTGCGCGTGGTGAGCACCTCGGCCGCTGCCACGATCACCGTGGCTTCGGGATGCAGGGCAATGACCGCCCGGGCCATCTCCAGGCCGTAGACGAAGCCGCAGCAGGCGGCGTTGACGTCCTGGACCACCTTGCCCCGGATGCCGAGCTTTTCTTCCACCAGGCAGGCGGCCGAAGGCGTGTAGTAGTCCGGGGTGACGGTATAAAGAAAGATGTGGGTGACTTTGTCGGCTTCAATGCCGGCGTCGGCCAGGGCGCGACGGGCCGCTTCGGCCGCCATGTCGCTGACGGTTTCGCCTGGGGCGGCGATATGGCGCTCCTTGATCCCGGTGCGGGTGGTGATCCACTCGTCGGAAGTCTCGACCATTTTTTCCAGGTCGGCGTTGGTCAGGATTTTTTCGGGCGCGTAATAGCCAAGGCCGCGGATGTAGGCTTCGTGCTTCATGTAAAAAAGGGGGCGGGTTAGCGTTGGTCGTTGACGGCCTGGCGGCGGAGACCGGCCAGGTCGATGTTCTTGGCCACGGCCGTGGAAAGGTGGGTGTTGGCTTCCATCTCCACGAACCGGGCGGCCATGCGCACGGCACTGGACATGGCTTTGCTGTTGGAAGCGCCGTGGCAGATGAGGCAGATGCCTTTGAGCCCTAAAAGCGGCGCGCCGCCGTATTCGGCATAATCGACCAGGCGCGAGAAACGCTTGAGCGCGTTTAAGGCCAGCATGGTGCCGATCTTGCCGAAAAAGCCGCGCCGCAGCTCTCCCTTGAGCAGCCTGCCGAGCGAGGAGGCCAGGCCTTCGGCCTGCTTGACCACCACGTTGCCGACAAACCCGTCGCACACGACCACGTCCACGTTGCCCGTGAACAGGTCGCGGCCCTCGATGTTGCCGACGAAATTGAGCGAACTCCGGCGCAACAGGTCGAAGGTTTCCTTGACGAGGTGGTTGCCCTTGCCCGACTCCTCGCCGTTGGACAAAAGCGCCACGGCCGGGTTCTCGCGCCCGAGCATGGTCTGGGCGAGCACCGAGGCCATGACCCCGAACTGGAGCAGGTGGAAGGGCTTGCAGTCGACGTTGGCCCCCACGTCGATGATGACGGTGTGGGAGCGTTCGGTCGGCATGAAGGTCGCGAGCGCCGGGCGTTCCACCCCCGGCGCGCGGCCGATGGTGAACATGGCGCAGGCCAGGGTCGCGCCGGAGTGGCCGGCGGAGATGACTCCGTCGGCGTTGCCCTCGCGCACGAGGTTGCAGGCCACCTGTATGGAAGAATCCCGCTTGCGCCGAAGCGCTTCGGAGGGCTTCTCCTCCATCTCCACGACTTGCGAGGCGTGGACCACGGAGACCGGCAGGCCTTTGACGTCGTAGCGGGCGAGCTGGGCGTTTATGGCGTCCGTGTCGCCCACCAGGATGATCTCGGCCTTGCCGGTCCTGGCGGCTTGCAAAGCGCCGGGAACGACCACGTGGGGACCGAAGTCCCCGCCCATGGCGTCCACGGCGATGCGCGGCTTGTTATTCGGCATCGTCCTTCCGCAGCATCTGACGGCCGCGGTACATGCCGCAGCTGGGGCAGACGCGATGGGGCAGCGTGGGCTCGCCGCAGGAGCAAAGGACCACGGTGGGAACCGGGACGTGGTCGTGGGCGCGGCGCATACCTTTGCGGGACTTGGAGATTTTTCTATTGGGGACGGCCATGGCGATTACCTCGCAGCTAGGGGTTTGTGTCTTTATACTGTTCGCGCGCGGCGATTTCGCGTCAATGGCGCTCGTTCGGATCGCGCGGGACCTTCAATTGCCGCAGCACGGCAAGTCTGGGGTCGCCTTCCTCCGTGGAGCAGGAACACGGCCCGTCTTTGAGCGAAGCGCCGCACCGGGGGCACAGCCCCGGGCAGTTTTCGTCGCACAGGGGCTTGACCGGCATGGCAAGCAGAAACTGTTCCCACAAAAGGCTGGCCACGTCCAGCTCCAGCACCTTGCCCCGGCGCCGCACAAGGCCCGGCTCCAGGGACTCTTCGCCCTCGGCCGGGAGTTCCTCGAACTGCTCGAAATCGATGGCGATGTCGAGCATGGTGTCCTCGGCGCAACGGTCGCAGGGGCTGACGACCTTGCCGGAAAGCCGGCCCCGCACCAGCGCGCCCCGGGTTTGCGGCAGCACGGAAAACGTGGCGGCAAGCCCGGTGCCCGGCGCGTCGAGGCGGTGGGGCAGGTCGAATTCCGCAATGGGACCGGTCCAGATGGCCTGGTCGGAAAACGAAAACTCCCGGCCGGTTGCCGGGATGTCGGTGATATCAAGCCAAAGTTCGGACATGGGTTTCCTCGCGGAGAAAAGAGTGCTAGTCTGTGACCCGGGTGTTGTCAAGAAAAAGCTTGCCAACGTCTTCGTTCCCATGTACCTCACAAAATTCTTTGCGTCACTGCGAAAAAACACGCGGTCGCGGCAGCCCGGAACCCTTGTCCGGCGGGCCGTCCCGCGACATATGTTTTCGGGAGGAACCTCGTCATGGCCAAGATTTGCGAGCATTGCGGCAAGAAGCCCCAGAGCGGCAACAACGTCAGCCACGCCAACAACAAGAGCAAGCGTCGGTTTTCGCCCAACCTTGTCAAGGTGCGGGCCCAGTTGCCTTCGGGCGAGGTGACCACCATGACGGTGTGCACCCGCTGCCTGCGTTCCGGCGCGGTGACCAAGCCTGTCGCCAAGACCGCCTAGTTTCGTTTCCAGCCTTTTCTATAGTAAGGTTGCAAAGCGGCGCGCCATCCGGCGCGCCGCTTTTTTTTTGTCGCCATGATGGAGCGGGGATGGCTGTTGACAACAATTTGCAGCAGGATGCGGTGGTCATCCAGGTCGTGGACATCGGACGGCGCAAGGAGGTTTATCGATGAGTGTGCAGATTCTCGAACATGAGGGGCGGCCGGCATTCGCGCTGCTGCCGATCGAGGAATACGAACGACTGGTGGCGGCTCTCGAGGATGCGCATGACGCCGCGACGCTGGAAGCGTTTTATCGCAAACTTGTCTCCGGCGAAGAGGAGACTTTCCCGGCGGAAGTCGCGGACAGGCTGCTGGCCGGAGAACATCCCGTCCGGGTGTTGCGCTCCCATCGGGGCATGACCTTGCAACAGGTCGCGGATATCTGTGGCGTAACGAACGCCCACATTTCCCAAATCGAGCGAGGGAAGCGGTGCATGTCCACGGAACTGCTGCAAAAGATGGCCGAGGCGCTCCGCGTGGACATCGAACTGCTGCTTCCCTGACCGCGCGCGGACTTTTTCGTTTCCTCTCTATTGCGGCGTTTCCTCTTCAGCCGCCCGGGGCGTCGCCAGCACCCGGTCGATGCGCCGGCCGTCCATGTCCACGATTTCAAACGTCGCGCCACGGGCCGCAAGCGTGTCGCCTATGGCCGGGATGCGGCCGAGGCGCTCCAGCAGGAATCCGGCCAGGGTGGCGTCGCCGACGTCCTCGGGCCAGGGCCGGGGCCAGGAAAGCGCCGCCGCCACCTCGTCCATGGGCGTGGCCGCGTCGATGAGAAGCGAGCCGTCCGCGCGCCTGACCATGGCCGGCTCCTCGTGGCCGGAGAGCCCGGGCAGGTCGCCCACCATGTCCTCGAACACGTCCGCCGCCGTGACCATGCCGACCACGTCGCCGTATTCGTCCACCACCAAGGCCAGATGCAGACGCGGCGACTGGCGAAAGCGCGCCAGCAGCGACAGCCCGCGCAACGTCTCCGGCAAGAAGACCGGCGGCGTCATGTGCCCGGCCAGATCGACCCGGCCGTCGCGCAGATAGCCGGCCAGCGCGTCCTTGGCCCGCACCACCCCGAGCACCTGGGAAAAATCCCCGCGAACCACCGGAAACCGGGTGTGCGGGCTCTCCATCATGGCCGCGAGCGTCTCTTCGGCCGGGGCGTCGATGTCGATGCGGTCGATCTTCGAGCGGTGGGTCATGATGACGTCCAGGGGCCGATCGGTGAGCCGCAGCACGCGCTCCATGATGGCATGTTCCTCGTGCTCCAGGGCTCCGTGCAGCATCCCCTCGCGCAAAAGGCCGCGAATGTCCTCCTCGGTCACGGCCGGTTCGCCGCCGCCCCCGCCGAACCCGAGCAGGCGCACCACGCCGCGCGTGGCCAGGCCGAGCAGCCGCACCGCCGGCCGGCTGGCGAACAAAAGCGCCCGCATGACGGGCGCGGCGGCCATGGCCAGCCCCTCCGGCCGGGCCAGGGCCAGCCGCTTGGGCACCAGTTCGCCGAAAAGGAGCGTGATCACGGCGATCGGCACCACCACCCCGGCCAGGGACAAGGCGTGGGCATAGGGGGAGAGGATCGGGATCGTGTGGAGAAAGGCGGCCAGCTCCCCGGCCAGGGTCGCGCCGCCGTAGGCGCTGGCCAGCACGCTTGCCAGCGTGATGCCGATCTGCACGGCGGACAGAAACGTTTCCGGATCTTCCCGCAGGCGCAGGCAGGCCCCGGCCCGGCGGTTGCCGGCTTCGGCCAGGCCCTGCAGGCGGCTTTTGCGGGAGGCGACCAGGGCCATCTCCGCCATGGCGAAAAAACCGTTGACGCAGATAAGCCCGACGACGGCCAAAAGTTCCAGAATGATCGCGGTCATGGACGCTCCGTATGACGATGCGACGTCGGGAGGCAAGGCCATGCTAGCACCGTCGGCGGCAAAGGCGAAGAGAGTCCGTGGGAAGCCTCGCGAATGGTTGTCGTGCCGTATTGTATTGTACCCGGGACATGGTATGGTGTTTTATGGTGTAATTTATATTGTGTCAGTATGAAATGAAGGCGAGGAGGATACCATGCCCGATTGCGAATGCCTGGCCGGATGCGTGTTTTTCAACGACAAGATGCAAAATATGCCGACAGCCGCCAATCTGCTCAAGAAAAGACTGTGTCGCGGCGACAACAGCAAGTGCGCCCGCCATATGGTGCTTGTGGCCAAAGGACGGGCAAACGTGCCTCCCGATCTGTCGCCCAATCAGGTGGATCGCGCGGCGAGCATCATTGCCGGAAGATAATGGAGCGATACGAACGCCCTGGTCGCGATGCGCACACGACCAGGGCGTAAAAGGGCGTTCCCAAACCGGCGGGAAGCGTCAGTTCGCGGCGAGAAGGTCGTTTAATCCCTTGATGAAGGCCTCGGGATCGGACACCTTGCCAAGCTTAAGCAGCGTGCCGAGATCGCAGGGGAAATCCCCGGAGCAGCTGTAGGGGGATACGCCGTTTTTGATGCAGTAGGCCACGACGCCCGGCTTGTCGACGAATTCCTCGACAGGTGTTTCCTTGGTGATCATGGTCTGGCTCCTTTGTCTGGACGTACTCAATACATCCCGACTTTTTGTTCGGACAGGCTGATGAAGATGTTTTTGCGCTGACTGTAGTGGTCGAGCATCATCAGGTGGTTTTCCCGGCCGATGCCCGATTTCTTGTAGCCGCCGAACGGGGCGTGGGCCGGCAGCACGTTGTAGGTGTTGACCCACATGCGCCCGGTTTCGACGCCCCGGGCCACGCGCAACGCCCGGTTGATGTCCCGGGTCCAGACGCCGCCGGCCAGGCCGTATTCGTTGGCGTTGGCCAGGGCCACCACCTCGTCCTCGTCGCGGAAGGCGATCACGCTCGCCACCGGGCCGAAGATTTCCTCGCAGGCCACGCGCATGGTGTTTTTCACGTGGGTCAAAAGCGTCGGCTGCATGAAGCAGCCCTTGGCGAGCGGGCCGTCGGTGATGCGGTTGCCGCCGTAGGCCACGGTCGCGCCCTCGTTTCGGGCCACGTCCACGTAGGCCAGGATCTTTTCCAGCTGGCGCGCGTTGACTTGGGAGCCCATCTGGGAGTCCGGCTCCCAGGGGAGCCCCACCCTGACCTTGGCGAAGGCGTCGGTGGCCGCCTCGGTGAAGCGGTCGAAGATGTCCTCGTGCACGAACACCCGGGAGCCGGCGCAGCAGACCTGTCCCTGGTTGAAGAGGATGCCGAGCTGGAGCCCCTCGATGGCTTTTTCCCAGGGCGCGTCGGGGAAGAAGATGTTGGCCGACTTGCCGCCGAGCTCCAAGGTGGCGGGAATGAGCTTTTTGGCCGCGGCCTCGGCCACGGTGTAGCCGACCTCGGTCGAGCCGGTAAAGGCCAGCTTGGAAAAGCCCGGGTGGTTGAGCATGGCGTTGCCGGTGGTCGAGCCCTTGCCGGTGATGACGTTGACCACGCCGGCGGGCAGCGCCTGGGCCATGAGCTTGGCCAGTTCCAGGATGGACAGCGGCGTTTCGGTGGAGGGCTTGATGACCACGCAGTCGCCGGCGGCCAGGGCCGGGGCCAGCTTCCAGGCGGCCATGAGCAGGGGGAAGTTCCAGGGGATGATCTGGCCGACCACGCCGAGGGGCTCGCGCAGGATGATGCTCATGGTCGTCTCGTCGATCATCGTGGCCTGGCCTTCCTCGGTGCGCACGGCGGCGGCGAAGTAGCGGAAATGGTCCGAGGAAAGGGGCACATCGACGCCCTTTGTCTCGCGGATGGGCTTGCCGTTGTCCATGGTCTCGACAAGGGCCAGATGGTCGGCGTTGGCGTCGATGAGGTCCGCGATTTTAAGGAGTATGGCCGAGCGTTCCTGGGGCGTGGTCTTTTTCCAGGCCGGAAACGCCTTCCAGGCGGCGTCGACCGCCTTGTCGATGTCGTCGAGGCAGGCGTCGGCGCAGTGGGCCAGGACTTCGCCGGTCGACGGATTGGTCGTGGCAAAGGTCTTGCCGCAGCCGCTTTCGACCCATTGTCCATTGATGAAAAGCTTGTAACGATCGTTAAGATGCAGATCCATGGATCACTCCGTAATTGATGTTGGGGATATCGTGGAGGGTTGCGTTCGTAACAGAGGAAGATACAAGGCTTGATTGTAGACAAGGACGGTGCGACGCGTGCATGTCGCAATGGTTGCCGCCAAGTTATGGAATCGCCGGCGAGGCCGCGTAAGGGCTTTCTCCTGACGTCAGCCGGAACAGCGCTGTCCAGAGGTCTTTTTCGGGTCCTCCTTGGAGAAAAATCAAGGCTACCCTACACCCACGCCCCCGCCTGTCAAGGTCCGGCGGGAAAAAGAAGGGAATCCTCCCCGGCGGGTTCCGGTCCGGTCGCCACGCAAAAAGCCCCCGGATGCGGCCGTAACCGCGCCCGGGGGCTTTGTCGTCCGGAAGAATCCTGTTCGGCCTACAGCGAAAGCGCCCGGTCGATGCGGGAAAGCACGCGTTTTTTGCCCATGACGGCCATGGTCTCGAAAAGCCCGGGGCTGGCCGTGCCGCCGGTGATGGCCACGCGGATGGGCTGGGCGAGCTTTTTGAACTTGAGCTCCTTGGCCTCGAGATAGGCGGCCACCGCCTGTTCCATGGAGGGCTCGTCAAAGCGGCACAGGGCGTCGAGGATGGCGCGCACGTCGGCGAGGTGCTCGCGCACATCGGGGGTGAGGAACTTCTGCACGGCCTTCATGTCGTAGGTGAGGTCGTCGGTCGCGGCCACGAAGCTCTCGGTCTTGTCCGCCATTTCGGCCAGGGTTTGGGCGCGCGGCTGCAAAAGCGGCACGATGCGGGCCAGGTATTCCAGGTCCTGGGACGGATAGCCCTTGCGCTCGAGGAAGGCGTTGACCAGCACCGCCAGGCGCGAGGCCGGGCTTTCCTTGATGTAGTGGGCGTTTAACCACAGGAGCTTGGCCTTGTCGAACACGGCGGCCGAGCTGCCGAGGTTGTCCGTGGAGAAGAATTTGACCAGCTCCTCGCGGGAGAAAAGCTCCTGGTCGCCGTAGGCCCAGCCCAGGCGAACGAGCCCGTTGAGCATGGCCTCGGGCAGAAAGCCTTCGGTTTCGTATTCCATGACCGCCGTGGCCCCGTGGCGCTTGGAAAGCTTTTTTTTGTCCGGGCCGAGGATCATGGGCACATGGCCGAAGCGCGGCAGGGGCAGGTCGAGGGCCTTGTAGATAAGGATCTGGCGCGGGGTGTTGTTTAAGTGGTCGTCGCCCCGGATGATGTGGGTGACGCCCATGGTGGCGTCGTCGACCACCACGGCCATGTTGTAGGTCGGCGAGCCGTCGGGGCGGCGCAGGACCATGTCGTCGAGCTCGGCGTTGTCGAAGGAGACCGGCCCCTTGACCATGTCGTCGACCACGGTGGCCCCGGCGATCGGGGCCTTGAGCCGTACCACCCGGCCCGGTCCGGGGCCGAGGCCCGCCTCGCGGCAGCGGCCGGAGTATTTGGGCTTGAGGCCCTTTTGCCGCGCCTGCTCGCGCATGGCCTCGACTTCCTCGGGCGTGCACGAGCACCAGTAGGCGTGGCCGGTTTCGAGCATCTTGTCGATGTACTGGTTATAGATGTCGAAGCGCTGGCTCTGGTAGGTGATCTCGCCGTCATGGTCGAGGCCGAGCCACTCCATGGCGTCGAGGATGGACTTGGTCATGTCGGCGTTGGACCGGACGAGGTCCGTGTCCTCGATGCGCAGCAGAAATTTGCCGCCGGTGTGACGGGCCAGCAGCCAGTTGAAAATGGCCGTGCGCGCGCCGCCGATATGCAGGTAGCCGGTGGGGCTCGGGGCGAAACGGGTGACGATGGTGCTCATGGTGGTGGCTCCGAAGCGAAAAAAGGGAGCTGCCGCGGCGGCTCCCCGGGTGACGGACCAAAACGCTGCCGGGGGCGGCCGGCGGCGGGAAACGGGCGGAGCGGTTCTCGCGCCCCTTAAAAAATACACACGTATTTTTTAAGAAAAGGCAATGCGAATATGTTGTTTTCGCAACCCGTGGGGATGCGTTCGGGAAAACTAGACGGCTTCCACGGCCTTGACGCCCGGCACGGACTGCATGAGGATGCGTTCGATACCGTTTTTGAGCGTCATCTGCGACATGGGGCAGCCCTTGCAGGCGCCGGTGAGCCGCACTTTGACGATGCCGCCGTCGGTGACCTCGACGAGTTCCACGTCGCCGCCGTCGGCTTGCAGGCTGGGGCGGATTTTGGCCAGGGCGGCTTCGACTTTTTCTTGCATGGCGCTACTCCTTGACGTCATTTGGAAGGCAACTTGCAAAGATTGTTGTTATGAAAGATATATAATGATATCGATATGTTCCAGCTCTCCCGCGCTGTCGCGGGAAAACGGAGCAAGTCCCGGTCGCGGCAGGCGACAACCGGCGGCCTCGCGGCCGGGAGGTAGCGTCTTTGGGAGCCGGCGTCAACCGCGCCGCCGCAAGCCCCGTCCGGGGATGGGCAAATGCGGCCAGGCGTGCTAGAGGGCGGACAACCCGAACGCCCGACCGATAAACCGGGCGGTGGAGCCCCCGCATGTTCAAGAAATCCGTCTTCCTGATCCTTCTTTTCTCCTTCTTCTTGCTGATCCTCTCGGCCCTGGTGGTTTTCATCGCGCCGGCGGCCCGGGTCGCCTCCTGGGCCGACTGGGCGTTTCTGGGACTTTCCCGACCGCGCTGGGAGGCCGCGCATCTGGGTATGGGCCTGCTTTTCGCCGTGGCCGGGCTGGTCCACGTGATCTGCAACCGGGCGGCGCTGCTCGACACCCTGCGCGACGCCGACGGCGCGCTGATTCTTTTCACCAGGCCGTTTTTCGTGGGCCTTGTCGTGGCCGTCGGAATCTTCGTCTGGTCCCTCGGGGGCATGCCGCCGGTGGGACAGCTGGTCGCCTTTTCGGATTATTTCAAGCAGCGGGCCGTGGAGACCTACGGCGAACCGCCGTATGCCGAGGCCCAGCGCTCGACCCTGGAGAGCCTGGCCCGGCGCATGGGCATGGACAAGGACAAGGCGCTGGCCCTGCTGCGGCTTAAAAACATCAAGGCCGAAAGCGCGGACATGACGCTGGCCGAGATCGCCCGGCAAAACGGGGTGGCCCCGGGCGGCGTGTTCGAGGCGCTGCGCATGGTCATGGAGCCTTCGGGCGGCAATCCGGCCGGGCTGCCCAAGGACCCGCCCCCGGGCCTTGGCCGGCGCAAGCTGTCCGACATCTGCGAGGAGTATGGCCTGCCCCAGGCCACGGCCATGGCGCGGCTCGTCGCCGCCGGGATGAAAGCCCAGCCGTCCTGGACGCTCACCGAGACGGCCAAGGCCAACAACGTCCTGCCCATCGCCGTCTACGAGGCTCTGCGCACGGAAAAGCCCGCCCCGGTGGCGGTGGAGGTCACGCCTACGCCGGAGACCACGCCGTCCCAGCCGGTCGAGCAGGAAAGCACCGCCGGCCAACCGGCCCCAGCCGAGCAGCCCGCGCCCGCTCCGGCCG
This sequence comes from Solidesulfovibrio fructosivorans JJ], assembly GCF_000179555.1. Classification (NCBI taxonomy): domain Bacteria; kingdom Pseudomonadati; phylum Thermodesulfobacteriota; class Desulfovibrionia; order Desulfovibrionales; family Desulfovibrionaceae; genus Solidesulfovibrio; species Solidesulfovibrio fructosivorans. The sequence continues at coordinate 267,652 of NZ_AECZ01000002.1, forward strand.
CGCCGCAACAGGCTCCAACCGCCCAGCCGGCTCCCGGCCTCGCGACCCAGCCGGGCTCCGCGCCGACGACGCCTGGAACGCTTCCCCCCGCGCAACCCGGGTATCCGCCGGCGACCGCCGAACCGGCCCAGCCCACGGCCCCGGCCGCGACCATCCCGGCCACCGCGCCTCCCGGCCTGGAAAAGATGATGCTCCAGACCTTTTGCCGCGAATACGACATTCCGCTTTCGGTGGCCGTGCAGCGGCTGGCCCGGCATCACATCACCGCCTTCGGCGACATGAGCTTCGAGGAGCTGTCGCTGGAAAACAACCGCACCCCGACCGACATCATGCGTCTGGTCGTCGGCCAGTAGGGAACGGAAAAGACCGCGCCCAGGGATTCGCGCATCCCTTCCGCGCAAGCGGAGAACGGAAAAGGGCAGGCGTTGCGCCTGCCCTTTTTGCTGTCCTTGTCCTCGGGAAAGTTCCCAGGACCGCCGGATCAGAGACGGCGGCCGGACGGAGCCGGGGCCGGTTGCGGCGGCGCGGGGTTGGGGCCGGCCGGGGGGGGCGGCACGAAGCCGTAGTTCCACTTGGTCATGGTGGCGCCCATGTCCATGGCCAGGGTGGAGGTGATGGCGCTCAGCGGATCGGTCGGCATGCGGTTTTTGCGGGCGAAAAGGATGTAGTCCTCGACGAGCCCCGTCTCCATGGTGCCGGCCTCGGCCATGGACCACAGGCGTTCGCCGTTTCGGACGTCGATGACGTCGAAGGTGAAGGACACGCCGCTGTCGCCCCGGGTGCCGCCGGAGAGCACATAGGTGAATTTGCCGACGATGACGGTGTCGAGGCCCATCCTGCGGGCCACGGCCACGGCCTGCGGCGTGCTCGCCCCGCGCAGGTTGGGTTCGTAGAGGATCTTGGGGAAGACGCGGTCACGGGTCCAGGTCTGCCAGACCACCCGGGTGAGCTGCTCGCCCATGTCCTGGGAGCCGGCCATGTCCTGGGTGATCTCGAAGGGCACCATGAGCGCCGAGACGGGCACCGGCGGCGAACGCAAGGGCGAGACGTAGACCTCGGGGCTGTCGCGGCGGGTGTAGTTGTCGATGTAGACGATGCTTTTGTCGGAAATCTTGGGCTCGATGGCGCAGGCGGCAAGGACCGTCAGCGCGGCCAGGGCGCAAACGAGTCCGGCCAGGCGGGCGGGCAGACGGGCGAGACGCGGATGGCGGCGCATGGCGTTCCTCCAGGTGATGGTGTCGCTCAATTTGAGAAAAAGGGAATCACTGGCGCGTGGTGGTGACCACGGGCGCGTCGTAAAGGGTCTTTAAGAGTTGCTCGCGGGAGGAAAGCAGGCTCTCGCGCAGTTCGAGACGCTTTTGCGACGGCAACATGCGGAATTCCGGGCGCGCGGCCATGCGGCCGAGTTCCTGCATTTCCCGGCGGATGCGTCTGGCCTTGAGCAAAAAGGCCTGCTCCTCCGGGCGAACCTTGGAGGCCACCTCGGCCAGTTCGGCCAGTTCGGCGGCCATGGTCCGGAAGGTCTCGGGGTGGATCTCCCTGGCCAAGTGGCGTTTATCGGCCAGATGCCGCCATTTTTTTCGCAACCATGCCAACATGGGCGTCACTCCGTCGTCACCCGGGCGAAGTGGTCCGGGCCACAGCCCGTAACTTCGCATGCGCTTTTCATGCCATCGTCATCGCGTTTCCCGAAGCCCGCGTCAAGGGGACCGGGGCGATGAGGGCGTTTACCGGCCGGGTGTGAAGTTTTGCAACATGGCCAGGAGCAAAAAGAGATAGATCGACCACTTGATGAAGATGACGGCCAGGGTCTGGGTGTAGGCCCCATCGTGGACTTTTTTGAGCCCGATGGCCTGGAGCACCATGTACCAGACGAGGATGACCGGGGAGAGGATCTGGCCGGCCACGGGCACGGCCGAAAGAACCGTCGGCGCGGCGCTGTAGCACAGGACGCGAAAGGTCTCGTTGAAGCTCTTGTTGGCGCTGCGGAAAAGCCGCAACAGCAGGTGGGTGATCCAGGCGTCGAGATAGATGCCGCAGGCGATGGCCAGGGGCATGAGCAGGAGCGCGACGAGAAAGCCCAGTCCGGGCGCGGCGGCGGCGGCCCCCAGGGCGTCGGCCTGGCCGGGATCGCCGAGCCTGGCCCGCAGGCCCATAAGCGACCACAAAAAATCGATGACCAGCAGGAATTCGCTGATGAGCAGGTTGAAGACCAGCGCCTTGCCCTTGGGGCGGCCTTCGGGCATGGCGCTGAAAAATTCCACGGGGGAGAGCAGGACCTTTTTGAGCGTGAGGAAAAGGCCCGGAAAGATCCCGTAGGCGTCCACCCGCTCCCAGGGGATGGGATCGGTGACGGTTTCCCGGGGCTTTTTCGTCTCCTCCGGCGCTTCGTCGTCCGGGTCTTCGTCGGCCGGTGGCAGCTTGGAACCGGCGGCGCGTTTGCGCGAGGCGCCGGTGTCCATGGCTTGCAGCCTGGCCCAGATGTCGCGCACGCCGTCGTTTGTCCGCTGGCCGTCGCCCTTGCCGCGCCGTTTCGCACCCACCTCCCGGTCTTCGGGCGCATCCGCCGTGGCCTGCGGCGCGTCGTGTTCCGCGTCGTTGGGGACGATTTCGGAAGCATCGCGGGGGGCGCTTGCCGCATCAGGTTCTTCAGGCCGGTCGTGGTCGGGCGCGGAGGAAAATGCCTCGTCTTCGGCCCGGGCGTGGTCTTCGTCCGCCGCTTCCCGGGCCTTTGCGGCGGCGATTTCCTGGGCCGCCTGGGACCATTGGTGCCCGCGCGCGTGGGGAGAGGCCTGCTCCTCGTGGTCTTCCCCGGGTGTCGCGGCTTCGGCCTGCGACGTGGCGGGATTGGACCGGGGGGAGGCCGGATCGAAATCCTCGGGCGTGTCGTCGTGGCCGGACGGTGATTCCCAATGGGTGACCGGCGGGGAGACCGGTTCCGCCTGGGCGGCGGGGCCGGGTCTGCGCCAGGACGAGGTGTCGCCGAGAGGCCGCGCGGACGCGCGGTCGGAGGCGTCGCTACGGGAATCGGAATCATCATCCGCGCGGAATTTGAACCTATGGCGACATTTCGGACATGTAGCCATGGTCGAGGTCACGGGAACCTTCTTGTCGGGCAATTCCCGAAAATAGCCGCATTGCGGGCAAGTGATGCGCATCATGTCCCTTTCTGAGGCGTCCCGGCGTCGCCGCCGGACGCGAACCGACACAAAGCAGTGTAGCCGCTCCCCGGCGGCAAGGCAACCGGAGGGGATGGCGGAAGGCCGGCCTGGGGCTCGTTACCACAGGCCGGGCAGCAGCAAAACCCTGCCGTGTTGGGGCGTCGCGGCCAGGGCGGCGAAGAACTCCCGGGGCAGGGCCGGGTAGTCGCGGCTGAAATGGTGGGCCTGGCGGCCGGCGGCGGCGTCATAGGCCGCGAGTTTCGCCGTGACGGCCGCGTCGTCGGCGAGCAGGCGGTTCAAGTGGAGCAAGGGGGCGTCGAGGGCCAGGACGACCGGGCCGGCGAGCCCCTCCAGGCGTTCGTGGACCGGCCGGACGTAGCGCGGACCCGTGGGCGGCGCATGGGCGAACAGGCGCAGTTGCAGGTCCGGCCACAGGCCATAGCCCGCTTTGACGTGCTCCGGGTCGGGATAGAGGGTGAGCCTCGGGAAATAGGCCCCGCCGAGCCCTGGCGTCGCGGCCAGCCGGGAAAGCGTTTCCCGGAAACCCGGGCCGGGCCGCTCATCCGGGTCGAGGCTGAGGACAAGTCCGGGGGGGCAAGCGGCGAGCAGGGCGTTTCGCTGGGCGGCGAAATCGCCGCCAAGCGGCCGTGCCAGATGGCGCGCGGGCATACCCAGCCGGGCGGCGGCGTCCCGGCCCCTGGCGGGCACGTCCGGGGCGTCCCAGACGATGACGGCTTTTGGGGCCAGCCCGGCGCAGGCCCCGAAGAAATCGGGCAGTGCCGGCTCGTCCGGCCGGGCCAGCACGGCCAGGGTCACGGGCGCGGGCGCGGGCGCGGTGGATTTGGCCGGTTCCGGCAGCGACACGACATCGGCCAGCATGCGCCGCAGCCAGACGAGGCTTTGGCGGATCTCCGGCGGGCAGGGCTCCGGATTGACGGTGACGAGGGTTTGCGGGCCGAGTTGGGCGGTCATGGCCGGCAGGCAGAAAAGGGCTTGCCGCGACGCATCGGCCAGAAGCTGGCGGTTGCCGGCCGGGCGTGCCCAGGCGAGCCCGCCCGCGTCCCGAAGCCGGGCGGCGGCGACGGTGTCCGGGCACAGGACGGTCAGCGACGTCTCCGGCGGCAGGGCGTCGGCCAGCACGGCGGCCAGATCGCCCGTGCCAAGGCCGAGGAGCAGCACCTCCCGGTGCGTTCCTGCGGCCCGCACGATACGCCCCGCCCGCACGGCCGTGCGCGCGGGATCAGGGGATGGGGCGTCGCCGCCGCGAGACGGTTGCGTCGCCTGATCCCCGAGCCGCCAGGACAGGATCTCGCGTGTGTAGGTAAAATAGGGGTGCGCGTCGGCCACCGGAGCCTCCGTCCGGGGCTGTATCGTGGGATGCGCTTGGAAGTCCATGCCGGCGCGGCCGACGGAAAACGCCCGCACGGGGACCGTGGCGGGCGTTGCTGTCGTAAAGGAGGCCTTATCCCTGGACCCGGCTGGCGGCGTAGGCGGCCATGACCCGGCGCACGGGAGCGGCGGTTGGCGTGTCGACGGTCTCGAATTCCCGCACAGGCGCCTCGACGGGAACATCCGTGGCGGCCGGGGGCGTGGCGGGGGCCGCGCTGGGCACGACCGGCTTGACCGGGGCGCGGGTCGCGGCCGTCGCCGCCGATGCGGGCGCGGCCTTGGGTGACTGGCCGGGGGCGGCGGCTGGGCCGGCCTGGGCCAGATACAGGGCCTGGGCGGCCGGCTTGGCGGTTTGCCCCGACATCGCGCCCGGCTGGAGGGAGGCGGTGGAAGTGGCGCTTGTCGGCACGGTCTTGGTGGCCACATGCTGGTTGGCTTCGCTAAATGCCTCGCGCAGGCCGGTCAGGATGGTCACCACCTCGTCGATCTTGGCCACGTCCATCTTGAGGTTGGCGGCCAGAAGCCGGGCGCTGCAGAAGAAATAGAGCTTTTGCAGCCGGTCGGCCAGATCGCCGCCCTTTTGGGCATTGAGCGAGCCTTGCAGCTCGGAGAGGATGTCCAGGACCTTGGAGATGAGAATGCCTTTTTGGGCGTAGTTCTTCTCGGCGATCTTTTCCTTGGCTTGGCTTAAGAACTTGAGCGCCGCGTCAAAAAGCATGATGAGCAGGTCTCCTTGGGTGGTGGTGGCGACCTGGGTCTGGAAATATGATCTGGCGGCGGCTTGCATGCGCTTTCTCCCTGTTTTCTCCCTTATCGGTGATGCCGGAGAAAACTGAAGGGTGCTGTCGTCGAAGGGACGCGGTTGGAGGATGTTTTAGATTTTAATTAATTGAAATACAAAGAGAAGAAAAATTTATCCCGGCGATGTCCGCCAGCGCCGGCCTGAGGCCGCCTTGGCCGTTGCGCCAGCGGGGGCAATCGTCTCGCATGGTATCCGCCGTGGCGAGGTTCGGTTTCCTTCCGGTTATGAACTGGAGGAGAGGTTTTTTATGGCCGAAGCGAGCTGGTTCTGCTGCTGGTTGTAGGTGGAGAGCAGGGAGTCGACCTTGGCGAAGCGCTTGCGCAGGTTGGAGGCGTAGGTGGCGATGCGGCGCTGCTCGAAGGCGATCTTGTTGTCGATCATGGCCGTGATGTCGTCGTAGTTGTCGTCGAGGATGTGCAGAGGGCCTTCTTTGGCGTCGGTCAATTCGCCGAGCAGATCGATCAGCTCGCCGGTCTTGCCCTGCTTGAGGGATGCGGTGGCGGTGTGGGTGCCCGGCGAGACGTCGATGGCCTTGAGCACCAAGCCGGCTTCGTCATAGCCGTGCTTGCCGGTGATCAGGCTGGAGTTGCTGGAGTAGATGGCCGGATGGCCGTTGATCGTGGCGCCCGTGATCTTGCCGCTGGCGTCGGTGGTGTAGGACAGTTCGTAGGTGCCGCACTTGGTCGTGCCTTTGATGTAGGAGGCGATGGAAATTTCGGAACTGTCCACGCGGCCGGCGTAACTGGCGGCGAAGAGTTCTGCCGCCTTGGTGGCGTTGGAGGCCAGGATGGCGTTGAGGGTAGCGTTGCTGATGTAGAGCAGTCCCTCGTTTTTGGCGCCTTCCTCGGCGTTGGTGAAGATGCCGAGCTGGGACAGCACGGAGTAGGTGTCGGCGTCGTAGTCGAACCCGACGCCCTTGCCGGCCACGGCGGTCTTGAGGTTGGTGTCGATGAGCTGCAGGCCGTAGTTGCCGGTCAGGATGGAGGCCTTCGACGTCGTGGAGTCGTATTTGGTGAGGTCCTGCAGCAGGGATCGCACCGTGTTCATCTGTTCGACGAAGGTTTGGATGTTGTGCCTGACGGCGTCGGTGTCGGTGGACACGGTCAGGTTGACGGTGCCTGTGCTTTTGAGGTTGAGGGTGACGCCTGGAATGAGGTCGGTGACGGTGTTGCTTTCCCGGGTAATGTAGCTGGTCGCGCCCGTGGGCCAGCCGTCGAGCTTGAGCAAGGCGCTGGCGTTGGAGGTGATGGTGTCGAAATCGGAGGCCTGGAAATAGGGCAGGGTGGTGCTGGAGTCGATGGTCAGCGTGGCGGAATCGCCGGTGTCCATGCCGCGCAGTTGGAGAAAGTAGCCGGTGCCGTCATAGACAACGCTGGCCTTGACGCCGGGGTTGTTGGCGTCGTTGTTGATGATGCTGGCGAGGTCGTTCAGGGAGCAGTTGGTGCCGATGTTGTTGGAATAGGTGGTGCCTTTGTAGGTATAGGCGAAGGTCTGGTCTGTGGGGTTTATGTTGATGGACTGGTTGGGGTTGGCGAAAGCGACCTGGGTGACCATGGCCTTGGCCGTGGCCAGGCGGTTCACCTCGATGACGTGGGTGCCGTTGTCCGCGCCGGAACTGGTGGTGGCGGTGAGGACGCCGGAGTTGGTGGAACTGGCCACCTTGACCAGGAATTCGCCCTCGGTGTCCATGCCCTGGAGGGTGGTCTTGAGCGAGAGGAGCTTGGAGTTGAGTTCCTGGAAGGCGTCCTGTTTTTTGACCCAGGACTGTTTCCAGGTTTGCAGCGTGGTGATGCGGCTTTGCTCGACCTGGACGAGCTTGGTGATCAGGGAGTTGAAATCCGTGCCGTTGCCAAGCCCCGTATAGGTGACCTGGCCGGATGTGCTTACTGGTTTGTAGGCGCTGACCGTGCTGGACATTTCGCTACCCTGAAAAAAGAGTTGGCCCCATACGGGAGATTCCGGTCGGATCTAAGCAACTCTTATGCCAAAAACCGGTCGGGCCGTGTCCCGCGGCCCGACCGGTCATGAACTCGAGGCTTAACCTTGGATGAGCTGCATGGCCATACGCGGCAGGGAGTTGGCCTGGGACAGCATGGCCACCGCCGACTGGGTCAGGATCTGTTGCCGCACGAACTGGGTCATTTCCGTGGCCACATCGACGTCGGAGATCTGGGATTCGGCGGCCTTCAGGTTTTCGCCCTGGATCTGCAGGTTGGAGATGGTGTTCTCCAGGCGGTTTTGCAGGGAGCCCAGGTTGGCGCGGATCTTGTCCTTGGACACGATGGCCGTCTGGATGGCGTCGAGGGCCTTCTGGGCCAGCTCCTGGGTGGAGATGCTGCGCCCGCTGGCGCCCGATGCCGCGCCAAGGCCCACGCCCAGGGCCGAAGCGGTGGAGGTGCCGATCTGGACGTAGTAATAGTCCTCGGCGCTCTGGTTGCCGGAGCCGAAGTGCACCTTGAGCTTGCCCGAAGAGTTGAGGCCGGAGCCGGTGTGGGTGCTGGCGGACAGGTTGCCGTTCAAAAGATAGATGCCGTTGAAGTCCGTGGCGTTGGCGATTCGGGTGATTTCCGAAGCCATGGCCTGGTATTCGGAGTCGATGATGAGGCGCTGGTCCGAGGTGTAGGTGCCGGTGGCGGCCTGTTCGGCCAGTTCCTTCATGCGGATGAGCTTTTCGTCCACGACCTGGAGCGCGCCGTCGGCGGTCTGGATCATGGAGATGGCGTCGTTGGCGTTTCTCACGCCCTGGTTGATGGCGGCGACATCGGCGCGCATGAGCTCGCGAATGGCCAGGCCGGCGGCGTCGTCGGCGGATGAGTTGATGCGCAGGCCCGAGGACAGGCGCTGGGTCGAAGTGGCCAGGGCAGAATAGGAATTCGAGAGGTTACGGGCCGCATTGGCGGCCATTCCGTTGTAATTGATGCTCAGCGACATGGTTGTTTCCTCCTTGAATGGATGCGGGCGTCCTTGCCCTTCGTGCTTTCCCGGTTGCGGCCGCGGGCCCTCGACCGACGACAACCGGTTGCGTGCCTTTTTCACCGTTCTTATCGACGCCGCCAAATCGATTCTTTAGCGTCCCCCGTCGGGCCGTGAGAAAAAATTCAAGACGGTCTGGAGCGACGATTCGCGGGAAACAGGAAGAGGCCCATGATGGCCTTGCGGCCGCAACCGTCGGCTTCCCGACGCCGCCGGTTTTGCTTCACGTGGCGGTATCGGCGGCTAACAGCTTCGATTTGCTGCGGTTGTTCGGAGAAAAGGCGGGCGTCGCGGAATTGACGCGACCCTTCGCGCGTCGGAAGGGCTACGCGAAAAGCCCAACGGGCCGTTGCCCCGGGCGGCGGCGGCGTCGACGGGGCCGGGGCGCGGGTGTTTTTTTGAAGCGGGTGGCGGCGGGTGAAACTTCAGGAAGGGGGCGCGCGCGGCGGGAGAACCCGTTGAAAGGGGTTTCCCTTTCGCGTCCCGCTCCGTCTTCGGAAAAACTCATTCCCGTGTGACCGCGTCCTTGAGCATGGTCCGGGCCGTTTCCGGGGACAGCCCCCGGCCGGCGGCCAGGGTGGCCAGGTTTTCCTCGGCGTCGGACGGGCGCAGGTAGAGGGGCTCGACCTGGCCGGGGCCGTAGGCCGCTTGCCGGGCCAGCTTCAGCACGGTGTCGGGGTCGGGCTGGTCGCCGTCCCCGGGGATGGCGGCCAGGGGCGCGGCGCGAAGCAGGGCGGCCCGGTGGCGGGTCGCGCCGTCACCGACCAGGGTCAGCGGCCCGACGGCGGCTCCTTCGGCGACCCGGGCGGCGGCGGCGTCGAGGAAGAGCGCCTCGGGCGGCCCCATGGGCACCAGGTCGCCGTCGGCCAGGAAGGGCTGGAGGTAGACCTGTCCGTTTCGGGCATGGGTGACGGCGATGACCGCGCCGGTGGCATGGCGGGCGGCCGAGGCGGCCAGGAGCGGCAGATATTCGAGGCCGGCCATGGGCGCGCCCGTGGCCAGGGACAGGCCGAGCGCCGTGGCCAGGGCCACCCGGATGCCGGTGAAGCTGCCCGGGCCGCGCACGCAGGCGATGCCGGCGAGGTCCGCCGGGGCCAGTCCCGCCGCCGTCAAAATGTCGGCGACCATGGGGGCCAGGACCGCCGCCGCGTGGCCGGTGGCGGCGTTTTCACGGACCAGCGTCTCCCGTCCGGGCCGTCCAAGCAGCACGGTCAGGCGCGGCGAGACGCCGTTTATGACGAGCAGCGGCCCTGCGGCCGGCAAGGGGCGCGCGTCAGCCATTGAGCACGCTTAACTGCCGGCGGATGTCGTTGACCGTGGCCAGAAGCATCAGCGCGATGAGAAAGGCCAGCCCGAGCCTTGTGGTCAGCGCCCGCATGCGGGGGCTCACCGGTTTGCGCATGATGATTTCCAGGGTGTAGAAAAGCAGGTGGCCGCCGTCCAGGACCGGGATGGGCAGCAGGTTCAGCACGCCGAGGTTGACGCTTATAAGCGCGGCCAGGGCCACCACGTTGCCGATGCCCTCCGCCGCCTGCTTGCTGACCATCTGGGCGATCATGATGGGGCCGCCGAGGCTGTCCAGGGGCACCACCCGCTCGATGAGCTTGAGCAGGCCCGTGTAGGTCACCGCCACCACGTCCCAGGTCTGCCTGACGGCCTCGCCGGCGGCCGAGCCCGCGCCCATGGGCACGGCCCGGGTCTTGCCCGAGGCCACGATGCCGACCAGCGGCGCGCTTTCCTTCTCGCCGAAGAGGTTTTTGATGGTGCGCATGACCGGGGTCAGGGTGAAGGTCAGGTCCTTGCCGTCGCGGCGCACGGTGAGGGCGACGGGCTTGCCGCCGCCGCCCCGGATGGAACGGGCCATCTCGTCCCAGTTGGCCACGGGAGCGCCGTTTATGGCCGTGATGGTGTCGCCGGCGGTGATTCCCGCCTGTTCCGCCGGGCTGTCGGCCTGGACCTGGCCGACCACGGGCAGCATCTCGAAACGGCCCTCGGCCACGAGCAGGCACCAGAAAAGCAGCCAGGCCAGGAAGAAGTTGAACAGCGGCCCGGCCGCCACCACGATCATGCGCTGCCAGGCCGGGCGCAGCTTGAATTCCTCGTGCGGGGCGAAACCGTCCGGTATGGGATCGTCCGGGTCCTGTCCCACGAGCTGCACGTAGCCGCCGAGCGGAATGGCGGAAAGCTGGTAACGGGTCTTGCCCCGGGTAAATCCCAGCAGTTTGGGGCCAAAGCCCAGGGAAAAGGTGGCCACGCCCATGCCAAAGGTCCGGGCGGCCAGGAAGTGCCCCAGTTCATGGAAGAAGATGAGGCCCCCCAGAACCAGGGCCACGGCGACGATGCTTTGAATCATGCTGACTCGGGTGCTCCCCGGCGGTCGTATCAGGCGTCGGGGGCGGGTTTTGCGCGGCCGGCCCGTCGCCGGAACACTCCGGTCGGGCGCGCGGCCGATGCATTATAATAAGCGGCCTTGGCGGCGAGGCAATGCCGTCAGGCGCGCTTTGCCGTCTCCAGGGCGCGCCGGCGCGCCCGGGCGTCGAGGTCCATGATGGAGTCCGCGTCCGGGAGCGCTTCCCCGGCGTGGGCGGCGAGGGCGTCGGCGATGGCCGAAGCGATGCCCATGAAGGGAAGGCTGCCTTGAAGGAAAAGCGCGACCGCCACCTCGTTGGCGGCGTTTAGGACCACGGTATGGCTCGCTCCGGCGGCCAGGGCGTCGCGGGCCAGCCCCAGGCAGGGAAAGGCGTCGTGGCGCGGGGCCTCGAAGGTGAGGCTGCCGAGCGTCACCAGGTCCACCCGGGGCACGGCCAGGGGCAGGCGCTCGGGGTAGCCCAGGCAATAGGCGATGGCCACCCGCATGTCCGGCGGCCCCAGATGGGCCAAAAGGGAACCGTCGTGGAGCTGGGCCAGGGAATGGACGATGCTTTGGGGATGGACCACCACATCGACCATGGACACGGGCAGGCCGTAGAGCCGGCAGGCCTCGATGACCTCCAGGCCCTTGTTCATGAGCGTGGCCGAATCGACGCTGATTTTCGGTCCCATGGCCCAGGTGGGGTGATTGAGCGCCATGGCCGGGGTGACGGCGGCCAGTTCGTCGGTTTGCCGGGTGCGGAAGGGGCCGCCCGAGGCCGTCAGCACCAGTCGCTCGACCAGGGCCAGGTCGGGAAGTCCCGCGCCGCCGAGGGCCTGGAACAGGGCGTTGTGCTCGGAATCCACGGGCAGGATGACCGCGCCCGTGCGCCGGGCCGTTTCCCGGATGAGGTCGCCGGCAAGGACGAGGGACTCCTTGTTGGCGAGCGCCACCACCTTGCCGGCGGCAACGGCGGCCAGCGTCGGCAACAGCCCGGCCGCGCCCACGATGGCCGAAACGACCACGTCGGCCTCGGGGAGGGCGGCCAGGGCGGCGTAGCCTTCCGGGCCGACAAGGATGTCCGGGGCATAGCCGGCCGGCAGGAGCTTTCGCAGGGCGTCGGCGCGTTCGTCCGTCAGCACGGCCAGAACCGGCGGTCGAAACGCCGCCGCCTGTTCGGCCAGAAGCGTCACGTTGGTGGCTCCGGCCAGGGCGGCCACGGCGTATTTGTCTGGATGTTCGGCGGCCACGCGCAGGGAGCTGACGCCGATGGAGCCGGTGGCGCCGAGCACGGCAAGCCGCCTCGGGCGGCTGGGGGCCGGCACGTCGAGGGAGGTGATGTACCCCACGCCCAGGGCGTCGGGAGACGATATCGCGTTTGGAGAAGAGTTGGTCATGCGTCGCGGTTGGCTTTGGCCGGCTCGGCGGCCCCGGGCGGGGTGATGCCGTAGCGGCCGAGTATTTCGGTGATGCGGGCGGACAGGTTGGCGGCCACCTTGCCGAGGGCGGCCAGGTTGATGCAGACGTAGAGGTCGACCTTGTGGGAGGCCATCTCCCACAGGCCCACCAGGGTCCTGGTCAGGTCGGGCTCGATCTGGAGCAAACGCAGGCGTTCCTGCATCTCGGCCGCGTTTCTGGGGCGAAAAAGAAAAAACTCGGGCGCGTCGCCGTCGTCCTCGAAAAACTGCTTGCGCCGCACCTTGTTGAAGCCGGCGTCGACGAGCCCTTCCACGGTCTCCTTGGGGGCGCGCCGGGTGCGGGCGGTCTTGATCTGGATGCGCCCGGCGTCGGCCTCGCCTTTTTCCCGCAGCAGGTAGGCGAAGTCGAATTCCATGATGTGTTCGAGCACGAGGCCCAGCCGGGGCGCGTCGAAGGAGCCGGCCATTTGCACGATCCAGGCCGCCTCCTTGGGGGAGAAGTCCCGCAGGGCCCGGGTGAAGTCCTCGCGCACCACCCGCATCGAGGCCGCGGCGCCCACGCACAGGGCCACGATCTGTTCGGCCCGCAGTTCCTGGGCGTCGTCGTCGGCCTCGGCCTCCCCGCTGCCGGCGGCCGCGCCGTACCGCGCCGTGACCGCGTCCACGGCGGCGACCTGGGCGGCAAAGGCCGCTTCGTCGCGGTCCGGGCGTTTTGCCCATTGGGGAATCTCGGCCCGGGCGAGCACCGACAGGGCGGTTTCGAGATGGGACCGGCCTTCCGTGGAGGCGGCGGCCTCGTCGAAGGCCGTCTGGACGCGGGTTTTGGAGATGGCCTTGGTCGTGCCCTTGAGCTTTTGCAGCACCGCGTCGAAGGGAAAGGCGATGATGAGGAGCTGGCCTTCGCGGGAGATGCGGTAGCGGCGTTCGGCCAGGATGTCGTCGTAGGCCCCGCGCACCTCTTCCTTGATGAAGCGCTCGATGTAGGCCCGCCAGTAGAGCTCGTCGAAGACCAGGGTGGAGGTGATCTCGTCGATCTTGGCCAGGGAGGCCTCGCCGAAGTGGCGGATGATGGCGTCGCTGAAATTGTCCTTGATCAGGCACGAGGCATAGACCGCGCCCTGGAGGCATTTGACCACGACCGTCTCTTTGCGCTCCAGGCGCCGGGCCAGCTTTTGCTTGGCGGAGGCATCCCCCACGGCCTTGGCCTTGCCGTAGTGGTTGAGCTCGATCAGGTAGGCGGAGAAGTGTTCCTTGATGTACTCGTGCCCCGGGTGCAGCCCTTCGGTCCGGCGCAACAGCATGTCCATGAGTCCCTGCTGCTCGGTTTCGAGCAGGGGAAACTCGTCGATCCGGCTCCGGTTGGCCTTGAGAAATTCCAGAAAAACCCGCTCCTCCAGCACTTCCCGGCGGGCTTTGATGGCCTTGAGTTCTTCCAGGCGTTCGAGGCAGACGTCGAAACGGGCTTCGCGTTCGCCCGGCGGCGCGGCAACGGCATCGTCCATGCCTGACGACCTCCTTTACCCCAGCCCGAGCAGGGGCCGGCCGGCTGCGTAGACCAAGATGGCGGGCAGCAGCCCGTCGATGCGGTCGAGCACGCCGCCATGGCCCGGGAGCAGGTTTCCCGAGTCCTTGACCCCGGCGGCGCGCTTGAGCGCGGATTCGAAAAAATCGCCCATTTGGGAGACGCCGGCCATGATCAGGCCCATGCCGGCCAAGGCCAGCGGCCCGGGCGCGAAGCGCGCGGACGCGGCAAAGACCGAGGCGACGATCGCCGAGGCCAAAAGGCCGCCGCAGGTGCCGGCCCAGGTCTTGCCCGGGCTGACCGCCGGCCAGACCTTGGGTCCGCCGATGAGGCTCCCCGCGTAGTAGGCCCCGGTGTCCGCGGCCATGACCACGGCCAGGACGAAGACCGTTCCCAGGGGGGAAAAGACGCACAGAAAGCGCAGGGGAAAGGCGACGTAGAGGAGCGCCGCGGCCAAGGCGGCGCGCGGTGGATCGGTCTCGCCCCGGCCGGCGAAGCGGCCGAGGAACGTGAACTGTTCGATCCAGAAGGCCAGCCCCAGGGCGAGGCCGGCCACGGGCCAGCCGCCAAGGACGGCGCTGCCGACGACGATAAGCCCGAGGGCGAGGCCGATCGCCTCCAAAAGCGGCCCGGGGCGGCCGGTCATGGCGAAGAATTCCCGCATGGCCACGGCGGCGGCCACGGCGGTCAAAAGGGCCAGCAGCCAGCCGCCGACGGCCACGGCCACGGCCAGGACCGGCAGGCCCACGGCGGCGGTGAGCAGGCGTTGTCGTTGTGATCCGGCAGGCATGGGCGCGTGTCGCTATCTCCGGGGCGGCGCGGACCGTGCCCCGCGTTTTCGGGAAGCGTTCTGACCGTTCCCGGCGTTTTGGCAACAAAAACGGCGTGTCACCCCTTCGGTCTCGTGAGGCGACGCCGCGTATCGGCCGCGAAAGCGCGGCCCGGCGTCCCTGGTAGAGCAAAAGCGCGGCGTCGTCCAATCCTCCGCCTCGCGCCCCGTGGCGGTCAGTCCCACCAGTTGACCGGTTCGAAGGTCACGGGCATCACCCCGGCAAGTCCCGGCAGCACCGCCTCTTCGACCAGGGCGCGCAGCCGTCCCGCCAGCTTTTTGTAGTAGATGTCCATGTCCACGACGAACCAGGGGTCGCCGTCGACAAGGCCCTGCGAGGCCATCATGATGTATTCGAACCCCTGGCCGAACCGGCCGGCCCCGGTCGTGGCGTCGGCCGCCTGGGCGAACCGGCCGAACCGGTCGAACACGCCGGCCAGGGCGGCCCGGCGATCCGGCTCGGGGTCGGGATCGGTCTGAAAGGTCAGGGTGATGTAGCCCGAGCCGTCCGGCCGGACGAATTCGGCGATCTTGAGCACGCCGTCCTTGGGCGCGCCGCCAAGGCCCAGGTCGAGACGGAATCCGGCGAATCCGGCCAAGTGCTCGTGGGCCTTCAAATCCCGCAACTGCTTGATGAGGTCGATCACGCCCTCGGCCATGCTGCCTCCCGCCGGTCGGGGCCACGGACGATTCCTGGCCGCTTGTAAAAGCCTTTCCGGAGACGTATGCTTTTTTCATGTATTTGGCCACCGTGATTCCGCCCGCCGCCGCTGGAGGGACCCTTTGAGCGATCGCCATTACTATCAGTCCCTGACCCGCAGCATGGTGGCCTGGGTGGCGGTGGTGGCGCTGGCCCCGCTTCTGGCCTGCGCGGTCATGCTCGGCTACCAGTTCCATACCGCGTATCGGGCCAAGGTGGTGGAGCACCTGGAAGAGCTGGTGCTCAAACACACGCAGCAGGTGGGGTCGTTTTTGCGCGAATCCGCCGCCGAGCTGCGGGTGCTGGCCGATCTGACCCCGTTTTCCTCGCTGAGCGGCGACATCTCCCTGGGCGCGCTTTTGGCCACCATGCAAAAGGAGCACGGCGGGGTGTTCGTGGACCTGGGGCTGGTCGATGCCGCCGGGAAGCTCGTGTCCTATGCCGGGCCCTACCGCCTGGGCCGGGCCGATTACGCCGATTCGCCGTGGTTCGCCGCCGCCAGCAAAAACGATGTGACCGTAAGCGACGTGTTCCTCGGCCTGCGCGGGCTGCCCCATTTCGTGGTGGCGGTGCGGCGCTCCCATGACGGCCGGGAATACATCCTGCGCTCCACCATCGACTTTGCCGCCTTCAACAAGCTGGTGGAAAATATCGGCCAGGGGGCCACGGGGCAGGCGTTTATCTTAAGCGCCCGGGGCGAGCTGCAAACCACGCCCAAGCGGGGGCTCCAGATCGACGCGCCGTTTTTGCGGGCGAGGATATGGAGCGGCGCGGGCGGCGCGCCGGCCATGGCCGCCGACAAGGTCATGGTGTTCACCCACGAGTCCCCGGAGTCGGGACGCCGGCTGCTTTACGTCGCGGCCGTGCTGAAAAACGGGGATTGGGCCCTCGTCTACCAGCAGGACGAGGCCGACGCCTTTCCTTCGCTCTATCGGGCCAGGGTGCTGGCCATCGTCATCGTGTCCGTGGGCGTGGTGCTGGTTTTGGTCGCCGCCTGGTGGCTGGCCAAGCGCATGGTCGGGCGCATCGCCACGGCCGACGCCGAGCGCGACCTTCTCAATGACCAGGTCATCGAGGCCGGCAAGCTGGCCTCGGTCGGCGAGCTGGCCGCTGGCATCGCCCACGAGATCAACAACCCCGTGGCCATCATGATGGAAGAGGCCGGCTGGGTGACGGACATCCTGGCCGACGACGACCACGACACGCCCGAGAACATGGCCGAGATGCGCCGGGCCCTGGACCAGATCCGCCTGCAGGGAACGCGCTGCAAGGAAATCACCCACAAGCTCCTGAGTTTCGCGCGCAAGACCGACGAACGCATCAAGGAGCTGGACCTCAACGCCCTGGTGGCCGAGATGGCCGAGCTGTCCGACAAGCGCGCCCGCTACGTCAACGTGCGCATCAAGACCGATCTGGCCGAGAACCTGCCCCATGTGGCCGGCTCGCCCTCGGAGCTCCAGCAGCTCGTGCTCAACCTCGTCAACAACGCCCTGGACGCCATGGAGAAAAACGGCGGCGACCTGACGCTTGCCACCCGGCTGGCCGGCGATCACGTGGAGCTTGTCGTGTCCGATACCGGGCACGGCATGCCGAAGGCCGTGGCCGCCCGCATTTTCGAGCCCTTTTTCACCACCAAGGCCGTGGGCAAGGGCACGGGGCTGGGCCTTTCCATTTGCTACGGCATCGTCAAGAAGCTCGGCGGCGAGATCACCGTGGAATCGGCCCCGGAACAGGGCGCGACCTTCCGGATCTCCCTGCCCTCGGCCGGCCACCCCGAACCCCAGGCCGCCACCCAACCATCCGGCCCCGAAGACCCGAAAGCCGACGCGGAGCGGTCCTAAGCGCTCCGTCCCCGGGCAAAGGCTTGGTGATATTTTTCCCCCCGCGAAAAGTTTTTGAGGGTGGGGGCCCGGGGGAGGGAATTTTTTTCAAAAGTTCCCTCCCCCGGACAACATCAAAAAGGTTTCAAGCGCTCATGAGTGACAAACCGTTGCGGGTTCTTCTCATCGACGACGAGGCCGGCTTCACCGAAGTGCTGGCCAAGCGCCTGCGGCGGCGGGGGCTCGAGGTCCTGGTGGCGTTTTCCGGCGCCGAGGCCGTGCGCACGCTGCATGAAAACGCCTGCGACGCGGCGGTGTGCGACCTCAAGATGGTGGATATGGACGGCATCGAGGTGCTCAAGATTTTCAAGAAGATGGTCCCGTCCATGCCCGTGATCATGCTCACCGGACACGGCTCCGAGGAGGCGGCCAAGGACGGCCTGGACGCCGGGGCGGCCGATTACCTGCTGAAACCTTGTGATATCGACGAGCTGCTGGCCAAGATCACGGCCGCCATTACGCGGTCCCGCCAGTCGGCGTCGCCCGCCGCCGATCCCTCCTGACATTTCCTCCTTGACGCCGCGCCGGGAATCTGGTCGACGGCAAAGGCCGCCGCGCATGGCGGACCGGCCTTTTTTTGAGTCGTACGCTTGGCCGGAGGGAGACATTCATGGATGACAACGTCGCGCTTTTCAATGCCCGGGCCGAGGCCTGGGACGCCAATCCGTTCCGCCGCAAGCTGGCCGGCGACATCGCCGCCGCCATGGAGCGGGTCGGGCTGTTTCGGGAGCCCGTGTCCGATGCCCTGGATTTCGGCTGCGGCACGGGGCTATTGACCCTGGAACTGGCCAGGCGTTGCCAGCGTGTCACCGGGCTCGACTCCTCGCCGGGCATGCTGGCCAAACTCGACGCCAAGATCGAGGCGGCCGACCTCGACAACGTGGCCACCATCCTGGCCGACATCGGCGCGGGCGACCCCCTGCCCGGGACCTACGACCTCATCGGCAGCGCCATGGCCCTGCACCATGTCGCGGACATTCCCCCCGTGCTGGAACGGCTGCTCAAGGCCGCGAACAAGGGCGCCCGCCTGGCCCTGGCCGATCTCGACAGCGAGGGCGGGGCCTTCCACCCCGACAACGAGGGGGTCCACCATTTCGGCTTCGATCGCCTGGAACTGGCCGACATGCTGGCCGGATGCGGGTTTACGGATATCGACGCGACCACCGCCGCCACCATCGAGCGGCCGGGCAAGGACGGGGCCGTGCGCGCCTTCACCGTGTTTCTCATGACCGCCAGAAGGCCGTAAGCGGACACGCCCCCTACCGCGTTGGTCGAAAATGTATTATAGGGCCTTCCCACCCAACGAAACAGAGGATTTTTCATGATCGGCATATCCAAGCTTTACTGCGGCGGGGTGGAGCCCTCCGACGCCCTGCGTTACGGCCGCCAGTCGGGCAAGCTCCCGTCGCACCTGCTCCAGTTTTCCGCGGACAAAAAGCCCGTCGTGGTCTGGAATATGACCCGGCGCTGCAACCTCAAGTGCGTGCACTGCTACGCCAAGGCCGTGGACCCGGAGGGCGTGGACGACATCGGCACCGAGGAAGCCAAGGCCATGATCGACGATCTGGCCGCCTACGGCGCGCCGGTGATGCTTTTTTCCGGCGGCGAGCCGCTCGTGCGCAAGGACCTGACCGAGCTTGCCTCCCACGCCACCTCCCGGGGCATGCGGGCCGTCATCTCCACCAACGGCACGCTCATCAGCCGCGAAAAGGCTCGGGAGCTCAAGGCCGTGGGTCTGTCCTACGTCGGCATCTCCCTGGACGGCGGCGAGGAAGTGCACGACCGCTTCCGGGGCGTGGCGGGCTCTTACAAGAAGGCTTTGGCCGGCATCGAGAACTGCCAGAAGGAAGGGCTCAAGGTCGGGCTGCGCTTTACCATCAACAAGCGCAACGCCAGCGAAGTGCCGCTTCTTTTCGACCTGCTGCGCGACCTCGAAGTGCCGCGCATCTGCTTTTATCATCTGGTCTACTCCGGCCGCGGCTCGGAGCTGATCAAGGAAGACCTGGACCACGCGGCCACGCGGGCCCTGGTCGACCTGATCATGGACCGCACCCGGGCCCTGCACGATGCGGGGCATCCCAAGGAAGTCCTCACCGTGGACAACCACGCCGACGGCCCCTACGTCTACATGCGCTTGGCGCGCGAGGACCCCAAGCGCGCGGCCGAGGTGGCGGAGCTGCTCTCGTTTAACGAAGGCAACAGCTCCGGCCGGGGCATCGGCTGCATCTCCTGGGACGGCAAGGTTCACGCCGACCAGTTCTGGCGGCACCACGTGTTCGGCAACGTGCGCGAGCGGCCGTTCTCCCAGATCTGGGACGACCCGAACATCGAACTGCTGGCCAAGCTCAAGGACAAAAAGCGCTACGTCACCGGGCGCTGCGCCACCTGCCGCTATCTCGCCATCTGCGGCGGCAACTTCCGGGCCCGGGCCGAGGCCGTCACCGGCGATGTCTGGGCGCCCGATCCGGCCTGCTACCTGACCGACGACGAAATTCGCCCTGAAGAGTAAAATTCGAAAAGACGTGCCGGGGGGAAACCTTTCTTGCAGAAAGGTTCTCCCCCCGGACCCCCCTTCCAAAGACTTTTAACGGTTACAGCCTGTTAGCGTTACGCTGCCTGTAACCGTCAGAAGTTTTTGGGAGGGGAGAGCGCGAGAGGGGGACCCTTTTTTCAAAAAGGGTCCCCCTCTCGCATTCGCGCTGGCGAAAAGCCGGCGGGGCGGCGCGGCCGCCGCGGGCGGTTAAAACAGGGTATGCTGGTCGTTGCGGGAGCCCCTGATGCGCAAAAGCGCCTTTTCGGCCTGGCGGCGCATGCGGAAGAGCGTCCGCACACAGGTCAAGTCGTTTTCTCCGGCAATGGCCGAAAGGGCTTCCAGGGCGATGGCCAGGCGGGCCTTGTCGTCCGTTGCGGCGGCCATGGCGGGCACGGTCTCCGCTTCCACGATTTTCCTGGCTTCCTTGGCGGTCGCCAGCGATGCCACGCTTGCGCTCATGAAACGGTCCCCCGAAATGTTTGCGTCCGTAGAGTGACGGTTGCTTTACGGCGGCGGTCATACTCTCCATGCGGGGGGCTGTAAAGCGTTCTCGAGCCGGTTGACCATGTCCGGGAAAAAAGAATATGAAGAAGCGTATGTGAAGCGGCCTGTTGGGCGGGCGGCAACGAAGGAGCACATCGTGGGCAGGTTACCCCTGGACGCGCTGGAACCGGGCATGACACTGGCGTCAGACCTCCTTGGGCCTGACGGCAACATGCTGTTGCCCAAGGGAATGACGCTTACCGACAGCCATATCGGGAGCCTGCGCAAGCGTGGCGTGGTCGGCGCGGACGTGACCGAGGGCGCGTCGTCGGACGAAGCCGGGATCGCGGACATCCCGCCGGCGCTCGTCGAGCAAAGCGCCATCTATGTTTTTCGCCGGTTTCTGGCCAACGACATGTCGCACCCGGCCATGGCCGCCCTGTTCGAGACCGCCGTCCTGAAGCAGGCGCGGGCGCTTCTTTCGGGCGCGGAACTGCCGCCGGACATCCCTCCCAACCCCCGGGCCGAATCCATGGGGGACCTCTTTTTCCGCGAGGAGGGCGGGGTCGACGACCTCGTGGACAGCGAGGTGAAGCTCGCCTCGTTCCCGGACATCTATTTCAAGATCCGCCAGGTGCTCGATTCGCCGAGCAGCTCCTCAGGCCAGGTGGCCGACGTCATCAGCAAGGACACGAGCCTTACCGCCAAGCTCTTAAAACTCGTCAACAGCCCCTTTTACGGCCTGCCCCACCGCGTGGATTCCATCTCGCGGGCGGTGATGGTCCTCGGCGGCCAGGAAGTCTCCACCCTGGCGCTCGGCATTTCGGCCATGAACGCCTTCAAGGACATCCCCCCGGAACTCATCAACATGCGCACGTTCTGGGAGCATTCCGTGGCCGTCGGCGTCTTCGCCCGGCTGATCGGGGACGTCGTTGGGGCAAGCAGCGGCGAGCGGCTGTTTGTGGCCGGGATCCTGCACGACATCGGCCGGCTGGTGCTTTTCAAGAAGCTGCCCCATGCGGCGGTGGAAGCCATCTATTACGCCAAGGCCAACATGACGCCCCTTTTCGTGGCCGAAAACGAGGTGGTGGGCTTCGCCCATCCCTTGGTCGGGGGGCTGCTGCTGCGGGCCTGGAAATTTCCCGAGGCGCTGGTCGGCATCGTCACCTGCCACCACAAGCCCTCGGCCTGTCCGGGCGACATCGAGCCGGCCATCCTGCATCTGGCCGACATCATGGCCGTGGCTCTGGGGCACACCCCGCCGGCTTCGTCCATGGTGCCCACCCTCGAAACCGAAGCCTGGGACATGCTTGGTCTCGCCCCCGAGCGCCTGCCCGAACTGGCCGCCGCCGGCCAGGACCAGATAGACGACATTGTGGGCGCGTTCTTCCCCATCCGTAAACACTGATCCAACGTCAGCGAAGCGAGGACTGTCATGGTTTTCGGCGAGTTTCATCGCGGCCGTCGGCTGCGCCGCACGCCTTTTTTGCGCGACATGGTGCGCGAAACCGAACTGCGCCCGGACGACCTCATCCAGGGCTATTTCGTGGTCGATACGGCCGACCCGAATTTCGAGCGTCCCATATCCTCCCTTCCCGGCCAGAGCCAGCTTTCCGTGGAGCGCCTGGTCGCGCGGGTGGGCGCGGCCATGGAGGCCGGGTTGCGTTCGGCCATCATCTTCGGCCTGCCCGAGAAAAAGGACCCGGTCGGTTCCGGGGCCTACGCCGATGACGGCATCGTGCAAAAGGCGGTGATGCGCCTCAAGGAGACCTATCCCGAACTGGTCGTGGTCACCGATGTGTGCCTGTGCGAATACACGAGCCATGGCCATTGCGGCCTGATCGACGGACGCGGCGAGGTGCAAAACGATCCGACCCTCGAGCTTCTGGCCAAGACGGCCGTGAGCCACGCCCGGGCCGGCGCGGACATCATCGCCCCCTCGGACATGATGGACGGCCGCGTGGGAGCCATCCGCATGGCCCTCGACGATGCCGACTTCAGCCACATCCCCATCATGTCCTACGCCGTCAAGTACGCCTCGTGCTTTTACGGGCCGTTTCGCGACGCCGCCGACAGCACGCCGGCCTTCGGCGACCGGCGCGGCTACCAGATGGACCCGGCCAACGTGCGCGAAGGCCTGCGCGAGGCCGCGGCCGACCTGTCCGAGGGCGCGGACATGCTCATCGTCAAGCCGGCCATGCCCTATCTCGACGTGGTGCGCCTGCTGCGCGACAATTTCGACGTGCCCCTGGTCGCCTACCAGGTCAGCGGCGAGTACGCCATGCTCCAGGCCGCCATCGCCAACGGCTGGCTCGACGGCAAGGGGGCCATCCTGGAGTCGCTGACCGGCATCAAGCGGGCCGGCGCGGACATGATCATCACCTACTTCGCCGAGCAGGTGCTGCCCTGGCTGTCGAAGTAATCGAAGAACCGGGCCGTCGCGCCCGCAGTCGCGACGGCAGCGTCCCCGAAGATCCGGCCCGGGCTTCGGGGACGTCGCGTTTTCGCGGCAGGCCGGGCTTGCGGGGAAAGGCGTCATGGAACAGTCGACCGATGTCCGCCAGGCCGTGCTCGGCGCGGCCACCGGCTACGCCCTGGAGCAGGTGCTGCCGTTTGTCGTTTCGCTCAAGAAAACGGGATACGCCGGCCGGATATGTCTTTTTGTCTGGGATATGGACCAGGGGGCTTTGCGCGTGCTGGAGCGCCTCGGCGTGGAGCTTTATCCCTGCGCCTCGCAGCGCACCGACAAGCGGTACACGGTGACGGGGGGGCGTTTTTTCGTTTTTCGGGAATTCCTGCTTGGACAAAAGGACCGCTTGGAGCGGCTCATGCTGACGGACGTGCGCGATGTCGCTTTCCAGCGTGACCCGTTTACGGGCCTGAGCGAGACCGGAGCGCATTGTTTTCTGGAGCGGGAAGACCATTGCCTTGGCTCGGAAACGTTCAATGCCGACGCCATGCGCCGGGCCTACGGGGAAGACGCGCTGCGGGAACTCGCGGACAGGCCCATTTCCTGCGTGGGCGTCACTGCCGGCGATAGGGATTCCATGTTGGCTTATCTTGACGCGTTGACCGACGAGCTTGCGGCCATGGCGGAAGATTTTTTCGGCTCGGACCAGGCCGCCCACAACCGGATCGTGCACGCTGCCGGGGCGGCGTTCGTCCGGCTGCACGGCAGCGACACGCCCCATGTCCTGCACATGGGGCTCGTGCCGCCTGGGGATGTGCCGCTCGATGCCCGCAGGGCCGTGTGCAACAGCAAAGGCGACGTCGTTGCCGTGCTGCACCAATACGACCGCCATCCGGAGGTTGCCGCGCGCCTGCGGGAAAGTCTTTTTTGACAGGCGCGGGCCGGCTCGCGCAGCCGCGTGCGGCCGTGATATCGTAAAGGGGAAAATCGAAATCCCCGGCCCGGTTCACGGGGACGTTTGCGTTATTGCGGCAGGCCGAGGACCCGGCGCGTTTCGGCCCGGGCCCGGGCATAGGCTTCCATGAAGACCGGATCGTCGAACAGGAACGCCGCGATGACGGTCCCGGCGATGCGGCCCGCCGCCACGTCGCTCGGGTAGTGCACGCCCCCCAGTTCCCGATTGAACCGATAGACTTCCGCCCTGGCGTAGATGGCGTCCGCGTGTTCGGGCAGCATGTTGGCCAGGATGATGGAGGTGACGGTGGCGAAGGTGGAATGCCCGCTGGGATAGGAGGCATTGTGGGGCTTGGGCAGGCAGGGGGTCAGGTCGGGATTGGTGACGTAGGGCCTGGGGCGGTCGAAATGTGCCTTGGCCGGGCCGATCAAGGCGTCGGCGGCCGTGCGCGTCATGTCGAAAAACGCCGCCGTCAGAGGCAGGTTGTCGGCGGTGAAGGCCGGGCCTATGGCGTCGGTGAACCGGAAGACGGTGCGTTTGGCATCGGCCTGGGCCAGGGCGACCTGTTCCGGGGTGCGGGATTTTTGCAGGGTCATGAGCAAGCGCATCTCCGCGCGCTGTATGGCCGATCCCACGACGGGCGGCGGCGGCAGCAGCCGGACGAAATCGATCTGTTGCGCTGTGAGGCCAAAGGCCTGCGACTTGGCCAGGCCGGTTTGCGGCACGAGCAACAAAAGCAGCAGGGCGGCAAGCAGGCGATAGGTCCGTGTCCGGTGCATAGGGTCCTCCTGGGGTTTTGGCCCGCTCGGGGCGTGGTTCCGGATGCGTCGGCGTTTAGCGCCCGCCGCCGGCCGTGGCGTCGTAGAAGGAAAAATCGAATGTTCCGGCCCGTTCCTCGGCCAGCATGGCTGGCACGCCCTGCTTGGCCATCCAGGCGAAGACCGAACTCGTTTTGAGCGCGTCCAGGGCGGCCAGGGACGGGGCGAAGGGATTGTCCGCGCCGGCCGGGAAACCGGGCCGGGGCGGCTGGCCAAGCCTTGTCAGGTCGGCCCGCAGCACCGCCCAGAGTGTCCCGTACCCGGCGAAAAGGGCCGCAAGCCCGGCCCACCAGGCCGCCTTGAGCGCGGCATCGGCCTTGCCGGCGGCGATGGCGGCGTCCAGCACGTCGAGGACGGTGTAGCTTACGTACAGCGCCTCCAGGTACAGAAACATTGGTTCTTCCAGGGTGATGCACGTTTCCACGCGCTCGGCGTGGGGCAGGCCCAAAACGGCCAGGATGTAGCCGGGAAGGTCCTCGCAGGTAAGGGCGCGGCGCACCACCGGTTCGCGGCACCATTTCCAGTAGCGCTGGGACATGGCCAGGCGGGTGATGCGCCGCGTCTGCCTTGCCCGGGCGCGCCGGTCCACCCACAGCGAAAGCCCCAGGGCCTTGATGCGGCCGCACAGGAAATGGTCCTCGCAGACCTCGCCGCCGAAACCGGCCATGCCGCCGCAGGCCTCCCAGACCGCCCGGCGCAGGAGGAAGACGTTTCCCGGCGCGAAGTCCGTGACCCCGTCCTTTTCCAGATTGTGGTTGTCGCCGAAGGCGCGCTGGTAGCGCGAGACCAGGTCGTCGCCCGAAAGATAGGCCACGGGCCCCGATACGAGGCCGATATCCTCCCGTCCGGCCAGGGGCAGGCAGGTTTCGAGCCAGGTGGGCACCACGCGGGTGTCGCAGTCCATGGCCAAAAGGGAGGTGGAGGATCCGGCGGAAATGCCTTCGTGCTTGGTGGCCGGGATGCCCCGGTTCGTCTCGTGGCGCAGCAGGGTCACCGGCACCGGGCAGGGGGGCGGCGCGTAGGGCGTGGCCGAGCCGTCGTCGACCACCACCACTTCCCGGGGAAGCAGGGTCCAGGAGGCAAGGGCGGCCAAAAGCCCGTCCACGAAGCGGCCGTCGTTGTAGGTGTAGGTCACAAGGCTCACATCGACCGTATCCATGCCTCTGTCTCCCGTCCGCCTTGCCACCGGGCGGCCAACCATTATATCAAGCGGACCGTCCGGTCGCGCGCGCCTTGCCGGCGCGGCCGCGCGCACATCACGCCACAAAGGAGGGGACCCGGCGACCGTCCGGCCGCCTTCGGGTCCGAGATCCCCATATGCAGCATCCCCACGCCAACGGCCACGGTCATCCCCATAACGCCCATCCCGCCGGTCCCGCCGGCATGCCGCCCCTGCGACTGATCGCCTGGGAGGTCACCCGGGCCTGCAATCTGGCCTGCAAGCACTGCCGGGCCGAGGCCTGCCTCGATCCCTGGCCCGGCGAGTTCGACACCGCCGAAGCCAAGGCCCTTATCGACACCTTTCCCGAAACCGGTAGCCCCATCATCATCTTCACCGGCGGCGAGCCGCTGTTGCGCCCGGACATCTTCGACCTGGTGCGCCATGCCAGAAGCCGCGACCTGCGCTGCGTCATGGCTCCCAACGGCACCCTGGTCACGGCCGAAAACGCCCGCGAAATCCGGGATTCCGGCATCGCCCGCTGCTCGATCTCCATCGACGCGCCGAACGCCGCCGACCACGACGCCTTCCGGGGCGTGCCCGGGGCCTTCGAAGGCGCGCTTCGCGGCATCGAATATCTCAAGTCGGCCGGGGTGGAATTTCAGATCAACACCACCGTGACCAAGCACAACATGGGCAACTTCAAGGAAATCTTCAAGCTGGCCGAGTCCCTCGGGGCCGCCGCCTGGCATATTTTCCTGCTCGTGCCGACGGGCCGGGCCGTGGAGCTCGGGGCGGAGATCATCACGGCCAAGGAATATGAGGAAGTGCTCAACTGGTTCTATGATTTCCGCAAGACCACCAGCATGCACTTGAAGGCCACCTGCGCCCCGCACTATTACCGCATCATGCGCCAAAGGGCCAAGGCCGAGGGTGTGGCCGTCAATCCCGACACCTTCGGCATGGACGCCATGACGCGCGGTTGCCTTGGCGGCACGGGATTCTGCTTCATCTCGGCCGTGGGCCAGGTGCAGCCCTGCGGCTACCTGGAGCTCGACTGCGGCAATGTGCGCAAAACGCCCTTTCCGGAAATCTGGCGCACCTCGCCCCAGTTCCTCCAGTTTCGCAACAAGGACGACTACCTCGGCAAATGCGGCGTGTGCGAATACCACCGCGTCTGCGGCGGCTGCCGGGCCAGGGCCTACACCATGTCCGGCAACTACATGGCCCCGGAACCCCTGTGCGACTACACCCCGGCCAAGGCCGCCGAGGGCCGGTGAACGCGGATTCCCTTCGGGGCAGGCGGCTTTGGGGCATGTGCATCCTGATCGCCGGCCTCGGCCTGTCCGCCTGGATATGGCAGCGGGCCGGCGCGCAGGCGCAACTGTCGGGCTACGTGGTCATCGACGGGGTGGCCTATCCGCAACGCCTGGAGGACACCAAGGCCTACAACCGCCGGATGGAGGCGTTTGGCGGCAAGGGACTGGTCCTGGCCGAAAAGCTGGAAGCGTGGTTTTCCGGCCTCGGCCGTTCCAGGGGCTTTGCCGGGGGCGTGGCTCTCGTGACCCTGGGCCTTGGCGGCGGGCTTTTCCTGGCGCGTCCGGCACGGGCCGGCGATGACGAGGCGGACAAGCGGGCGGGCTAGGCCTTCACGCATGCGTCCTGGTAATAAAAAAGCCGGAGGGAATGATTCCCTCCGGCTTTTTCGTTGGCGTGGGGGATGGGGCGCGAGGCTAGGCGCAGCGCTCCTCCGACGTCCGGGCGTCGGCCGTGGCCGCCTGGGCCTGGTGGTAGGCGGTGAAGCTGGCGAACCCGTCCTTGCCCATGTAGCGCTCGAGCTGGCGACGGTCGGCCTGGAGCAGGTCCACCACGATCAGCCCGTCGAGGCAGTCGGCGAAGCCCTTGTCCACGTTGAAGGCCAGGATCTTGCCGCCGAGCTTCAGGTACTGGCGCAAAAGCACCGGGATGCCCTTGCGGTCGGCCTCGATGTCGTCGATGAGCGCCAGCAGGTCGTCGAGGTCCTCGACCAGGGTCCTGGCCGCCCGGGCCAGCCAGGTCTGGCCGCGAAGCGGCGTCTTGGGCCGCACCAGCCGGGCCAGGTTGGGATTGGTGACGTTGCCCTCGAAATAGCTGGCCATAAGCCGCCTGGAGGCGTGCTTGTAGTCGTTGGTGATGCTGACCGGGCCGAAAAGCACCCGGTAGCGCGGCTCGCGCACGACCATCTGGGCCAGCCCCTTCCAGAGCAGCAGGAGCGGCGAATAGCTCTTCTGGTATTCGGGCCGCACAAAGGACCGGCCCATCTCCAGCGCCGGGCTTATGCGCGAGAAAAAGGCGGCCTTGAGCACGAAAAGCGTGCTGGTGTAAAGCCCCTGCGGGCCTTTCTCCGCCAACAGCTCGTCCGTGCGGCCGATGCGGTACGCCCCGGCCACTTCGCGTTTTTCGGCGTTCCACAAAAACAGATGGTGGTAGAAGGGATCGAACCCGTCGAGGTCGCAGGCCTTGCCCGTGCCTTCGCCCACCCGGCGGAAGGTCAGTTCGCGCAGGCGGCCGATCTCGCGAAGCATCAGGGGAATGTCGGCGGCCTTGGCCTCGATGACCTGGAACTCGCCGCTTTGGTGCAAAACCGACCCAGGGGCCAGCGCGGCGATTTCGTCGGCCAGCAGGGCCGGGCTCACGGGCGGGATCAGCGCTTCCTGGTGGCCGACGTTTTTCTGGGGAAAAAGCGGCGGTCGGCGGCGGGGCTTGTCCGGGCGATTGCGCAACAGTTCCGTGCGCAGGCGCAGGTAGCGGGTGATGCAGGTATCGGCCTCCTCGTCGCAGGACGAAACCTTGGCCAGACGGTCGTAGCGGATGGGAGTGCCGATGCGGGCTTCCACGGCCTGGCCGCATTTGTTGTAGAATTCCCGGGGCAGCATGGCCGTGCGCAGAAGCGGATGCACGAGCCCCAGGACCTGGAACAGGCGGCTGTTGCGGCCGCTGAAATGGATGGGCACGACCGTGGCTTCGGTCTTGCGCACGAGCCGGGCCACGGTGGCGCTCCAGGCCGGGTCGCTGATGGCCGGCCGGCCGTTCTCCAGATGCGGGTGGGCCACCGCGCCGGCTGGAAAGATGCCGAGCAGGCCGCCCTTGCGCAGGATGCGGAGGCATTCCTTGAGGGGCCGGATGTTGCTGCCCGTGGCCGAGGAGCCGCCGAAGGGATCGACGAAGACGAAGAGCCCGCGCAGCTCCGGAATGCGGGAGAGCAGGAAATTGGCCATGATCCGGGTGTCGGGCCGCACGGTCAAAAGCATTTTGGCCAGCACCAATCCTTCCAGGCCGCCGAAGGGATGGTTGGCCACCACCACCACCGGCCCGGATTTGGGGATACGCTCCAGCTCCTCGCTCGAGGCCCGCACCCGCACGTCCATGGCGTCGAGCACGGCGTCCACGAAGGCGCCGCCGTCCAGGCCGTTCGGAATGGCGCGGTAGATGTCCTCGATGGGGGCGAGCGACAGCGCCTTGGCCAGGAAGGGTTCGGCCAGGGCGACGGCGCGGCGCGTGAAGCTTCCGCCGAAAGACGGGGTCAGGGAAAAAATGTGAGGACGTTCGCTTTGTTCCATGTCATCACCTCGGGGGATGGCGTCTTAAGGAAGACGGGCCGAGCGGCCACCCGTCAAACCGTACAAGGCATAGCCAGCCAGGGTTACGACTCCATGGAGAATTGGCTGCGTTCGTCGACGATTGTGCGCGATTGCGTCACAACGCGGGTGGATTTGTAACGTACGAGGTTTACTCCCTTGCCCGCCGCCCCGCAAGAGGGCCCGCCGCCTTGACACCCGGCGCGGGCCGCTTCTATCGTATAGACGATGCGTGAGGGGAAGCCTTTGAAAAGGTTTCTCCCCTCTCGCGCCCTTCTTTCCTAATCTTTTTATCCGTTAGGGTGTTGCATCGGATATGTGCCCTTTGAAGCGTCTTTGGTAGGAGGGCTGGGGGGAATACCTTTCCGCAAGAAAAGTTTCCCCCAGCGGCCTTCTATAAAATAGCTCCGGGGAATGCGCCGTGTCGGAAAACCGCTTGTACTCCGTGGCCGCCATCGCCAAGCTGCTGGATATGCCGGAATCCACGCTCCACTATTGGAAGAACCGCTTCGACGCGGTGTTGCCAAGCGTGGGGCGCGGGCGCAGCAAGCGGTTTCGGCCCGAGGCGGTGGAAGTGTTCCAGGCCATCGGCCGGTTGCTCGGCCAGGGACTCTCGGCGGCGGACGTGCGGGCCGAGCTGATGCGGCAATTTCCGGTCAACGCGACCCACGAACCGACCTCCGGGACGGCGGTTTCCGCTGTCGCCGCGCACCATTCGGCGGCAACGACCGTCGCCGCGGGCGAAGCGGCCTTTTCCGGCGGCGAGCCGGCCGTCATGGCCATGGCCGCCGGTATAGGCACGGAAATCGCCCGGTCGATCATGGCCCAGTTCCAGCGGCATTTTCCGCCGGTCCAGCCGGCCCTGCCCGAAGAGACGGTGGAGGGGCTGCGGGAGCAGCTCGGGGCGATGCGCGACGAGAACGCCGCCATGGCCGAGAAGATGCGCCTGTTGGAGGCCGAACTGGTGCGCCTGCGCAAGGACCGGCGCGAACTGGAAAATTACCTCGTGGACAAGATAAACGCCTTGCGCCGCGCCGACGAGACGTCGTGAGGGGAGAGGGGAAGAAGGGAAAGAGGTGCGAGAGGGGGACCCTTTTTGAAAAAAGGGTCCCCCTCTCGCGCTCTCCCCTCCCAAAAACTTTCGATGGTTACAGGTGTGGTGACGAGAATGCACCGTAACCGTTAAGCGTCTTTGGAAGGGGGGCCTGGGGGGAGAACCTTTCTGCAAGAAAGGTTTCCCCCCGGTCTTCATTGCAAAGCTGGAAATGGGGAAGGCCGCTTGCCCGGCTTGCGCCCGGCTCACGGCCTTCCTTTCCTCGAGGACTATCGCCTAGCCCGCGTGGCCGCCCCGACGCCGCGGAAACGTCGGTCCGTCTTCCGGTTGACGGTGGCGGCCCAACGGACATCGCGTAAACGATGGGTCCCGATGGGCATGGGTGGGTCGCGCTTTGGCGACCGGAGGCTACACGTCCATGATTTCCAGATAGACCAGGGTCTGGTTGAGGAGCTGGTAGGCGATTTCGCCGAAGGTGACCGGTCCGGTGAAGGGCTCGGTCTTTTTGCCTTCCAGTTCGGAATACAGGTAATTGAGAATACAGTTGCAGGAGAAGGCCACCCGGTCGGATTCGATGGAGCATTCCTTGCTCAGGCGGTTGTTGAACTCCTTGACGTAATCCGCCACGGGCTTGGCGTGCTTGTAGCGGATGCCGGAGAAGACCGGGGCGTAGAACTTCACCTGGCCTTCCACCTCGTCGACGTCCTGGAAGCTGATGTTGACCATGGCCCCGTAGTAGTCGGCCACAAGCGGCAGCTTGGTGTCGAGCTTGTTCTTCACGATGTAGGCGGCGAAGTTGCGTTTTTCGCCGTTGACCATCACGTCCTTGGCGGCAAAGTCGTCGGAGGTGAAGGTCAGAATGTCGCCGTCGCCCTGTTCGAACAGGTTGATGATGCCGATTTCGGCCACCTTGCCCTCGGGCAGCTGGGCCTGGAGCACGAGGGCGCCTTCCTCGATCACGTCGCCGGTGCGGCCGTTGATGACTTTGGGGGTCTTCTTGCCCAGGTCGGAAAGATGGACGCCCGCGATCCAGCCGATCAGCGGCCGGACGCCGAAATCTTTATAGTTGGGGCCGTTCAGGGCAAAAGACAGATGGGTCTTGCTGGCGGCGGGGATGATGATGAAGCTGAAGCCGTGCTTGGGGCCCTCGGCGTACACGCGGGCCAGGCTCGCCTCGTCGTAGCCCACGATCTCGACGGAGCTGACCATGTCGGTGATGTCCGTGGCGCAGATGAGCTCACGGCTGGACATGCCGCCCTTGTCGCTGGAAATGAAATACGGGATCGTGCCGCCGATCCAGTCGCCTTGGGGCAGCTGGCGCAGGGCGTCCTCGTCACCGGCCAGAAGAAGCTTGCGTCCCGACTCGATCAACTGCTTGACATCAGCTACTTTGGAAATAGTTTGTCGCATGTCGCTTTCCCCCTCTAGCCGAAGATGGTTTTCAGATCGTCCTGAACGCTAGGCATATTCACATTGTTGGCGAAGATAGCATAGAGTTGATCGACGCTGGCGCTGATGTTCTCCGGCGAAGGGTCTTCCTTCACCGCTCGCGTCAGGCGCCCAAGCAGGATCTTGGCGGCAAGGAACTTGAGCTGGTAGGTTTTCTTTCCCGTCACAATTTCTTGCCAAGCTTTGTTACTCTTGCTCGGTACATCCATATTCGCCTCCTTCTTTATGCGGCAGCGCGATCTTGCGGCAGCGGGATAATCGTCGCCAACACCCGATCATGATGACCCACGACCCCTCATGACCCGGTTGGAATCGGTGGATTGCGTGACGAAACGTCCGTGCAGGCGTCAACTAAGCAAAGATCGCACCACGGGAAAAATATCAAGAAACCCACAGGTTATTGAAAGAGTACGAGAAGTTGCGGAAGAATACAAGACAAAACAGGAAGTTTCCCGTGTTTCATGAAGTGAAAGGGCTTGTGAGATTGTCTGAAATAGTAAATTATTTCATTATATTAGTATACTGGGACGAATTGGGGCAGCAAAAGGCTTCGACGAGTCAAAAAGAAACAGTAGGCATGTCACCTCGCCGACAATAAAATTTCGGAAAATTTTCTTTGAAAAAACCGTTGGATGCACGGACACGGCCAACCTCTTCGCGTGTCCGCGCATCCCGTCGGCCTAACGCACCGTGCGTTGCAAAAGCGTCATGTCGGCCAACACCAACTGCACCATGGCCCGCAGCACCGGCACCACGCGCGGTATGGCGCTGCGGTCGTGGCGGCCGCCCACCACGATCGTGGCCGGATTGCCGGCAATGTCCGTGGTGCGCTGGGGCACGGCGATGGACGGGATGGGCTTTATCGCCGCCCGGGCCACAATGGGCTGGCCGTTCGCGATGCCGCCCAGGATGCCGCCGGCATGGTTGGATTCGGGCGGGGTGACGATGGGGTCGTTGTTGGCGGAGCCGGTCAGGCGCGCGGCGGCGAAGCCGTTGCCGATCTCCACGCCCTTGACCGCGCCCACGCCCATCAGCGCATAGGCGAGCCTAGCGTCGAGCTTGTCGAAGATCGGTTCGCCAAGCCCGGCCGGAACGCCCGTGGCCGTGATCTCCACAATGCCGCCCAGGCTGTCGCCCGAGGCCATGGCCTCCTTGGCCCGCGCTTCCCAGGCCGGCACGATGGCCGGGTCCGGGGCGCAAAAGGGCCTGTCCGCCGCGCCGGCAATGTCCACGGCAGTGGCCGGGATGCCCCCGAATTCCACGGTGTAGGCCGTAACCTCGATGCCGCAGCCGGTAAGGAACGCGCCGGCCATAGCCCCGCCGGCCACCCGGGCGGCGGTCTCCCGACCCGAGGACCGGCCGCCGCCGCGATAATCGCGCCGGCCGTACTTGGCCAGGTAGGTGCCGTCGGCATGGCCCGGGCGCAGCAGGTTCTTGGCTTCCTCGTAGTCCCGGGAGCGCTGGTTGGTGTTCTCGATCACGAACCCGATGGGCGTGCCGGTGGTTGCGCCCTCGAAAACGCCGGAGAGCAGACGCACGGCGTCGGGCTCCTTGCGGGCCGTGCCGGTAAGCCCCCCGGCTCCGGGGCGGCGACGGTCCAGGTCGCGCTGGATAAGGGCGGCATCGAGCGGCACCCCGGGCGGACAGCCGTCCACCACGCCGCCAAGGGCCGGGCCATGGGACTCGCCATACGTGGTCAGACGAAAAACAGTGCCAAAGGTATTCCCACTCATAAGAGGCTCCTAAACAAAAAATGCGAGAGGGGAAACCCTTTAAAAAGGGTTCTCCCCTCTCGCGCTCTCCCCTTCCCAAATTTTCTACTATCGTCTGTGACTCACCGTCATTATTTATGAAAGTCTTTGGAAAGGGGGCCCGGGGGAAGAACCTTTCTTCAGAAAGGTTTTCCCCCGGCAGCTTTTCAAACTGTCCTACTTCGCGACATCGCGGACGGTTTCGATGACGTAGTCGATCTGGTCGTCGGCGAGTTTCGGGTACAGCGGCAGGGTGATGGTCGAGAGGCCGATGCGGTAGGCTTCGGGAAAGTCCTCGGGGGCGTAGCCAAGGGTGTTGCGCAGGTGGGTGAGGGTGTGGATGGCCCGGTAGTTGACGGCCACGCCGATGCCGCGCCCTTTCAGTTCGTGGAGGATGGCGTCGCGGCGTTCGGGGTCGACCCAGAGGGTGTAGAGGTGGTGGGCCGAGGTGCCGGGGGCGCGGGGGCGGGTGATGCCCGGCGCGCCGGCGAATCCGGCGTCGTAGCGGTCGACGATGGCCTGCCGGCGCTGCCGCAGGCCGCGCAGGCGGTCGAGCTGGTCCACGAGCAGGGCGGCCCGGATATCGTCCAGGTTGTACTTCCAGCCTTCGGCCACCATGTCCCAGTGTTCGTATTTGCCGTGGTAGCGGCCCGAGGCGTTCTTGCTCATGCCGTGGTTGGCGAGCTGCCGGGCCAGGGCGGCCATGTCGGCGCCGTGGCAGGCGATAGCCCCGCCCTCGCCGCAGGTGAGATTTTTCGTGGCGTAGAAGCTGTAGCACGAGGCCTCGGACATTTCGCCCGGGCGCACGCCGTCGCGGGAGCATTCGATGGCGTGGGCGCAGTCCTCGACGATGAAGAGGTTGTGTTTTTGGGCGATGGCGGCAAGGGCCTTCATGTCGCACATGGCCCCGTAGAGGTGCACGGGCAGAATGCCCTTGGTGCGGGGCGTGATGGCGGCTTCGACCTTGGACGCGTCGAGCAGTCCGGTGTCGGGCTCCACGTCCACGTACACGGGCTTGGCCCCGCAGTGCATGATGACCGTGGAGGTGGCGATGAAGGTCATGGGCGTGGTGATGACCTCGTCGCCCGGGGCGAGGCCCAGGGCGAGCAGGGTCAGGTGCATGGCCCCGGAGCAGGAGGACAGGGCCACCACGTGGGGGATGCCGGTGAAATCGGCGAACTTGGCCTCGAACTTGGCTCCGACCGGGCCGGAGGTCAGAAAAACGGAGCGCAGGACGGCAAGGACATTGTCCATGTCCTTTTCCTCGAGGCTGTGACGGTAGAACTCAACCTGCATGGGGCATTACCTCGGGTTTGCGGGAACGCACGCGCACAAGGAGCCACGCGAGCGACCCGACGAGCATGACGCTGATGCCGGAAAAAAGGAGCCAGGCCACGGTCATGGGCGTGTCGTGAAAGACCGTGACCAGCCCCAGGAAAAGACCGACCCCGGCCACCTGGAACCAGACGAAGCCGAATTCCGAGCGGGCCTGGAAATAGACGAACAGGATGTTGGCCACGGCGAGGAGGGCCATGGCGCCGCTGATGACGGTTAAAAGCGGCCCGGCGGCGGTGTAGCTCGCGCCGAAAAGGAGCTTCACCACGAAGCTCGAGGCGATAAGGCAGAAAAGGGCGAATCCGCCGCCGAGAAGGGCGGTCAGGCCCATGGACGTCCACAGCGAGGACAGGTCGTTGCGGCCGGACTCCTTGGCCGACGCCGCTTCGGTGAAAAGCACGCTCATGAGCACCGAGGGCAGGTAAAAGGCGATGCGGCCGAGGATGGCGGCCGTGGCGTAAAGTCCCGCGCCTTCGGCGTCGCAGTAGTGGCGCACCAGCACCAGGTCGAGGTTGCCGAGCACCATGACGATGACCGACGAGATGAGCATGCCGATGGAATAGGTGCCGACTTCCTTGATGAGTCCCTTGGGCAGGGGGGAGGCCTTCAAGGGGAAAACGTCGCGCAAAAAGAGGCAGTTGACCGCGATGGCGGCGGCGATGCCGGTGAGGCTCGAAAGCAGCGCGCCGTTGATGCCCCAGGTGAGGAACATGACGAAAAGCAGCGCGCCGAGCAGCCGGAAAAGCGCGTTGGACGCGCCGGCGATGCCGTAGCCGGTGAAGCGCTGGAGCCCTTGGAGCATGCCCCAAGGCACGGGCAGGATGAACGATCCGGCCATGACCCCGAGCATGAGCAGCACGGGCGTGGGGGATTCGATGTGCAAAAAGGACTGGATAAGCGGCAGGCAGGCCGCGCCGATGCCGTAGGCGACGACGGCGAGCCCTGTGGCGTAAAGCCCGGCCCGGGAGAGCAGCGCCCGCACGAGCCCCATGTCCGTCAGCACGAACCGGGCCGTGAACCGGGCCATGACCAACGGCACGATGGCCAGCGGCGCGGCGAAGATGACCATGGTGGAATTGAGCGCGTTGAACCCGCCGAAATCGGCCGGGCTCATGGACCGGCCGACCACGAGCTGGAAGAGGTAATTGAAGAGGTTGCCGGAATTGAGCAGGATGAGGATGACGAAATTCTGCTTGAGAAAGCGTTTCACGCGGGCACGTCCTTGAAAGGGGCGATGGATACGTAGGCTTACGACGCGGGCGGTCGCGCGGAGTTGGCGTCGGTTTCGCGCCGGTCCGGCGCAAGCTCCAGGTACAGCCCGGCCAGGAAACAGTAAAGCCCGGCCTGGACCAGAAATTCCGCCGGACGGGCCAGCATGGCCAGTCGCAGCACGGCGGCGAACACGAGCGACAGGGAAAAGCCCAGGAAATACGGCCGGCCGGGATCCTCGGCCAGCCATGCGCCAAGCGGCGCGGCGCGCCGGGACAGCCGGGCGGCCACAGCCGGCGCGAGCACCCGCCATACCGGAAGGAGGGCCATGGCGGCAAGGGGCGTAACCAGACGCGACGCGGCCGCGCTAAGGGCCAGGCTGACGGCCAGGAGCGCCGCGCAGGCCCCAAGGCCCCAGAGCATCTCCCGGCGGGCGTCGCGGGGATCGGCCGGGGGCGTGGCCAGCCAGCGGGCGGGCCGTGCCGCCAGTGCGCGCAGGCGCGCCGGGCCGACAAGGCGCAGGCCGAGCCAGACGGCGGCCAAAAGCGCCACCGCGGCCAGGGCGCGCGTCAGGGTATTTTCATGGCCCGCGCCCCGGGGGTGGGGAGGGGCGGCGAAGCGGCCGACGTCGATGGGGGCCTTGGTCTCGAAGCACAGTCCGGCCACGTCGTACCAGGGATGGCTGAAAAAGCGGGCCGAGGCCTTTTGGGCCGGAAGGTCGGCCGGGCCGATATCCAGCCAGGCGTCGGCGGCGTGCAGGCGCGCGGCCGCTTCCTCGGACAGGTTGCCCGGGGAAAGCCGTTTGCCGCCGAGGTCGAGGAGGGGACCGGCCGCGAAAATAGCGCGCCAGTCGGCCTGCGCCTGACCGGAAAAGGCGGCCCGGGTCAGTTCCAGGCTGCCCGGGGCCCGCCCGTCCCGGCCCGAAACGGCGACGTCCACGGCGCCGGGCAACACGGCGTTCGGCTCGTCGGCCAATCTGCCGGCCAGGATGCCGGAGCGGGTGTCGGGAATGGCCGGTTGTCCGCCGGCAATGGATACGGCCACGGGATCGCCGGTCAGACTGTAGGCGGCGGTCAGCCAGGAAAGGCGGCCAAAGGGCGTCAGCGGGGAAAAGCGTCCCGGGCCCGCAGCCTTGTCCGGTCTGGCGGCGGTGGTCACGGGCCAGGGCAGCCGGGCGGCGTAGAGCCCTTGGTGGGGCTTTCCCGTGGGCACGGCGGCGAGCATGGCCCGGGTGAAGGGCAGGGCGAACTCGCGGCCGGTGAAGGTGAAGCGCAGGGTCGCGCCGGCAACGCTTGGCGGCAGGCCGTCAAGCCGGGTCGGCGTGCCCGGCCGCAGGGCGTAGGTCCTGGCCGGCTTGCCGCCGGAGGTTTCGAAGACGTCCAGGAAGACGCCGGAGAGTCCTGGGGCGCGGCCGATGTCCAGACGGAAGAAATAGGCCGTGTCCGCCGCCGGGGTGAAGGCGGCCGTGACCGGAATGCGCAGCCGGTCGGCCCGGCCCTCGACGGAAAGCCCCTGTCCCGTGCGGTAGAGCCGCACGCCGCCGGGGGCGCTCAACAGGCTGGGCGCGCCCGAGACGAAGACCGGGGTTTCGGTCCGGGCGTCGCCAAAGGCGAAGCGCTGTTGCGCCGGAGCAAAGGGCGCGGCGAGGCTCCACAGCGGGGTCACGGTCACGCCGCCGTCGGGCCGGTCGATGTCCGGGGCCGCGCCGAGGCTGGTGGCCAGCTCGTCGGCGGCGGCCAGAAAGGCGGGGGTGTCGCGGCGCGGCGAAACCAGGGCCAGGAAGGCGTCCTCCACCGACGCGCCGCCGGGAAGTTTCGGGGCCATGGGCAGCAAGCGCAAGGTGGCGGTGGCCGTATCGGACGCGCCCATGGCCGCTGCGGCCGGGGCGATGTTGACGAAGACGCGCCGGACCCCGGTAAAGGGTTCGCGTACCCTGGTCGGCAGCCGGCCGGGCAGGCCATCCTTGGCCACGGCGGCCGCGTCGAGGCCGGAAGGCGTAAAGACCAGGCGCTCCACCACTTTGTCGCGCCGGACTTCGGCGGCGTCCTGGCGGAAGAACATCAGGCTTATTTCTTTGAGTTTCGCCGCCTTGATGCCGGCGTAATGTTCGCGCAGGTAGCGGCCGACATAGACCCGCAGCACGGTGCGGCCGTCGGGGAGCTCGAAGGTGCGTTTGGCCAGCCCGTACCAGTCGAGGACCGTGCGCGCCCGGGGATGGGCCGGGTCCAGCGCGGCCACCAGGTTGACCTGGACCGGGACCGGGCGGCGCAGGATCAGGTCCACCGCGCCGATGTCGAGCAGGTCGCGGTCGAAGCGGCGCTGCAAAAAGGTGGACGGCCCGTCCTCGGCCACGTGCCAGGCGTCGTCGAAGGGGAGATCGAGCACCCGGCGGATGAGATAGAGCGGCGTCTTGTCCGCCCACTCGGCCCGGGCCACGGGCACGGACGCGTCCGGCGCGGCGGCGGCTTCCAGGTAGGCCTGGCCCAGCCGGGAGACGCATTCCAGGGGATCGCTGACGAACGACCGGCCCTGCCGCGTGCGCACGGCAAGCGCGGCCAGACTGGGATTGTCCGGATCGGCGTCGCGCAGGGTCAGCCCCACTTCGTTGAACCGGCCGAAGGCCAGTTCTTTTTTTCCGTCCGGCGCGGTCAGGGGCAGGTCGCGGATGGCCGCGTTCGTGTCCCCCCCTGCGGGTACGGTCAGGGGCGCGGTTTCGAGCACGCGGGAATACTTGATTTTCTTGACGCCGATTTTGACCCGCACCGTGCCGTCGACCGGCCCCTTGCCGCCGAAAATGTCGCCGGGCAGGCGCACCGGGGCGCGCTGGGGGCTGGGATCGAGGTCCAGGGCCCCCGCCGGGGCGACCCGGATGGTCGCCAAGGCGATCAGGACGACCCAGGTGGCGGCGAGGAGGCGGACGGCGGCGTAAAAACTACGGCGCGGGAGCATTGTCGCCTCCCGTGGCCGGTGTCGGGGCCAGAGCCGGATTCTCGGTCGCTTCCCGGTGGCGGCGTGAGCGCCTGTGTTCCTTGACCGGCTGCGTATCCGTGGCCGGCGTTTCCGGGGTGACGGAACCGGCGGCGTCGGGCTGTGCAGCGCTTGGCGTTTCCCCGGCCGGCTTGGCCTTTTTACGGGGATACTGGGTCGGGAAGCGGTCGAGCACTTCCACTTCCACCTCTTCATGCGGGCTTGCGGGCGCGACGGTCGCCGGAGCCGGCGTCGCGGCCGGCCCGCCCGGTGCGGCGGGCGTCGGGGGCGTGGCGGACGGCGTTTTGTCCGGCCGGCGCCGCTTCGGGCGCTGCGGCCCCGGGCGCGGCATTCGGCGCTTGCGACGTCTGGCCGTCCGGGGACATCGGGGCTGTGCCGGGCGCGGCGGGAGCCTCCCCTTCCGGTTGCGTCTGGGCCGCCGGAGCGGGCGCGGGCTTGGGCTGGGGGCGGCGCAGGATCAGGAAGCCGCCCTGGTCGTAGACGGTCTCGAGCTGCGCCTTGGCCCGGTCGACCAGTTCGGAAAATTCCCTGGCCACTTCTTTGTCCCGGCAGGCCCCGTTTTGGAATTCGCAGCCCTTGTCCAGCACGAACCACGGCCGGGTCAGGTCGAGCAGCACGTACTGCGCCTGCCAGGAGCGCACGGGCAGGTCGGTTTTGCCGGTGCGCACGAATTTCCAGAAATCGCCGAAGCTGGCCTTGGACAGGTCGCGCACGGGATGGGGCGTAAAAACGCCCAGGGGAAAGCTGTTGTAGTCGAGCCGCTCGGCCAGCGCGCCCCAATTGAGCGTGTTTTGGGCCACCACCGGCAGGTCCGGGTCGCGCGGCACGGCTTTCAGGATCTCGGCCAGGATGGCGGCGTCGCGGGCCGTGGGTTCATAGGCCTCCATGGAGAAGGCGAAATTGTCCGTGGTCAAAAAAAGGCGCGACACGGGCGAGGGGGCCAAAAGCACGTGCCCCACAGCCAGGGCCGTAAAAAGCGCCAATCCGGAATAGTGCGCGCCGATGCCCGATTGCCGGGCCAGGATGCGCACCGGCCCGAGCACCTCGCAAAAGGCGAAGAAAAGTACTCCGGCCGCGCCGGCGGTGTAGTGGTTGGCCCAGCCGTAATAATTGGGTTGGGTGGACAGCAGGGCCAGGGCCAGGGCCGGCACGGCCGGCAGCAGGAGCTTGGGCCGGAAAAGCGGGAAAAAGAGCAGCGCCCCGAACAGGAACCCCAGGTATTTCCATTTGCCGGCCACGCCGAACATCTCGTCGAGCACGGTCAGCGGATGCAGCAGGCAGGTGGCGAGCGCCGTGCCCGGACCCCCGCCGAGCCAGGCATAGCCGCCGCTTGCGGCGCCGAGGCCGCCGTCGGCCGTGCAGTAGGGCACGATCCAGGCCGTGGCGACGTAGAAATACAGCGCGCCAAGGAGCATGAGCCCCCAGCCCGCCTTGCGCTCCTCGGCCACGAAGGCCAGATACGCGCCGCAAAATATCGTGGTCAGGGCATACGGTTCCTTCACCAGGCAGGGGAGCAGGCCCAGCACGAAGGCCAGGCGCGTCCGGCCCGACGTGGCGGCGACCAGGAAGGCGAAAAGGATCGGAATGAGCAGGTGGTCCAGGTGGAAATCGAACAGGGCGTTGGTCCAGACCGGAAAATAGAGGGCATAGGCCAGGGCGGCCAGCATGCCGTAACGTCTGGCGGCCATAAGCGCGGGCAGGGCCAGGACCAGGCCCTGGACGGTGAGAAGCACCAGCGGCGCGGCCTGGTCGGGCACGAGCCGGTAGACCTGGGCATACAGCGGCAAAAGCGGCTGGGCATGGCCGAGAAAGGCCCGCCACCACTCGCCGTAGCGGTGCAGGGAATAGAGGTTGGACAAAAAGACGCCCAGGTCGAACACCGTGGAATGCAGGGCCAGGTATTTGAAACAGGCCATGAGGGCCAGCACGGCGAAAAGCCCGAGAAAAACCGCTCCGCCAAAGCCACGGCTGACCGGGACCGGCAAGGTGGCGGGAGCATGCAGGTTCGTCATTGGGACACCCCTTGGCGTTTTAAGAAAAACGGCCCGGTCAGGATGATGACAAGGCACAGGAGCATCGCGGTCGCGCTGAGCATAAGCCCGATGATGTACGAGCTTTGCGGGGCGAACGAAAGGAGCACTTCGCAGTCGATCCGGCCGTCCTTGCCCACGGCGTAGTAGCCCGGCGTGGTCGCCGTGGCCCGGGGCAGAAGCGACAGCAGGGCGGGGTCGAACCACCAGGCGTTGGCGTAGCCGTAGGCCTCGACATGGAGCGCGTCCGGCCAGGCCACGGGCTTGCCGACTTTGGTCACGGCCCAGCCGGCCGGGTTCAGGGGATGCGACAGGGCGGCGGCGTCCTTGGGCGAAAAGCGGCCCGGGAAAAAGCCCTCGAACGGGCCACCGTCCGGGAGGTTGTCGTTTTGCACGGCCCCGGCCCGAAGCTTCGAAACGTAGTCCACGACGAAGCGCCTGTCGTTTTTGCCGACCACCGCGCCGCCCGGACCGTAGAGGAAGGCGTGGCGCGACTTTTCCCGGCCGTCGCCAAGCGTCGAGACGATGCCGTCCCTGAGGTACCCGGCAAGGGTGGCGGCGTCGGCGACGTCCGACCCCTGCACGGGCAGGGGGGCATAGGTGGCCAGGGACGGCGGCGTTTCCCGCGTTCCGGTCAGGGCGGCGGCCGTTCGCGGCACGAGCAGCGCCTTCCAGCCGGTGTGGAAGGTCTCCTGGAAAACCAGGGGAAAACCGGCGGTCACGCCGTGCAGGCGCACTCGGAGCCGGGTCGGGCCCAGGCGGCGAAATTCAACGGTGGGCGTTTTGAGGCGGTCCACCGGCCTGGACACGGCCAGCTTGGCGTCGGTGGCGCGTTCGTAGATGAGCCGGCTGTCCTTCGCCCCCCGGCCCATGATGGTGTCCAGAAATTTCAGGAAGACCGCATCATGCCCGGCGCGCAGATAGACCGTGCCGGGATCGTAGCCGGGCAGGCCCACTTCCTCGGACAGGGCGGCCACCACCGGGTTCACGACCCTGGCCGTGCCCACGTTTTCCACCGCCGCCACCCGGTCGCCGGGCCGCACCAGGGGCAAGAACTCCGTATTTTCGTAAAGGTCCACGTCGCTGAAAAGCGGCAGCGCGGCCAGCCCCCGCTGCATGGCCAGATTGGCGTCGAGCACGGGCTTGTAGTCCTTGTAGCCGTCGACCACGGACGGGGCTCGGTAGGCCGGCTGGAAATCGTCGTAGGTGTAGGCGTGGGCGTAGTGGGGGTAGACCAGGAACCGGCCTGAACCGAGGGCCAAAAGCCGCGCCAGCCGCGTGTTCGGATGCTCGGCGTAAAGCCCCGGGAAAATCGCTTCGGCCAGGGGCTGGGTCTTAAACGCCATGAAAAAGGGCTTGGGCGAATAGGCCGAGGTCCACTCGAAGGTGAAGTCGGTGTCCCCGGGCCAGGTGATGCCGATGGGCGGCAGGTAGGTGACGCGGAAATCGTCGCGGCGGTCGCGCAAATAGCTGTAGACGGCCGCGTCCTCCTTGCCGATGGGCGTCTGCTTGATGGTCAGCGGCTGGATGTCCTTAGCGGCGTCAAAGGGCCGGGTGAGCCCGCCGGCCAGAAACGGCGAGACAAAGACGAGCACCGTTGCCGCGCCGGCAAGGGCCGTGACGCGCGGCTTCCACACCCCGGCCAGATCGGCGGCGGCCCGGGCGAAAAGCAGGGCGTACGGCAGCACCACCAGGGGCAGCCAGCGGGTGGTGTTGGAAAAGGCGGCGAACAGGATGGGCAGCGTTTTTTTGAGGAGCAGTTGGTAGAAAAGCATCCCCGGCAGGGTGCGCGACCCGGAAACCAGCAGCACGCCGATGATGGCCGTGACGTAGAGCGCGGTCAGCTCCGGCGTCTTGCGCCGGCGAAAGGCGTAGACGAACACCCCGAGCGTGACCACAAGCGCGGCGGCGTACCAGGGCACGGCCATGCCGGTCGGAATGGGATAGACGTATTCGGTGTCCATGCCCTGGCGCAGGCGCAAAAGCGCCGAGGCGTCGATGGGCTGGCTGGTGGACTGGTGGTAGGCCTCGCGCCTGGGCAGCTCCGTGTCCACGGTCACGTCGCCCTCGGCCGAAACCGAAAGCCCCCAGCCGTGGCGGATGGCCCCCTTGCCGAAATAATCGCCCACGAACGGGGCCATGAAGTGGATGTTCATGGCCACGGCCACAAGGCCGATGCCCACGAAACAAGCGACGAGCGTCTTTTTGCGCCGGCTGGAAAAAAGCCGCCAGGCAAAGGCGATGGAAAGCATGGCCGCGGCGCTCATGCCCACGCCCGGATGCAGCGAGGTGAGCCCCAGCAGAAAGCCGGTCAGCACCGTGAAATAAAATATCCCGCGCCGTTTCCCCTCCACGCGTTCCATGAGCGTTTGGGCGGCCAGGATCACCAGCGGCAAAAGCGCATAGCCGGCCAGCATGGGCATGTGCCCGGCCACGATGCGGGAGAGCGCATACGGGGAAAACGCGTAGAACACGGCGGCGAAAAGCGCGAACACGGGCGAAAGCCCCTGCCGCCTTGCCAGCGGCCACATGGCCGCGCCGGAACAAAACGTCAACACCAG
Source organism: Solidesulfovibrio fructosivorans JJ] (assembly GCF_000179555.1). Taxonomy (NCBI): domain Bacteria; kingdom Pseudomonadati; phylum Thermodesulfobacteriota; class Desulfovibrionia; order Desulfovibrionales; family Desulfovibrionaceae; genus Solidesulfovibrio; species Solidesulfovibrio fructosivorans. The sequence continues at coordinate 311,028 of NZ_AECZ01000002.1, forward strand.
CGGCAGCCACTTGGACACGGCCTCGCCGCCGGCCAGGGAAAACGGCCACAGGATGAGCCAGTAGAGCAGCTCCAGCTTGAAATAGTGGTAGCGGCCGGTCTCGAAATAGGCGTCCCAGGTGGAAAAATGGTGCCTGGCCATGGCCCGGAACTGCTCGGCAAAGGCCGGAATGCCCCAGTCCCAGGTATGGCCGACCATGCCCGGCCGCGCCAGCACGCCGGCAAAGGCGATCAGGACCAGCGCCGCCAGCGCGGCCATGGCTAGAATGACTGTCGCTTTTTTTTGCCGCATACGTTTGAGGATGCCTCCGGCGGCCAGGGGGGAAACTTTTTGAAAAAAGTTTCCCCCCTGGACCCCTCTTCAAAAACTTTCAACGGG